>JADCES010000270.1 GCA_020250005.1 Roseomonas sp.
CAGTTCCAATTCGTCAATTTCAGCCTGGGCGGCAATCAGGGCACTTCGGCGAATTCACTCGCGAAGCATCCAGGATTCACCTTCAATTTCTGCGTCTGCCGCCCCGATAGCCGCGGTGACTTGACTCTGCGTTCGCCCAATGTCGCGGACAAGCCCGTGATCCGCGCCAATTACCTGACCGCGCCATCCGATATTCGTATCATGCTGGAATCCGCCAAGCTTGGCCGGCGGATTGCCGCGACCGAGCCCTTCGCGGGCTTGATCGAAAGCGAACAATATCCTGGCCCCAGCACGGATTCAGAAGATGAAATGCTGGATTATATCCGCAGCAATGGCACGACCGTCTATCACCCCTGCGGCACAAATCGCATGGGCACGGATCAGCGTTCCGTGGTGGATGAGGAATTGCGCGTGCGCGGCGTGCAGGGCTTGCGGGTGGTGGATGCCTCGGTCTTTCCGCTGGTGCCATCTTCCAACATCCATCCTGCGGTGCTGATGCTGGCGGAGCGTGCATCCGACCTTATTCGGCGCGCGGCGTGAAAGGGCGCATGATGTCCCGGATCAATCCTGGCCGTCGCGCGCTACTGTCGGCGACGCTGGCAACCCCCTTCCTCTCGCTGACTGCGCTAGCGCAGGGCAGTGATTGGCCCAATCGCCCGGTCCGCGTGGTGGTGCCCTGGCCGCCCGGCGGCGGCGCCGATACCACGGCGCGCATGATTTTCCCGAAGCTTGGGCAAAAGCTCGGCCAGCCCTTTGTGATTGAAAATCGCCCCGGTGCTTCGGGCAGCATTGGTGCCGCGGAAGTCGCGCGCGCCGCGCCTGATGGCTATACGATCCTGCATGATGCAACACCGCTTGCGATCAATCCTTTCCTGATCAGGGTTTCCTTTGATGCGCTGGCCGATCTGAAGGCGGTCTTCCTACCCATGCAGGTGCCGATGCTGCTGGTGATGCACCCGAACCAGCCGCCGAAATCCCTGGAGGAGGTGATCGCGCTTGCCAAGGCGCGGCCCGGATCGCTTGATTGGGCATCATCCGGCAATGGGTCGGCGCAGCATCTGGCGCTCGAATTATTCACGCGCGCGGCGGGCATTACGGTGAACCATGTGCCCTATCGCGGCGGCGGCCCGGCCTTGACGGATGTGGTGGCGGGGCAGGTCGGTTTTTTCTTCAGCAATTCAAATGTCTCGCTACCCTTCGTGCAGGGTGGGCGCGTGCGCGCGGTCGCGCATACCGGGCGCGGGCGCATCGCGGCCTTCCCGGACCTGCCCGCCATTGGCGATACGCTTGCGGGCTATGAGGCGTATGAGTGGAACTGTATCCTGACCCCCGCCCGCACACCCGCCGCCATCATCGAAAAACTCAATACGGCGTTGAATGAGGTGGTGCAGGACCCGGAAGTCGCTGCGCGCTACGCGCAGCTTGCCATGGTGGTACAACCCAATTCCACCGCGCAGGCCGAAGCCTTTTTGCGCAGCGAAACCGAAAAATGGGGCCGCGTGATTCGGGAAGCGAATATCAAGCTGGAATAGCGGGGCTATTCACCCCGCCAGGAATTTCTCCGCCGCGCTGGCAAGCACCTGACAGCCCAAAGCCAAATCCTCATCCTTCGTGTCTTCTGCCCAATGATGGCTGATGCCGCCGATGGAAGGCACGAAGATCATTGAAGCCGGCATGCGTCGCGCGATATATTGCGCATCATGCCCCGCGCCTGAGGGCATTTGCTGCCAAAGGCCGGGCGCATGCACTTCCGCCGCCTGTTCCAAAGCCTTCATCATGGCTGCGTCGCAAATGGCAGGCGTTGCGCGGCTCATTTGCGTCAGCGTCGCCGGGCATTTCTCGCGCCGATTGCTTTCCTGCACCAAGGCGCGCAGCCCAGCTTCCATGCGTTCCAGCACGGGCACGGAGACATCGCGAAATTGGAACAGCACATCCGCGCTGCCGGGAATGATGGAAGGCGCGCCGGGGTCAAGGCTGATGCGCCCCGTGGTCCAGGTGCTGCGCGGGCCACAAATGCGCGGGAATTCCTGATCAATCGCAGCCAGCAAGCGCACCGCTGAAAGCCCGGCATCCTTGCGTTCCGCCATGGTGGTGCCGCCGGCGTGATCCTGCTGGCCCTGGAACTGAATGCGCCATTGCCAGATGGCGACAATGCCCGTCACCACACCCACACGCAGCCCGGCATTTTCAAGCTGCGTGCCCTGTTCGATATGCATTTCATAGAAACCCTTATGCCGCCCGGGTTCCAATTGCATGCGCGGCTTGCCGGCCAGCCCCGCCGCCGCCAGCGCATCACGCAAGGGCGTCCCATCATTCCGGCTATGGCTGCGATCAATTTCTTCTTCGGTCAATTCACCAATGATGGAACGGCTGCCGAGGAAGCCACCTTCGAAATGCCCTTCCTCATCCGCAAAAGCCGCAACATCTACGGGCAGGCCAGCGCGCGCCAGGGCAACGCCGGCCATGACACCCAGCGCGCCATCCAGCCAGCCCGCGTAATTCTGGCTTTCAATATGGCTGCCCACCAGCAAATGCGGCCCAGGCCCCTTGTGGCGGCCATAGACATTGCCAATGCCATCAATGCTGGCTTCCAACCCGCATTCGCGCAATTTTTCCATCAGCCAATGGCGGCTTTCCATATCCTGCGGGGAGTAGGTTGGGCGATGCACGCCCGTTTTATAGGCGCCGATTTTGCGCAGTTCATGAAGATCGGCAAGGAAACGCTCGGCATTGATCTGCACCATGGCGGGAACCTTTGGTTGAGGAATTTTACTTTTGATTAATACCAAAAAATTCTTAGCAGGAAAATTGCCTCGAAACCATTTCTGTTAACTGTTCCACAACCAGGATGGGTCTTTTCTTAAGCGCGTCACAACAAACGTGATTCTGAGGAGCGAAAAATCCATGCAAACCAACCGTCGCGTTGAAACACCCGAAGCCGCTTTCACCTGCGTTGCGCTGCTTGAAACCAGTGCCGGCGCTGAACTCCATATGCGCGACGGGCAAGGCAGGTTGCTCCGCCTGCCATTGCGGGACGCTGACCATGGCAGCCATCTGGCGATGTTGGCTGCCTTCAGTGGTCCGGCCCTTGGGCGTCGGCAGCGTGGCCGACACCACTGAAAAGGCCCTACAGGGTCAGCCCGCCATCCACCACAATGGTCTGGCCCGTGATCATGGCAGCACCCGCCAGAAGAAACACCATCACCTCAGCCAGATCAGCCGTGGTGCAGCGGCGCTTCAGCGCGGCGTTGTCAATGCTGCCGCGGCGCTGTTCTTCGGTCCATTCAATCATCCAGGTGGAATCCACTGCACCTGGCGCCACGGCATTCACGCGCACTTCCGGCGCCAGCCCGCGGGCAAGGTTTTTCGTGAGGCTCACAACCCCCGCCTTGGTCGCACCGTAGGCCATGGAAGAACCAGCGTGATTAAGCCCGGCGATGGATGCCACACTCACCACCGCGCCACCGGCGGCGCGTAAGGCCGGCGCCGCTGCCTTGGTGCATCGAAACACGCCAAGCAGGTTAACCTGCAATACCGTGTCCCATAATTCTTCCGTCAGCCGGTCAAATTCATTCGGCGCAATCGTGGTTCTCGTCCCAGGAGTCCCGGCGTTATTTACCAAATAATCCAAGCGGCCGAGGTCGGCGACCGCCTGTTCAACCATGCGTTTGCAATCTGTCGCATCGGCGACATTGCCGGGTGCCGCAATCACATCCCGGCCCAGGCCGCGCAGCCGCGCCACTTCGGCGGGTCCACGCTCATCCCCCGCCAAATGGTTGATGGCGACCTTGCAGCCATTGGCCGCGAGCATTTCAACAGTCGCCAGGCCAATGCCGGAAGCACCCCCGGTTACCAGCGCGGTCTTGCCTTTCAGATCATAGCTTGCGGTCATTGGTCACGCTCCATTCCTGCCAGGGTTCCAATTTCGCGCAGCGCCTTGCGCAGCGCGAGGAGACGACGATCCCGATCCTCAAACAAAGTCGCGGGATCCTTGCCGCCCCAATCATAAAAGCCAGCACCGGACATCACGCCGGTCTTGCCTTCGGCGATCAGCTTGTCCAGCGATGCACTATGCCCGCGCACTGGTGGCGGTTTATACATGCGATTCTTGAGCGCCAATTGCATCATCGGCAAGCCGGTGAAATCCGCCTTGGCGAGTACGCCCAGAATCGGCAGCCGCAACGCAATGCCATGGATGATGGAAGCATCAATTTCCGCGGCATCCGCCACCCCCTCATCCAGCAGCTTCTGCACCTCAAGCCCGATCGCGGATTGGATGCGATTAGCGATATAGCCGGGGATGAATTTGCGCATCACGATCGGCTTCTTGCCCATATCGGCGCAGAGCTTGCGTACTATCTCCACCGCTGCCGGATCGGTTTCCGGCCCCGCGACAATATCCACCAAATCCACTAGATAGGGCGGCGTATACCAATGCGCGATTAGCGTCTTTCTCTGCCGCGCAGCCGGCATCAACGGAAAGATATCCAGATAGGATGTATTGGAAGCAATGATCGCCTCGGCCGGCGCCAACCGGTCCAATTCCGCGTAGAGCCTGCGCTTCACATCGGGGTTTTCCACTACGGCTTCGACAATCAGCTCGGCGCCATCAACGCATTCGCGCAAATCCTCATGCCGCGTGATGGCCTGTGCCAAATGGGCGGAAGTCCAGCCCTCTGGCGCTTCGCCCGCTTCGGCCAATGTCGCCAAGGCCTTTTCCATCAGGCCCTGAGCGCGGCGCAGGGTTTCGGGGTTATTGTCGGTCAGGCGCACCTGGTGCCCGCCAAGGGCAAAAACCAGTGCCAGCGCATGGCCCATGGTGCCAGCGCCAAGAACGGCAACGCGTGTCATGCTCATGCTCCTTCCGGCGCCCAGGGTGCGGGCGCGCGTGCTTCAATATCCGTCACCACATCCACCACCACTGTTTCTGGCGACGCCATGGCTTCACGCAGCGCGGGGCCGATATCTTCAGGCCGTTCCACGCGAATGCCATTCAGCCCGAAGGATCGCGCAACCGCCGTGAAATCGGTGGGTCCAAAGCGCAGGATTTCTTCCGCCGCGCCGGGGCGATTGCCAGCGCTGCGCTTGAAATTCGGCCAGCCCTGACCGAAGCCGGAGTTGTTGTTCACCACGAGCGTCACCGCAATGCTGCGTCGACGCGCTGTTTCCAATTCTGCCAAGTGATAATAAAGCGCGCCATCGCCGGACCAGCAGACAACTTTCCGATCAGGTGCCGCGCATTTCGCACCAAGTGCGGCCGGGAAAGACCAGCCGAGTGATCCCGCCGCGCGCAAGTAAGTTTGCCCTGGTTCCAGATCCACCATGGTCGCAGTCCAGATGCCGGAATAGCCTGTATCCGCTACCAGAATCCCATCGGCGGGCAGGACCGCGGTGATTTCCGCCGCAAGCCGCGCGGGGTCAATGGGTTTGGCATCGCTTGCGAAACGCGGCGCCATTTCCGCGCGCCAGGCCGCCATTTGTGCTTGTGCGGATGCCAGATAAGCACCATCGCGCTTCGGCGTACCAAGCGCTGCAGCCAATGCTGCCAGCGCTGCACGCGGATCACCCT
The DNA here is from genome assembly GCA_020250005.1 of Roseomonas sp. GTDB lineage: Bacteria > Pseudomonadota > Alphaproteobacteria > Acetobacterales > Acetobacteraceae > Neoroseomonas. The sequence continues at coordinate 5,570 of JADCES010000270.1, forward strand.
GCACCGCCACCGCCGCGGGGTAGGAACGATCGAATTCATGCGGGTCAGCATCAATCTGCACAACTGTGGCACCTGCGAACGGCGTCCGCCAGTAATTCGTCAGCATATCGCCCGTATCGGCGCCAACAAATAGAATCAAATCCGCCTCATGCAGAATCCGATTGGCTGGCGGCGCGGCATAGGCGCCAGCCACGCCGATATGCAGCGGATGACGCGTTGAAATCATCCCGCGCGCTCCAAGCGCTGTGGCAATCGGCGCGGCGAGCGCTTCCGCCACCATCAACACTTCCGCGCCGCAGCCCGAAAGTGCCGCCGCATCACCCACCACAATCGCGACCTTGGGTGCGGCCAGCAGCGCGCGGGCCGCCGCTTCGATCGCTGCCATATCCGGCCCTGGGTGATGCATCGGCATGCGGAATACAGAAAGATCGATGATAGGTACAGAAACCTTACCATTCTCAATCACCTCAGCCTGTAAGCCGAACAGATCAAGATGCACCGGGCGCGGTGGTAGTGCGACCGATGCTGCAAAAGCCTGGCGCAAAACACGCGGCAGATCGGCGGCATCTGCGACATCCGTCTGCAATTTCGTCACGGGTGAGAAAAGCGGCGCGTGAGCCACTTCCTGATAGGCATTGCGATGCTGATGCGCCGGTACCTTGCGCCCTGTCAGCGCAATGATCGGCGCGCGCGACAAATAGGCATCCTGCAACCCGGCCGCTAGGTTCGCCGCCCCAACGGATTGCGCCGCAACAATGCCCGGCCTGCCCGATACCCGCGCATAGCCATCGGCCATATAGACTGCGGCTTTTTCAGTATGCGCAAGTACCGGCTGCACCCCGGCATCGCCCAGCGCCAATAAGGTCCGCCGCAAGACCGCATCAACGAAAAACACATGCGTCTGACCTGAAGCGGCGATGCTGCCGGCCAGCCATTGCGCCCCTGTCATGGTCTCAGCCATGGCGCTTCCCTTCCCTTGCTTTCTGGGGTTAGCCTGCCTTCATCAGCCCGCGCCGACAAGCGGGCAGGGGGAAACAGATGCAGAAATGGCTTCCGGCGCTTGCGGCGCTGCTCTGGGCTTGGGCTGTGCCTGCCAAGGCGCAAATCTCAATGGTGGTGAATTTCTCCGCGGGTGGACCATCGCATATCGTCGCGCGGCTGATGCAGAATGATATGGCGACCGCACTCCGCCAGCCGGTCGTGGTGCGCAATGTGGTGGGTGCGGGCGGCACCATCGGCACGGCTGAAGTCGCACGCGCACGGCCTGATGGGCAGACCATTCTGCTCTCCCCGATTGGCCCCATCGCCATTCAGCCGCATTTTCGCAATAACCTGACTTACAAGCTCGAAAACCTTGCGGCGATCTGCCAGGTGGCCGATAGCCCGGTCATTATGATGACACCGAAGAATTCCGGCATGAGGCGCGTGGCCGATGTGATTGCGCGTGCGCGGGCCGAGAATGGCGGCATGCCCTTTGCCTCCACCGGCGCTGGCAGCATCCCGCATATTTCCATGGTGGCGCTGATGCGTGCGGCGAATATCCAAATGAATCACGTGCCGTTTCGTGGCTCAGGTGAGGTGATGCTGGCTTTCCAACAGGGGCAATTGCAGCTTTTCACGGATCAGACCTTGTTGATCCGCCAATATGACCTCCACCCGATCGCCTTCCTGACCGAAGCGCGCAATCCGGACTTCCCCGATGTGCCGACCATGCGTGAAGAAGGCCATGACCTGGTCTATACGATCTGGAGCGGCCTTTACGCCCCCGCCGGCACGCCGGAACCTGTCCTGGCGCGTCTCGAAGCCGCTTGCGAAAGGGCAGTGAGGGCCGAGGGCTTCATTGAAGGCATGAAGCGCGTGGCCCAGCCCATCCTGTATCGCAACCGTGCGGATTTCGCCGCTTTCTCCCGCGCGGAGAGCGAGAAATTCCGCAACCTGATTGAAGCGTCCGGCCTGCGTTCCGCTGAATAAGGCCCCCTTACTGGGGGCGGCTGGTTGCGCGGCGGGCGGCTTCGCGCTACCGCCCCCTCGTGCTGGCCCAATCACCCCCTTTGCGGCTGGATGACTATGATTTCATCCTGCCTGAACATCTGATCGCGCAGGCGCCTATCCGCCCGCGTGATGCCGCGCGCGTGCTTATTGTCCACCCGGATGGCGTGGAAGATCGCGGCGTGCGTGATCTGCCGACGCTGCTTGGCCCTGGCGATGTCATGGTGGTGAATGATACGCGCGTGATCCCCGCGCGGCTGCATGCCCGGCGCGGCCAGGCGCGGGTTGAAATCATGCTGAACCGGCATGAGGAAGCTGGCATTTGGCATGCGCTGATTCGCAATGCCCGCCGCCTCAAGGCTGGTGATGAGATTGCGATTGAAGGTGCTGAGGACTGCACCGCGCGCGTGCTGGATGATCCCGAAGGCGGCGCCGCGCGGCTTGATTTCGGGCCGGATCAAGCGCGGCTCGCGGCCGCTTTGGAAAAGGCGGGTGAGGTCCCCCTGCCGCCCTACATCAGCCGCCCCGAAGGCCCAACCGCTGAGGATACCAGCGATTACCAAACGATCTTCGCCCGCCGCCCTGGTGCCGTCGCCGCACCCACCGCCAGCCTGCATTTCACCGAAGCGCTTTTGCAAGCACTTGATGCGCGCGGCGTGCAGCGCGTGACCGTTACACTGCATGTCGGCGCCGGCACCTTCCTGCCGGTGCGCACCGATGATGCGCGGGCGCACAAATTGCACGAGGAATGGGGTGAGATCACTCCGGAAGCTGCCGCGCAATTGAACGCGGCGCGCGCGGCGGGTGGGCGCATCATCGCCATTGGCACCACGGCCTTGCGGCTTTTGGAAAGCGCAGTGCGGCCGGATGGCATCATCAGACCCTTTCGTGGCCTCACGGATTTATATCTGCTGCCGGGACATATCTTCCGCAGCGCCGATACGCTGATGACGAATTTCCATTTGCCGCGCAGCACGCTGTTCATGCTGGTTTGCGCCTTTGCCGGTGATCAGCGCATGCGCGCGGCCTATGCCCATGCCATCGCGCAAAACTATCGCTTCTACTCCTATGGCGATTCATCTCTGCTGTTTCGCGCGAGTGACGCACCATGACGCTCACCTGGCAACATGAAGGCCAGGATGGCGCAGCGCGTGCCGGTGTTTTGCATACGGCACATGGCACGGTGCCCACACCTGTCTTCATGCCGGTTGGCACGGCCGGCACGGTGAAGGCCATGACGGCCGATGCGGTGCGCGCGACCGGTGCGCGCATGGTGCTTGGCAATACCTATCACCTCATGCTGCGCCCGGGCGCTGAACGCATTGCGCGGCTTGGTGGCCTGCATCGCTTCATGGATTGGCATGGGCCCATTCTGACGGATTCTGGCGGCTTCCAAGTCATGTCGCTTTCGGGCTTGCGCAAGATGGATGCGGATGGCGTCACCTTCCAAAGCCATGTGGATGGATCACGCCATCGCCTGACGCCAGAACGCAGCGTGGAAGTCCAGCATCTACTCGGCGCCGATGTGACCATGTGCTTTGACGAATGCACACCTTTTCCCGCCACACATGAACAGGCCGCGACTTCCATGCGGCTTTCCATGCGCTGGGCAGCGCGTAGCCGAGAAGCCTTTGTGCCGCGTGCGGGCCATGGCCTGTTCGGCATTGTCCAGGGCAGTGTTTTCCCTGATCTCCGCGCGGAAAGTGTCGCCGCACTCACCAATATTGGCTTTGAAGGCTATGCGGTGGGAGGCCTCGCGGTGGGTGAAGGCCAGGAAGCCATGTTCACCACGCTGGAATGCACCACGCCCCTGCTGCCCACCGATAAGCCGCGCTATCTGATGGGGGTGGGCACGCCTTCTGATCTGATTGGCGCGGTGCGGCGCGGCATCGATATGTTCGATTGCGTCATGCCCACACGCTCCGGCCGCACCGGGCGCGCCTATACACGGGGCGGTGTGATCAATATCCGCAATGCCCGCCATGCGGAGGATAACCGCCCGCTTGACCCTGCCTGCGCTTGCCCCGCTTGTAGGGGCCATTCGCGTGCCTATCTGCATCACCTATTCAAGGCAAATGAAATGCTGGGGCCCATGCTGCTGACGTGGCACAATATTCAATACTATCAGGACCTGATGGCGGAACTCCGCGCCGGTATCCTGGCAGGCAATCTCGCCGGCACTGCTGCGCGCATTGAAGCCGGCTGGCAGGCGGAAAAGGAAAATGCAGCATGAGTGATCTGTCGCATCTGACCCAGCTTGGCCAGGCCGCCCAGCAACCACAAAGCCCGGAACAGGCGGTGCTGGAACGGGTCGGCAATCCGCATCCTGGCCTGCGCTATTGCATCCGCTTTACCGCGCCGGAATTCACCTCGCTCTGCCCGCTGACAGGCCAGCCGGATTTCGCGCATTTGGTCATTGATTACGTGCCGGATGCCTGGATTGTGGAAAGCAAATCGCTCAAGCTCTACCTTGCTTCCTTCCGCAATCACGGAGCGTTCCATGAAGCTTGCACGCTGGATATCGCGCAGCGTCTGATGGGCTTGCTGACGCCGCATTGGCTGCGCATCGGTGGCTATTGGTATCCGCGCGGCGGCATTCCCATTGATGTCTTCTGGCAAAGCGGCACGCCGCCGGAAGCGGTCTGGATTCCAGCGCAGGAAGTGCAGCCCTATCGTGGGCGCGGCTGACGCCATAAGGGCAGAGGCCACGCGCCTCGGCTTCGATGCCATTGGCTTTGCGCCAGCACGGCTGGGGCCAGAGGTGCGCGAAAGGCTCCAAGAATTCCTCGCTGCCGGCATGCATGGCGGCATGGGTTGGATGGAAGCCCGCGCCGATCAACGCGCCGACCCGCGCGTGCTTTGGCCAGAAGCGCGGAGTGTGATTGCCCTCGGCCTTTCCTATGCGCCCGAAACCGATCCACTGGAAAGCCTAGCTTGGCAGGAACGCGCGACGATCAGCGTCTATGCGCGCAATCGCGATTATCATGATTTGGTCAAGAAACGCCTGAAGGCGCTGGCGCGTTGGATCGTGGCGTATTTCGCCGATGCGGGTGTGAAGGTTTTCGTGGATACCGCGCCGGTAATGGAAAAACCCTTGGCGCAGCAGGCGGGTTTGGGCTGGCAGGGCAAGCATACTAATCTTGTCTCCCGCACCCATGGTTCATGGCTCTTTCTGGGAGAGATTTACACCACGCTCGATCTCCGCCCTGATGCGCCTGAGGTTGATCATTGCGGGACTTGCTCGCGCTGCCTTGATATCTGCCCCACCAACGCTTTCCCCGCGCCCTATCGGCTGGATGCGCGGCGCTGCATTTCCTACCTGACGATTGAGCATCACGGCCCGATCCCGGAGGAATTTCGCAAGCCCATGGGCAATCGCATCTATGGTTGTGATGATTGCCTCGCGGTCTGCCCCTGGAACAAATTCGCCGCGGCCCATGAGGAACCCGCCTTCGCACCGCGGGCGGAACTCACCGCGCCAAAGCTGGCAGGCTTGGCCGCGCTGGATGATGCTGGCTTTCGCGCGTTTTTTTCCGGCAGCCCCATCAAGCGCATTGGGCGCAATCGTTTCATCCGCAATGTGCTGATCGCTATCGGCAATTCCGGCGATCCCAGCTTGCATGAGGCCGCGCGTGCGCTTTGCACCGATGCCGATCCGGTGGTGGCAGAAGCCGCCGCCTGGGCCGCCGCACAGCTGGACCAAACCGCATGACGCAAGAAAAAGCGCTCGTCCTGTTCAGCGGCGGGCAGGATTCCGCAACCTGCCTCGCCTGGGCCTTGGATCGTTTCGCGCAGGTGGAAACCATCGGCTTCGATTACGGCCAGCGCCATCGGATCGAACTTGATATCCGCGATGCGTTTCGCACGGCCCTGCTGCAAGCGCGCCCTGAATGGCAGGCAAAACTTGGCCCCGATCATCTGATCCGCCTTGATGCGCTTGGCCAGGTTTCTGATACCGCACTGACTTCCGAAACCACCATCGCCTTCAATGCCGATGGCCTGCCCAATACATTCGTGCCAGGTCGCAACATCATTTTCCTGAGCTTCGCCGCCGCCATCGCCTATTGCCGTGGCATCAAGCATATTGTGGGCGGCATGTGTGAGACGGATTACTCCGGCTATCCCGATTGCCGTGATGATACGATCAAGGCGCTGCAAGTGGCGCTCAACCTCGGCATGGATCGGCGCTTTGTATTGGAAACGCCGTTGATGTGGCTGGACAAGGCTGCGACCTGGCGGCTGGCGGAAAGCCTCGGCGGCGCGGCTTTGGTCATGGCGATCCTGGAACACACGCATAGCTGTTATCTGGGGGATCGGAAGCACCGGCATCCTTGGGGCTATGGCTGCGGCACTTGCCCTGCCTGCGACTTGCGCGCCAAGGGCTGGGCGGCCTATTCAGCCGCTGAAATCCCATGAACCTTTCCCCCCGCCTTCAAGGCTTCGCCTTCCTGATCGGCTTCGCGCTGTGCATTCCGGCAGCGAATTGGATGATCGGGAATCTCGGCAGCTTCTGCGTGCCGAATGGCCCCTGCCTCATTCCTGTCGCGCCCGGCATCATGGCGCCATCGGGCGTGCTGATGATCGGTCTTGCCCTGGTGCTCAGGGATTTGGTGCAGCGTCGCCTTGGCCTGAATTGGGCCTTCGCCGCCATTGCGCTTGGCGTGGTGCTTTCTGCCGCGCTCGCGCCGCCCGCTTTGGTGCTGGCCTCAGCCGCTGCATTCCTGCTGAGTGAAACCGCTGATCTGGCCGTTTATACGCCGCTGCAAAAGCGTGGCCTGACGCTGGCGGTTGCCGCAAGTGGTGCGGTCGGCCTTGTCGTGGATAGCGTGGTCTTCCTGTTTCTCGCCTTTGGCAGCCTGGATTTTCTGGCCGGCCAAATCATCGGCAAGGCCTGGATGGTATTGCTGGCCTTGCCCTTCATCCATTGGCTGCGCCGGCATGATGCACGGCGTGGCATTCAACCTGCCTGATCAATCAGGCCGGATATTGAATTCGCGCACCACCGCGCCCCATTTCGCCACTTCACCTTCCAGGAAGCGCGCCAGCCCCGCAGGGTCAGACATCACCAGCCGCGCCTGTTGGGTTTGCGTCATTTGCGTGCGGATGCGCTCTTCGGAAAGGGTTTCACGTAGCGCATTATTCATGCGCGCCACCAATTCGGCCGGCGTGCCGGCAGGCGCGAAAACACCCCACCAGGCTTCCGCCTGCAAGCCAGGAAAGCCGCTTTCCTCGGCAGTCGGCAGTTCACTCAGCGCGGGCAGGCGTGCCGGGCCGAATTGCGCCACCGCGCGGAAAGTGCCGGCGGCGATCTGTGCCGCCACCAGCGCGGCCGAGCCGATCATCATATCCACCGTGCCCGCCATGGTGTCATTCACCGCAAGCCCGCCGCTGCGGTAGGGAATATGCGTGAGCCGCGTGCCGCTGCGCGCCTGGAACTGGATCATGGCCAAATGCCCGATCGTGCCATTGCCGGTGGACCCGAAGGAAACCGCATCGGGCCGCGCCCTTGCCGCCGCCACCACATCCGCGAGTGAGCGAAACGGCTTATCCGCACGACACGCAATGACGTAAGGCGCGCCACCAATCAGCATGACCGGGTCAAGATCACGCGTCAGGTTGAAGGGCAGATTGGCGAGCAGCGCCGGCATGGTGGCGTGGCTGTCAAAGGTCAGCAACCAGGTCTGGCCATCAGGCCGCGCCTTGGCGACAATATCCGTCCCGATAGACCCCGCCGCACCAGGGCGATTTTCCACGATGATCGACACGCCGAGGCGCTGCATCAACCCTGGCGAGACCAGCCGCGCCACCGCATCGGTCGAACCACCCGGCCCGAAGGGCACAACAATACGTATGGCATTGCCTTGGGCCTGTGCCGGCACAATGCTGGCCGCTGCAAGACTACCAAGAACCATACGACGCGAAAGCTGCATGATGTATACTCCCCCCATCGTTACGCCATTCTATTCACGGCATATGCCAAAGGAATGGATTGATCAAACCTAATCCGCAATCCACCCAGGGGAGGGCAGGGCGCGATAGGCTTCGCGCAAGCTATCCGACCAGCGCTGGCTGACCTGCCGGAAATACGCATCATCTTCCGTAATGCGCCGGCTGAGCGTCACCTTCTGCCCGCCTTCGCGGTAAACCATCAGATCAATCGGCAGCCCTACGGAAAGATTGGATCTCAGCGTGCTGTCCATGCTGATCAGCACCAGCTTCACGCCATCTGCCAAGGACGTATCGCTTTTCACCACGCGGTCCAGAATGGGCTTGCCGTATTTATGTTCGCCGATTTGCAGGAAGGGCGTATCGGCTGTGGCTTCAATGAAATTGCCTGCGGCATAGATCAGAAACAGCCGCATCGGCCCGCCGGCAATCTGCCCACCGAGCAAAAAGGAGGCATCAAAGGCGACATTCTGCGCCTTCATCGCCGGCCCATCGGTTTCAAACACATCGCGCACGGCGGCCCCTACCAATTGGGCTGCGCGGAACATGCTCGGCACATCACGCAAGGTATGTGTCTCTGCACCCAGCGGGAAACCTTCCTGCACGCGGTTCCATACCGCCTGCGTGATCGCAAGATTGCCTGCCGACATCAGCGCCAGCATGCGTTCTCCGGGCTGTTCCACAACATGCATCTTGGAAAAACTGGAAATGTGATCCAGCCCCGCATTGGTGCGCGTATCGGAAAGCAGAACAAGCCCATCCTTCAGGAACAGGCCGACGCAATAGGTCATGGCAAGCGCTCCGCGCCCTATCAGTTATGCAGGTAAAATTCGGCGATTTGGCCGCCAAGATCAATATTGCGCGCCATCATCTCATTCAGGAAGGCCTCAAGCCCCTGGGTAAAGATATCCTCAACCCGGCCAAAGCGCAGTCTTGCATGGATTTCCCCGGCCCGCCGATGGCATTCCCCGCGCCGCCCGCCATGGGCGGTGGCGATTTCATCCAACACGCCCTCAATCCGGGCATGGCAGGCAATCATGGAACGCGGCAATTCCCCGCGCAGGATCAGCAATTCGGCGATCCGCCGTGGTTCAATCCGTCCGTGATAAACCCATTGATAGGCGCGAAGTGCGGTGAAGTTGCGCAAGATCGCCTGCCAATTCAGGTAATCTTCCGCCGTGCCGGCTTCGGCGATGCTCAGCGCCCCGGCATGAGCATGCAGCACGCGCGCGGTATTGTCGGCGCGCTCCAGCATGGTGCCAAGCCGCACAAAGCGCCAGGCTTCATCGCGCAGCATGGTGTCATCATAGGCGCCATTGAACAGGATGGTCTGGCGCTTCACCCAATCCAGAAACCCAGGCAGGTCATCCGCATTCGGCATGGTATTATCCATGCGCCGCATCTGGCCCCAGGTATCATTCACCGCTTCCCACATATCCACGGTTAGCGCTGTCCGTACCTGGCGCGCATTCTGCCGTGAAGCTTCAATGCAGGATTGGATGGAAGAAGGATTGGCGCGATCCATCACCAGATGCTGGATGATCTGCGCTGCATCGGGTGAGGCACCAAAACCCTGCAATAGCCCGATATCGCCGCTGGTCAGCAGCAGCGCGCGCCAGCCTTGCCCCTGCGCCGGCCGGCCACCGCCCATGCCCGCTTCGCGCAGCGCCACTTGCAAAGCGCGCGCGGTATTGCCGGCGCGTTCCATATAGCGCCCGAGCCAATAGAGGCTATCGGCGGTACGGCTCAGCATGGCGCATCCGGGGCCAGGACCCAGGTATCCTTGGTGCCGCCGCCTTGCGATGAATTCACCACCAGCGATCCTTCGCGCAAGGCCACGCGCGTGAGGCCGCCCGGCACAATGCGCGTCTCGGCGCCCGAAAGCACAAAGGGCCGCAAATCCACATGGCGCGGCGCGGTGCCGCTGCCGGTGAAAGTTGGCACAGTGGAAAGGGCAAGGGTTGGTTGCGCGATATAATCCGCTGGATTGGCGCGGATGCGCGTGGCGAATTCAGCGCGTTGCTCGGCAGTGCTATGCGGCCCGACCAGCATGCCATAGCCGCCCGAACCCTTGGTGAGTTTCACCACCAATTCATGCAAATGTTCCAGCACATAGGCGCAATCATCCGGCCTTTCGCACAGATAGGTCGGCACATTGGCCAGGATCGGTTCTTCGCCCAGGTAGAACCGCACCATTTCCGGGACGTAAGGATAAACCGCCTTGTCATCGGCAATGCCGCCGCCCGGCGCATTGGCAAGTGCTACATTGCCAGCGCGATAGGCTTCCATCAGCCCGCGTACACCCAGCATGGAATCGGCGCGAAACACCGCCGGGTCCAGGTAATCATCATCAATCCGGCGATAGATCACATCCACGCGCTGCGGCCCTGCGGTGGTGCGCATGAAAACCACGCGATCTTCGACGAATAAATCCTGGCCTTCCACCACCTCCACGCCCATTTCATCAGCCAGGAAGCAATGTTCGTAATAGGCGCTGTTATAGGCACCAGGCGTCAGCAGCACTACGCGCGGCAGGCCACGACAGGCGGGCGGCGCCACCGACATCAAGGTTTCCAGCAAATCGCTCGGGTAATGGCTGACCGGGGCAATGCGATGCGCTGCGCACAGCCCAGGGAATAGCCGCAACATGGCTTCGCGGCCTTCCAGCATATAGGAAACGCCCGATGGCGTGCGGCAATTATCCTCCAGCACATGGAATTGCGCGGCACCCGTGCGCACCACATCAATGCCGGCGATATGCACGTAAATCCCGCCCGGCGGTGTGATGCCGCGCATTTCCGGCCGATAGGCTTCATTCTGCAAAATCAGCGCTTCCGGAATGCGTCCTGCCTTCAGGATTTCCCCTGGCCCATAAACATCCGCCAGAAACATATTGAGCGCGCGGACACGCTGCGTCAGGCCGCGCGACAAATGTTCCCATTCCTGCCAGGCCAGGATGCGCGGGATGATATCAAAGGGGATCAGCCGTTCTGGATCGCCGCCTTCGCCATAAACCGCGAAGGTCACACCGATGCGGCGAAACAAAAGCTCGGCTTCCTGGCGCTTGCGTTCCAATTGCGCGATGGGGGTTGCCGCCAGCCAGCGCGCGATTTCGCCATAGGCCGCGCGTGCTGCTTGGGGTTCACCCATCTCGTCAAAGGCCCTGATGGGTTCCGCCATCGCCTGACTGACCTCCTGTTTCTCAGAAGATCGGGCCAAACGGCACGCCACACAAGCCTGTAACGCCCGAAAACTGGGCCGGACGGTGCCTTATTGCCCACCGGGCATCCGCCGCGCCCAATTCTTGGGCAAGGAACCCCGTTACAAGGCAGGGTAGCGCTTATGCCAATCCGTCACGCGCTGATAGGCATCGGCCACGGCCAGCACCCGCGCCTCGGCAAAGGGGCGCGCGGCCAATTGCAGGCCAATCGGCAGGCCGCGATCATCAAAGCCGCAGGGCACGCTGATGGTCGGCAGGCCCAAATAATTGAAGGGCCGCGTATTGGCCGAAACCGCCATGAAGCGCGACCAATTCGCCGCATCGGCATCAATATCCGTCTCGGCGAGCGTCGGCACACGGGTGCGCAGCGCCGGGGTTGCGACAATATGATGCCCCGTCATCGCCTCGGCGCAGAATTGGCGCAGCAGCGGGCCACGGCGCGATAGCGCTTCAATGTAAAGATGCGCCGGGATCGAGAAGCCACCATAAAGCCGGGACGACAAATGGATGGAATAATCCGCTGCCCTTTCGCGCATCCATTCGGCATGGATCGCCGCCGCCTCTGACCGGCTGACCAGCGCGGTATAGGCCGCAATGGCGCGCAGTGATGGGCAGGACAGCCGCGTGATTTTCGCCCCGCGATCCCGCATGGCCTCAAGCGCGGCATCAAAGGCTTTCACCACCACATCATCGGCACCATCAAAGAAATATTCCTGCGGCACGGCCACGGAAATGCCGCGCAAATCGCCGGTCAAAGCAGCCTCATAATCCGGCACGGCTTCGCGTGCGCTGGTCGCATCGCGCGGATCATGGCCGGAAATTACCCGCATGAAGCGCGCCGCATCGCGCGCCGTTTGCACCAAAGGCCCAACATTATCAGCGGAAAATGAAAGCGGCATAACGCCCGCACGCGAAACCCGCGTTTGCGTGCCCTTGATGCCCGTCACGCCACAAATTGTCGCCGGCAGCCGGATGGAACCGCCCGTGTCCGACCCAAGCGCACCATAGAAAAACCGCGCCGCAACCCCCGCGCCGGAGCCCGAGGATGATCCGCCCGTGCAATAGCCATGCTGCCAGGGATTATGGCAATGGCCGAAATGCGCGTTATGCCCTGTCGGGTTCTGGGCAAATTCCGCCATATTCAGCGTGCCCATATCAATCGCCCCGGCAGCATCCAGCTTTTCCAGCACGGTTGCTGTCACCTTCGGCACAAAATCCCGCCGGATTTTTGACCCACAAGTCGAAACCTTGCCCGCGCGATAATACATATCCTTATGCATCATCGGCACACCGCCAAGCGGCCCTAGCGCCTTGCCCGCCTTGCGCGCCTTATCCACCGCCGCCGCCTGTTCCAAGGCACTGTCGCGATCAAGCCTGATCACGCTATTCACCCTGCCATCATGCGCGGCAATGCGCGCGAGGCAGGCTTCCGTGAGCGCAGTCGCCGTCACCTCGCCACGCGCCACCGCATCGGCGGCTTCCGTCATGGAAAGTTCATGCAGCGCGCTCATGATTCCTTCTCCCGCTCGGCGCGCAAGGCTGCTTCAAAGCTGGAAGGTTCGTCCTCAAACACCAGCGTGCCGCGCAAAGCCGCCAATTCCTTGAGCAGGCCGATATGATCCGCAAGGCCAAGCCGCGCTGCCTCATTCGGGCATTCAACACCGCTCCATAGCCGGATGGCTTCCATGCTGGGGGGGAAGGGATCGGGTTTCATGACAGTCTCTCCTGCGGTCGCCCATGCTGCGACGGGTGCCCAGGCTTTGCAAATGCCCGGCCAAGGTGGCAGGCTGAGCGCTAGCAAGCATGAGGATCGCCGCATGAAAATCGTGGACATCAAGGCATTCCCAACCTCCTTCCCGCTGCCGCCCAATTCCGGGCCGCGGCTTGGGATTGGCCAGGCGGTGAAGCGCGATGCGGTGATGGTCAAGGTCATTACGGAAGATGGCATTGTCGGCTGGGGCGAAAGCCATCATGGCCGGGCGCATACCGCCATCGCGAAATTGCTGGAAACCACGCTGAAGCAATTGGTGCTGGGTATGGATGCCTTCGACACCACCGGCGTTTGGGCGCGCATCTACAAGTATCAATTGGCAAGCCATGGCATGGGCGCCGCCACGGCCATGGCCATGTCAGGGCTCGACATGGCGCTATGGGATGCCAAGGGCAAGGCGCTCAATCTGCCCTTGTACAAGTTGCTCGGCGGTTCCGCCCGCCCGGTGCCGGCCTATGCCGGTGGTGTGGCGCTTGGCTATCAACCGCCGGCGCAGCTGCTTGATGAAGCGGCACCCCATATGGAAGCGGGCTACAAGGCAGTAAAACTTCGCGTTGGGGATACGGTGCGCGATGACATTGCCCGCATGGAAGCGGTGCGCGATGCCTTCGGGCATGAGCTGGAAATCCTGACCGATGCCAATATCGGCTATAATATTGCGCAGGTGCGGCAAGTGCTGCCCGAGATGGACCGGCTGAATATCGGCTGGCTGGAAGAACCCTTCCCCGCACATGATCATCGTTCCTATGCTGAGGCGCATGGTTTTGGCAGCACGCCCTTGGCTGCCGGCGAAAACCACTTCACCCGCTTCGAATTCACCCGCGTCTTGGAAGATGATGTGATCCGTATCTGGCAGCCGGATCTCTCCAAATGCGGTGGCGTGACCGAGACCATGCGCATCGCCGCCATGGCATCGGGCTTCAAGATTCCGATCCATCCGCATTCATCCATGACCGGCGTCAATCAGGCAGCGTCCATCCATCTGCTCGCCGCGATTGATAATGGCGGTTATTTCGAAGCCGATGTCTCGCGCGCCAATAAGTTCCGCGATGAATTGGGCAGCGAACCCTGGCGCATCGGCAAGGATGGATGCGTGCGCCCGCTGGAAGCGCCCGGCATTGGTGTGGAGGTAGATGAGGCCTTCCTGAAGGCACATCCGCCCATCGAAGGCCCAGGTTACGTCTGACCCGGCACGGTTTCCCGCGCCGGGTGCAGCTTAAATGTAGTGTTCCTTCAATGGCGCATAGCCGTTGAAGCCCTGGGACGCGTAGGTCGTCACATAAGCCCCGGTGGAAAGCAGCTCCACCCGATCACCACACGCCAGATTCAGCGGCATACGGTAATTGGACTTTTCGTAAAGCGTATCCGTGCTGTCGCAGGTTGGGCCCGCGATGGTCACTGGCCCATCCTCAGACCCATCATGCGGTGTGCGGATATCGTAGCGAATGGCCTCGCCTTCGGTTTCCGCCAGGCCACCAAAGCGCCCGATATCCAGATAGACCCAGCGCACCGGATCAGCCGTCCCCTTGCGGGACACCAGCACCACTTCGCTGGAAACCAGGCCGGCATCACCCACGATGAAGCGCCCAGGCTCCACCACCATCTCTGGCAGGTCATTGCCGAAATGCTTCGTCATGGCGCCCATAATGGCCATGCCGAAATCATCAATGCCCGGCACTTCCGCCCGGTAACGCACTGGATAGCCGCCGCCCAGATTGACCATGCGGAGCTTCACCCCCGCTTCCTTCAAATCCGTGAACAGCATCGCCGCGCGCGCGATCGCGCCTTCATAGGTTTCGGTCTTGGTCTGCTGGCTGCCGACATGGAAGGAAATGCCATAGGGGTCGAGCCCCATATCGCCGGCCTTCAGCATCAGGTCGCGCGCCATATCCAATTCACAGCCGAATTTGCGCGAAAGCGGCCATTCCGCGCCTTCATTCTGCACCAGGATGCGGCAATAGACCCGCGCGCCGGGCGCATGGCGCGCCAGCTTTTCCAATTCCTCGATGCTGTCGAAGGCGAACATGGAAACACCAGCCTTATGGGCGGCCGCAATCGCCGACGCCTTCTTGATGGTATTGCCATAGGAAATCGCTTCCGGACGCGCGCCGGCATCAAGGCAAGCCCGCACTTCTTCGAAAGAAGCCGCGTCAAAGCTTGAGCCGAGCTTCACCAACCGCTCCAGGATCGGCGCGGCGGGATTGGCCTTCACGGCGTAATAGATGCGCGCAAGCGGCAGCGCCGCGTGCATGGCGCGGTACTTTTCCTCGACACGATCCACATCCAGCACAAGGCATGGCGTGGCCGGCGCGTTGTCGCGCAAAAAGCGTGCGATTTTCGGTGTCATCGCAGCACCCTCCAGGCTCCAAACGGGCCGCCCATGAAGGCGACGGCCCAAGGTTAACGAAACGGTCGAACGAACCAGCGACCAGTAAATTGCCGCCTGAGAAGACCCAGACGGGGTTGCCAGAACGCTTGACGTCGTTGCGTAAACCCTTTGGCCGAAGGGCCGGGGGCCAGAGGCACGTGCGTACTGCGTCTGCGGCGCATGTATGCCTTGGGACCGAAGAATGCAAGCGAAATCGGTCCCACGCCCGGTTTTTTTCCTCATAGCCCCCCGGGGCATCCGGAATCCTGCCCGAAACCCCGCGAAAGACCGGGCAATTCCGCCTGCAAGGCAGCGCTTTGGCAGGAAGCTTACCGGGAAGCGCCGCGCGACTCCGCCGCGCGCCCCAACCAGCGCAGCACGGCGAAGCCCGCCAGCATGATGAAGGCAACATGGCCAAAGGCGATGCCCCAGGCCGCAACGCCATCGCCGCCCGCCCAATCCAGCAGCACCCCCGCCAGCAAAGGCCCGACAAAGCCGCCCGCATAGCCCAGCATGCTATGCAGCCCCATGGTCGCGCCGCGCAACGCCGGGTCCGCCGCCTGCACCGTCCCCGCGGTCAGCGCCGAACTGTCCAGATAGATCGCCGCATTCCAGAGAAACACCAGCAGCAGCACCATCCAAGGTGACGCACCAAAGGCAAACCCCGCCACCAGCGACAGCGCCGCGCCGGAAAGCATGGCAATCGCCACAATCCTATCCCGCCCCAGGCTTTCCGCCAGCCGGTTCCCGGCGAGCGAACTCGCAATCCCGACCAAGCCCGCCAGCGTGAACAGCACGGTCGGTCCCGGCAGCCAGTCCGGTGGCGCCTGGATCAGAAAGCTCGCGGTCAGGAAGGCCACTGCCCAAGCGCGCAGCACCGCCATTTCCAGGGTGTGCACGGTGTAGCCCGCAATCCAGGCCATGGCGCGGCGATTGGCAAAAACCGGGCGGAAATCCAGCAAGCCGCGCGGCGCAGCGCTTTTGGGCGGCGGCGCATCAGGCAGGATCAGCATGGCAATGGCAAAGGCGCCAGTGGCCGTCAGCCCCGCCACCAAAAAGGCAAAACCTGGCCCCACCAGCGCGTCACAAAGCCCGGCAAGCGCAAAGGAAGCCGCACCCGCGATCCCCACCCCCGCCGCATGCCAGGCGACAGCCCGCGATTGCGCCACACCCGTCAGCGGATCAGCGATGGATTTAAGGCCGGGCATATAAGCCCCCGCCCAGCCAATCCCGGCAAGCGCGCGAAAGAACAGCCCACCCCAAAAGCCATCGGCGAAAAACGCAAAGCCCAGATGCGCTGCCGCCGTGGCGCCCGTGCCGATCAGATAAATCCGCCTCGCGGGCACGCGATCCGTCAGCGAAAGCAGCACCGGCACCGCCGGCACATAGGCCGCGAAGAAAACCCCAATCAGCCAGCCCGCTTCGGTGGCGGAAAGCGACCAGCGCGCCATCATCTCCGGCAAGAGCGCGGGCAGGGTGAAGGCACCGATTTGGGTCAGGATTTGCGCCGTGACCATGGCCACCACGAAACCCCGGCTGCCGGGGGATAGGGTCATGGCCCGATTAGGCCGCAATTTGCCCGCTTCGGATAGCCCGGCTTGATCCCAGACGCGCCGCGCCCGATGTTACGCCGCAGTGATTAAGGGAGGGTCGCAATGCGCATGGTCGAAACCCCGGAAGCGCTCCGCGCGCTGATCGGGCAGGAATTGGGGGTCAGTGATTGGCTGGAAGTGACACAGGATCTGATTGATCGCTTCGCCGAGGTGACCGGCGATCATCAATGGATTCATGTGGATGTGGAACGCGCGAAACGCGAGATGCCCGGCGGCAAGACCATCGCGCATGGCTATCTGCTGCTGTCGCTGCTGCCCAAGCTTGGCGCCGGCATTTACAAGCTTTCCTGGCCCACCCGGTCCATCAATTACGGCAGCGACAAGGTGCGCATCGTCAATCCGGTCAAGGCCGGCGCGCGCATCAGGCTGCGTCAAAGCCTGGTTGCGGTGGAAGATGGCGCGCCCGGCGCGCATCGCATCACCGTGCGCCAGACTTTGGAAATCGAAAATGAGGCGAAGCCCGGCATGATCGCGGATACCATCCGCATGACGTTCACCTGAAACGCAAAGGAACACGCAATGAAACTCACCTGGTTCGGCCATTCTGCTTTCCGTCTTGAATTCGGCAAGTCGGTTGTGATGATTGACCCCTTCCTCACCGGCAATCCCGCCTTTGGCGGTGATGCGGAAGCAGCAAGCGCGGGTGCGACCCATGTGCTGCTGACCCATGGCCATGCCGATCACATTGGCGATACGGCGGCCATTTGCAAACGCACCGGCGCCAAGCTTGTCACCAATTATGAACTCGCCATGTGGCTCGGCAAACAGGGTGTCACCGCGTTTGACCCCATGAACACGGGCGGCACCACGGATCAGGGCGAGTTTACCGTCACCCTGACCCAGGCTTTCCATTCCTCGGTTGAGGTGGATGCCAATGGCGTATTCCATTGCCTTGGCCTGCCGAATGGCATTGTGGTGACGCCGAAGGACAAGCACGAACCCACCGTCTATCACATGGGTGACACCGATATCTTCTCCGACATGGCGCTGATTGATGAGCTTTACGCACCGACAGTCGCATTGGTGCCGGTGGGGGATCGCTTCACCATGGGACCGCGCGCGGCGGCGCTTTCCGTGAAGCGGTTTCTGCGCAATGTCACCACCGCCATTCCCTGCCATTACGCGACCTTCGGCATGTTGCTGCCGGATGCCTCGGGCTTTGAGGCGGAGATGGTCGGCGCCAAGGCCAAGGTGCTGGTGCCGGAAAAGGGCAAGGCAGTCAGCCTGTAAGCGCGTATCAAGGGCGGGCGCCGTGATCCGGATCAAGGCGCCCGCCCAACAGTGCTGTCAGAAAAGACACGGGGTTATGCGGGGCCATGATGGAAGGAAGCCTCATGATGGGTAGCAGGCGTGTGCTTTTCCTGGGGCTGCTCGGGCTTGGCGCCTGCGCAGCCACGCCAGTGGAAACGGCGTTTTTGCCGGAATTTCGCGGCTTTGTTTCAATTGATCCTGTGCGCCATTCCATTGAGCAGGGCGCCGATATGCTCACCCATCGAAACCGGCTCATGGGTCAGCCTTGGGAAACCGCGCGCCTGGTCCAGGCTTTGGAATTCCTCGCCGTGGAAGTGCCCAATGGGCCGCGCTGGAATGTGATGTTGCCCATGGCGCAGCTGACCCTGCCGGCTGCGCGGGCTGAATGGCGCCAGGCCTTTGGCATCGCCCCAGAAGCCCGCGCGCAGGAGGTGATTGATAGCCTGACGGAACTGCGCAGCGCCTATGCCGAGCAGCGGCCCACAGCTGCGCCTGCCGCCCTACGCGCCCCAATTTTCACCCCGGGCGGGCAGGAAACGCTCAATCGTTTCGCTGACCCACCCACCCTGCCGCGTACCACCCGCGCCATGATTGATGCGCGCCAGGAATTGATGGTGCAGAGTTTTGAGCGGCGTTCGGGGCGCGGTTTTGTCATTCGCTAGAGCGGGTTGCGTGAACCCATGTTAACGCAACATGCCCTAGGTTGTGCGGGGGGGCTTTTTGGGCAGGGGATAGGTCAGCATGAATCGCGCCGCTGGATAGGGCGTCTTCCGGCACTGAATACTGTATGGGAAATCAAGGCGCCCGCTATGCCAGGCCAGGATGCAGACGTGATAGGCTCCGCGGGATTTGTTGGAAGGACATCAGGATGCAATGCGATAGGCGCGTTTTTCTCGTGGGGCTGATGGGCTTGGGCGCCTGCGCCGGACCGCCTGAGACAGCAAGCCTGCCGGAATTCAGCAGCTTCATCACGGGCGATGCGGTGCGCCATTCCATCGAACAGGGCGCCGACATGATGACCAATCCGCGCCGGCTGACAGGCCAGCCCTGGGAAACGGCGCGCCTTATTCAGTCGCTGGAATTCCTCGCCGTTGAATTACCCAATGGGCCGCGCTGGAGCGTTATTCTGCCCATGGCGCAATTGGCCATTCCCGGGGCGCGCCGCGAATGGCGCCAGGCCTTCGGCATTGCGGCGGATGCGCGCGCACAGGCGGTGATTGATAGCCTCTCGGTTTTGCGCAACGCCTTCGCTGCCCGCAGCCTGTCCGGGGCGGTGGATGCGCTACGCCCGCCGCTTTTCACCCCAGGCGGACAGCAAACACTCAACCTTCTCGGCGATCCGCCGCCCCTGCCCAGGACCAGGCGGGCATTATTGGATGCGCGCCTGGAACTCGCCAGCGCCCGAGATCATGATCGCAACTGACGCCAACAGGATCGCCTGAAATCCAGGGCCTGATCCTTCCGTAAGGATCACGCCCCCGGCGCTACCAGCGTGCAATTCCCGGTCGAGCGCAGCTTCTGGCAGGTTTGTTCGGCCTGGGTGCGCGTCAGCCCCCTGACCCGTGCGGTAAAGGCCGCGCCATTGCCCTGCGCGACGCGGACCACCTCCGCCTGCCCGCTGCCCCCGGCCGAACTCCGTGCCGAGGAAGCGGCGCTGCGTGCCAAATTCTCTGAAGCAAAACGCCCCAGGCTGACTGACCAGCCATTGCCGCCCCCGCTTGGCGGCGGCAAGGACCCGGCGCGGCCCAATGCCGAAGGCGAGGCCGGCGCTGCCTGGGCAGATCCGATCAGGCCGAGCCCGCTGCGGGATGGTGCGGCAGCCGGCGCCTGACGCGGCGCGGGCGGCGCCACGGGTGCAGCGGCAAGGCTGGACCGGCCCGGTTCAAGCCCGGCACGCCGGCGTTCTGCCGGGGTGAAGGTGCTGCCATCGGGGATCGGGTCCATGCGCACCACATTGCCAAGGCTCGCCACCTGCGTGCTCGCCGGTGCTGCCGGGGCAGGGGCAGCGGCCTGGGCCACTTGCACCGTTGGCGCTGGGCTGCGCTGCTCATTCAGCGCCACCATCGTACCGCCATCCATCCGCCGTGGTCCGCGCGCTATGCTGGTGCCGATATCGGCCGCGGCATAAACCTCGGCCGGCGCGCGCCGCGCTGGCGCCACGCTTGCAATGCGTGGCCCGACGCGGGCGACGTAATTGCGCGTTTCATCCGGCAGGCCGCGCCCACCCCAAAGGAAATCCTCCAAGCGCCGCGGACCGGCATTGTAGGCGGCAAGGAAGGCCGGCGATCCGTAAAGCTGATACATTTCACGGATATAAGCCGCGCCGGCCTGCAAATTATCGTAAGGATGATAGGGATCAGGCCCCAGATTGTAGCGCTGCGCCAATTCCCGGTAGGTGCCGGGCATTACCTGCATCAGCCCCATGGCACCCACGCGAGACGTGGCACCTGGCCGCCCACCGCTTTCCTGGCGCATCACTTCGCGGATCCAAAGATCAGGCACATCAAACCGGCGGGAGGCATCGCGGATCCAGGGCCCCCAAGGGTCGCCGGGCGGTCCGGGCGGTGAAGTGCTGTCAGGACGATTATAAAAGGGCCCATTCGCGTGGCGCCCAGTGCCATCCGCGCAGGCCGAAAGCACTGCCAGCAGCAGGCCTAAAACCAAAAACCGAGCATAGCCCAGTCGAAACCCGTGCATCCCCTCAATACTCCATCGGGTCTGGGATTTGCGCCCCGAAACGGTCCCCCAAGAGCCCGACCAATGCCCCCGCATCGGCCCGGCCCAAACCGTCCCGCTGACCATGCCCTGGCTGCCAGAAACATCCAGAAACACAATCGCGACAAATTCGCCTATGCCATTTGAACAGGGCAGGTCAAGCGTTACCTGTTACCCACAGCATGTGGGGTATTTGCCACGGTAATCATGACAAGATTTAGGCAAAATACGGGCCGAACCGTTCGACGAATCAGATGCTTAGCCCCGAAAGCTCAGGCGATACCGTCAGACCCGTCACCCATAGGTCACAGGCTGACGATCTGGCCTGACCCCACGGCCGCCAGAAAACTCGCCACCCCCGCCCTTTCCACCCCAGGGGCAAGGGGGGTGGCGCCCAAATCCTCGGCCTTCAGCCCGGCTTCACAGACCATCCGCTGCACGCCAAGGGCAGTGATGGCGGAAAGCAGCGTGGCAATCCCGGCCACGCCGCGCGCCGCAAGCTGCGCCTCACGCGGGTCCTGCAATAAGGGGCAATCGGCCAAAAGCAGCCGGCAGCCGCCATTGGTGGCGAAAAGCACCACATCGCGGCCAAGCGCGGCCGCGCCGCTCGCCATCACCAGGGCGTAATGGGCGCGTTCATGCCCGCCATCCAGCAGCAAAATGCCAAGCGGGGGGCGCTTTTCAATCATGCCCGGCAGGCCGGCGCGGCCGCGTTTTCATGGGCGGAAAGATCGCGGATGGTCGCTTCCGGCCCACAGAGCGCACAGGCCGGGTCGCGCTTCAGCCGCACGGTGCGAAACCGCGCATCTAGTGCATCCCAAAGCAATAGCTTGCCGATCAGTGGTTCGCCAATGCCAAGGATCAGCTTCAACACCTCGGTCGCTTGCAGCGTGCCCATCACCCCCGTGACGGCGCCCAACACGCCGGCTTCGGAACAACTCGGCACCAGGCCGGGCGGCGGCGGTTCCGGGTGCAGGCAGCGATGGCAGGGGTTGGTGCCATCATGGCCATGAAACACCGAAAGCTGGCCTTCAAAGCGCAGCACCGCCGCACTTACTAGGGGCTTGCCGAGCAAATGGCAGGCATCGCCCAATAGAAAGCGCGTCTCAAAATTATCCGTCCCGTCGCAAATCACGTCATAATGAGGGATCAAGTCCCGCGCTGCCGCCGCATCCATCCGCCGCGCATGGATATCCACCGCG
>JADCES010000271.1 GCA_020250005.1 Roseomonas sp.
CAGGCGGGCGCCCTGCCGCGGCTTGCCCCGCCCAGCCCCATGGGCGGGCGCGGGCTATTGCAGATGGATGCGGCGACGCGGCGATCCCTGGAAATCCTGAAAAGCGAGAGGGGGGAGGCGCGGCATTCCCTGCTCGCCGCCGTGGACCGCACCGTGACTGCCGCCGGGGCGCGGGAATTGGCGGCGCGGCTTGCCTCGCCACTTGCCGAAGCGGCCCCCATCCTGGCGCGGCATGAGGCGGTGGGCTGGATGCTTGCCGCAGCTTCCGAACGCGCCGCGCTGCGTGCTGCGTTGAAGGGCTCACCCGATATGGCGCGTGCGCTGGCGCGGCTTTCGCTTGATCGGTTTGCTCCGCGTGATCTGGCCGCCATTCGCGATGGGCTGGCGCGGGCCGAGGCCATGGCGGCAGCGCTTGATGCCGCGGGCGGGCTGCAACCCGCGCTGATTGAAGCGGCACGCGGCGCGCTGGTGCCGGAAGCCTCGCCACAGGTGGAATTGCAGCGTGCTTTGGCGGAAACCCTGCCAGCGCGACTTGAAGATGGCGGGCTGATTGCGGTTGGCTATGACGGCGAATTGGATGCGCTCAGGCGATTGCGCGATGGCGGGCGGGATGCCATCGCCGCGCTGCAATTGGATTTGGCGCAGGCATGGGGGGTGGCGGCGCTTCGTATCCGCCATCATCAGCAATTCGGCTTTCTTGCGGAAATGCCTTTGGCCGCCGGCGAGAAATTGCTGCGCGCCGCCATCGCCGAGGGCCCCAATTGCCCGATCCATCGCCAGACCATGTCGAATGCTATGCGCTTTACCTGCCCCGCCTTGGCTGAGCTTGACCGCAAGGTGGCGGAGGCGGGCGATCAGGCGGCGCGGCGGGAACGCATGGTGGCGCAGCATTTGCGAAGGCTTTGCCTGAATGCCGCGCCTAGCATTGCGGCTGCTGCTGCGGCCATGGCGGAATTGGATGTGCATGCGGCAGCGGCGGAATTGGCGGCGGGGGGTGGCTGGTGCCGGCCGGAAATCACCGAAAAGCCGGATTTCGCCATCAAGGCCGGGCGGCATCCGGTGGTGGAAGCGGCGCTCGCCCGTGCGCGCGGCCCCGCTTTTGTGCCCAATGATTGCGATCTTTCGGCGGGGCAGCGGCTTTGTTTGCTGACTGGCCCGAATATGGCCGGTAAATCCACCTATTTGCGGCAAAACGCGCTGTTTGTGATTTTGGTGCAGGCCGGGCTTTTCCTGCCTGCGGAGGCCGCACGGCTTGGCCTCGTGGATCGGCTTTTCTCCCGCGTTGGTGCCGCGGATGACATTGCCGGTGGGCGATCCACCTTCATGGTCGAAATGGCCGAAACGGCGGCGATCCTGAACCAGGCCAGCGCGCAATCCCTGGTCGTGTTGGATGAGGTCGGGCGCGGCACCGCGACCTGGGATGGCCTTGCCATCGCCTGGTCGGTGCTTGAAGCGCTCCATGACCGCATCCGCTGCCGCACGATTTTCGCCACGCATTTCCATGAATTGACGTCACTCGCGGCCAAATTGCCGGAACTGACGCTGGCCACCATGCAGGTGCGCGAATGGCGCGGGCAGGTGATTTTCCGCCATAGCGTCGGCCCCGGTGCCGCCGAGAAATCCTGGGGCCTGCATGTGGCGAAGCTCGCTGGTGTCCCGCGTGAGGTGCTGCGGCGCGCGGAGGCTGTGCTGGCCTCACTTGAGGCCCGCACCAAAGGGCTTGACCCCATGTCTGAGGAAATGCCGCTTTTCGCACGCCCCGGCCCGGCTGCGCCGCCTGCCCACCCCGCCTTGGAAGCGCTTGCAGGGCTTGATCCCGATACACTCAGCCCGCGAGAAGCGCAGGAGTTTCTCTACCGCGTTAAATCGCTTTTGGAGACTGTCGCATCGCCGCCGGACACGATAATGTGACAGTAATGAGTCTGACCAAGACAAGCCCCGAAAACCTTCCGGCACCGCAGCGGCGCGGGGCCGCGCATCCTGGCGTGGTCACTGAACAGCCGCTGGTGCTTGATGATCTGCTGGCGGAATTGCTGCCGGCAGGTCAACCGATCCCGCGCGATGCGGCGCTGGCGCTGTTGCGCCGCCATTTGGGGCGCATCCAGGCCCGCGTGCAGGAAGCCTTTGAAGCGCGCGAATTATCGGGCCTGGCCGCCGCGCGC
The DNA here is from genome assembly GCA_020250005.1 of Roseomonas sp. Taxonomy (GTDB): domain Bacteria; phylum Pseudomonadota; class Alphaproteobacteria; order Acetobacterales; family Acetobacteraceae; genus Neoroseomonas. The sequence goes on from JADCES010000271.1 coordinate 2,163, forward strand.
TGGTTGGCCGCGCTGACCGATACGCTGATGGTCGGCATTCATCGCTATACCGAAGCAATGCACCCGCCCGAGCGTGGCGATACCCCCCATGCGCTGATCGCAACCGGCGGTTACGGCCGCGGTGTGCTGGCGCCGTTTTCCGATATTGATCTGCTGTTCCTGACCGATGGCAGCATGGGCGCGCGCGGCAAGAAGGCGGTTGAATTCATGCTCTATCTGCTCTGGGATCTGGGGCTGAAGGTTGGGCATGCCACGCGTTCGCGCAGTGAATGCCTGCAGGAAGCCAAACGCGACGCAACCGTAATGACCGCGCTTTTGGATGCGCGGCTGGTCGCCGGTGAGCCGGCGATTTTTGCCAGATTTGATGAGGCGTTTCGCACCGCGCGTGCGCGCATTGGCCTCAAGCCCTTTTTGGAAGCGAAACTCGCGGAACGGCAGAAGCGCCATCGCCGTTATGGCGATAGCCCTTACGTGGTGGAACCCCATGTGAAGGAAGGCCGCGGCGCGCTGCGCGACCTGCAAACGCTTTATTGGCTGGCGCGCTATGCCTTCAATGTGCAGCGCATGCCTGAATTGGTCGGGCCCAATAGCCCGGGCGGAGGGTTGCTGACGGCAAGTGAAGCGCGCGCCATTCGTCGTGCCTGGGATTTTTTGTGGACGGTGCGGTTTCATTTGCATCTGGTCACGGGCCGCGCGGAAGAACGCCTGACATTCGATTTGCAGCCGGTGGTTGGCGCCCGCATGGGCTATACGCGGCGCGGGCTTCAGGATGGCGTTGAACGCTTCATGAAGCATTTCTTCCTGACCGTGCGCGATGTGGCGCGTTTCACCCGCGTTCTGGAACCGGCCATTATTCGCGCCGCACTTGGTCGCCCGGCTGTGCTGCCCGCACCCGACAAGGCACTGACCGAAGCAGGCTTCGCGCTGGCTGATGGTAAGATCATCGCCGCGCCCGGCTTTGATTTCACGGTTGAACCTGTCCTGATGCTGCGCATTTTTCGCCTGGCGCGGGACCGCGGGTTGGAAATTCACCCTCTCGCCTTCCGCGCCATTATTCGCCACGCGCGCCAGCTTGCTCGACTGCGCGGTGACCCGGCGGCGAGTGCGGAGTTCCTTGATATCCTATCGGGCAGGGACCCGCATATTTGGCTGAGGATGTTGAACGAAGCCGGGCTGATCGCAGCGCTTTTGCCGGATTGGCAGCGCGTGGTCGGGCTGATGCAATTCGATACCTATCACGTGTTCACGGTGGATGAGCATACCATCGAGGCGATTGGCGTGCTCGGCGCCATGGAGCGCGGTGAACTCACGGAAATCGCCCCGGTCGCGAGTGAATTGATCGGCCAGGTGCAATCCCGCCGCGCGCTTTATGTCGCGATGCTGCTGCATGATGCCGCCAAGGGGCGTGGCGGTGATCATTCCGAATTGGGCGCGGAAATGGCCTTGCATGTCTGCCCAGCCCTTGGCCTGACACCTGAGGAGACGGAGACGGTTTCCTGGCTGGTGCTGCATCATTTGCTGATCAGCGAAACCGCCTTCCGCCGCGATATCGAAGACCCGAAGACGATCCTGGATATTGCCGAGATTGTGCAAAGCCCTGAACGCCTCAGGCTGCTGCTGGTGCTGACGGTCGCTGATATGCGCGCGGTGAGCGCCAAGGTCTGGAATGGCTGGAAGGCAACGCTGCTGCGCGAACTTTATTGGCGTGTCGCGGAGGTGCTGGCGGGCGGGCTTTCCGTGCCGGAACGCGATGTGCGTGTGGCACGCGCCAAGGAAGCGGCGGCGAAGCTGCTGGCCGCGCATCCGCGTGCGGAGGTGGATCATTTCCTGGGTCTTGGTTATCCCGGCTATTGGCTTTCCTTTGATCCTGAAACCCATGCGCGCCATGCGGCCATGATCCAGGAAGCGCGCGTGACCAAGGCACCGCTGACAGTCCAGACACGAGTTTTGGAAAATCGCGCCGTGACCGAGGTTACGGTCTATTGCACCGACCATCCGGGGCTTTTCAGCAAGATTGCCGGCGCCCTGGCGGTCGCGGGGGCGAGCATTGTTGATGCGCGCATCCATACCATGACGGATGGCATGGCGCTGGATACCTTCTGGGTGCAGGATTATCAGGGTGGCGCGCTGGATGCGCCGCATCGTCTGGCGCGGCTTTCCGTGCTGGTGGAACAGGCGCTTTCTGGCCGCCTCAGGCTGCGCGATGAAATCCGCAAGCTGAAGCGCGAACCCGCCAGGCTGCGCGCCGTCACCGTGCCGCCGCGTGTGGTGGTGGATAATCACGCCTCCAATACCCACACCGTCATTGAGGTGAATGGCCGCGACCGGCCTGGGCTTTTGCATGATGTGACCGCGGCCATGAGCGATCAGGGCATGCAAATCGCCTCCGCCCATATCACCACCTATGGGGTGCGCGCGATTGACGTTTTCTATGTGAAGGATGTTTTTGGGCTGAAGGTTGAAAACGAACGCAAACTGGCCGGGCTGCGTGCGGCGTTGGAAGCTGCTCTGGTGCCGCCAGAGCTTGAGGCAAGGGTGGCAATGGGATGAGCGACAATTTCAGGAATTTCGCTGAATTCTGGCCCTATTACCTGAGCGAGCATGCCAAGCCCACAACGCGCGCGCTGCATTTCGCGGGCACGGGTGCGGGGCTTTTGCTGTTCATGTTCGGGGTGGTTTCCGGCAATTACTGGCTGCTGCTGGTGGCGCTGGTTTGCGGCTATGGCCCCGCCTGGATTGGGCATTTCTTTGTCGAGAAAAATCGCCCCGCCACCTTCCGCCATCCGTTCTGGTCGCTGATCGCGGATTTTCGCATGTTCTTCTTTTTCATCACTGGGCGGCTTGGTGCGGAGCTTCGCCACCACGGCATTGGCTGAAGGCAGGGCCTGACGCTTCTGCCTGAACGCGCAAGGGCATCCCGTGACCGCGCCCGTCTGATTGGGCCATGGCCCCGGGGCCTTAGGCCCGATTGGGGCGGGCGCTACAATACCTTCAGATTGATTGCTGCCGGCTTGCCGCGTTCCTCGGCCACGTCAAAGCTGACCTTCTGATTTTCCTTGAGCCCTTGCATTCCCGCCTTCTGTACGGCGGTGATATGCACAAACACATCCTTGCCGCCGCCATCAGGCAGGATGAAGCCAAAGCCCTTGGTGGCGTTGAACCATTTCACGGTACCATTCGGCATGACGCGAGCCCCTTTTGTTATCGCAGCAGATGCCCTGCCGCTTCTTTCCGGTTTTCCCGGACGGGCCCGATAGCGGTCGCAATCCCGACCACTCGGCAAGGCACGGCACGAAAATCCCGCCAAAATCAGACAATCTTCACCCAGGCGGCGTCAAGCTTTTTGCGTAATCCAGGCGCGGATTTCCGCATTATGCTCGCCCAAATCCGGGGCGCGGCGGGCAATGCGGGCGGGTGTGGCTTCCAGCCGCAAGGGTGACGCCAAATGCTGGATTGGGCCCCGTTCGGGGTCCGCAAAGGTGCTGACCAGGCCACGCGCCTGACCCTGCGGATGCGCCAGCGCCTCATCATAGGATAGCACGGGCTCCGATGGGATGCCCGCCTTGCCAAGGGCGGACAGCCATTCGGCGCTGCCGCGTGTTGCCAGAGTTTCCTGCAAAATCGCGATCAGCGCGGTGTTGTTCGCGACCCGGTCCGCATTGGTCTTGAAGCGCGGATCGCTCGCCAATTCCGGCCCGCCGATAATGCCGCATAGCGCCTGCCAGAATTTCTCCTTGGAAGCGCCAAGCGTGATGTAGCCATCGGCGGTCTGAAACACGCGATAGGGGGCCGATCCGCGATGCAATTGCCCAAGCCGCGTGGGGCGCGTGCCATGGGCAAAGACATGCGCCGCTTCATAAACGCCAAGCGCCACACCGGCTTCGAATAGGGATTGATCAATGCGCTGACCCTGCCCGGTTTTTTCCCGCGCCTGCAAGGCAGCGAGCACCGAAAGCGCCGAGAACATCCCCGCCGTGACATCGGTAATGGCGATCGGCAGGCGATAGGGTTCACCATCCGGCGGGCCATTGCTGGCCATCAGGCCCGACATGCCCTGCGCCATCATATCCAAGCCGCCATGATCCGCCCAAGGCCCGGTCTGGCCAAAGCCTGAAATCGCGCACCAGATCAGGCGTGGATTGGCGGCACTCAGCGCCTCCCACCCCAAACCCAGCCTTGCCAGCGTGCCGGGGCGGAAATTTTCTACCAGCACATCGGCGCGGAGCGCCAATTGGCGCACCAGTTCAATATCCTCGGGCTGCTTCAAATCCGCGGTGATGCTGCGCTTGTTGCGGTTCCAGACAGCAAAGGGCTGGCTGCGCCCATCCACAAAGGGCGGCATGCGCCGCGCATCATCGCCGCCATCGGGGCGTTCCACCTTGATGACATCAGCGCCCAGATCACCCAGCAGCATGGTGCAATAGGGGCCGGAGAGAAAATTCGTGAGGTCGAGAACTATCAGCCCATCCAGCGCAGCGGTCACGATGTTTTCTCTCCTTCATGCTTGGCCATCGTCGCGACGCGCCGGCGCCGTATTTCCGAGGCAGTGATGCCGCCCTGGCCCCAATTATCCGGGTCAAGTTCTTCGATAAGCACAACAACATCCTCGGCGCGCTTGTCCAGGGTTTCCACCAGCAACTCCGTGACTCCGGCGATGATTTCGGCCTTCTTTTCCGGTGATGTCGGCGCCGCGCGGCGCGCCAGTGTGATCGTGACCAAGGGCATAGGATTGGGCTCCGGGACGCCGGGTTAGATGGCATCGCAAGATCGAACCCTCAGCAGCCGGCGAAAGCCTGTCAACCAGCGCAAGCTGGTTGGGCCTGCGCGGCATATGCGTAGCGGAACCAGCCGCTTCCAGCCCAAAGCGTGGCCGACATCGCCGGCAAACTCATTCGGAAACAGCAAAACGCCGAATTGAACAAATACAGAACAAACGCCTCTTATTCCCAGTCATCCCATCCCGCGATAGCGCTTGGTGAGCGCTGGTGCGCAGGATCA
>JADCES010000272.1 GCA_020250005.1 Roseomonas sp.
ACAATCTCGACATCAATGATCCGCGCCAGCGTGAGATCGCGGCCTTCCGCCTGATTGCGAAAGGGCCGACCATTGCGGCCTGGGCCTATAAATATTCCATCGGCCAGCCCTTCATGTATCCGCGCAATGATCTGAGCTATGCGGAAAACTTCCTTTACATGCTGAACGCCGTGCCGGCCGAGCCCTGGGTGAATAATCCGATTCTGGCGCGCGCCATGGACCGCATCCTGATCCTGCATGCGGACCACGAACAGAATGCGTCCACCAGCACGGTGCGTCTGGCCGGTTCAACCGGGGCCAATCCCTTCGCCTGCATCGCCGCCGGCATCGCTGCCCTTTGGGGCCCGGCGCATGGCGGTGCCAATGAAGCCGTGTTGAAAATGCTCGGCGAGATTGGGCACCCCAAGAATATTCCTGCCTTCATCAGCGAAGTGAAGGACAAGAACAGCCACACCAAGCTGATGGGCTTCGGCCACCGGGTCTACAAGAATTTCGACCCGCGCGCGAAGATCATGAAGGAAACCTGCCACGAAGTGCTGGCGGAGCTTGGCATCAAGAATGAGCCGCTTTTGGATATGGCGATGGAGATGGAGCGCATCGCGCTTTCCGATGATTACTTCGTCAGCCGCAAGCTTTATCCGAATGTGGATTTCTATTCGGGTATCATCCTGAAGGCCATGGGCATTCCGACCCATATGTTCACCGTGCTGTTCGCTGTGGCGCGCACGGTCGGCTGGGTAAGCCAGTGGAAGGAATTGATCGAGGATCCGAGCCAGCGGATTGGCCGCCCCCGGCAGGTTTATAGCGGTGCGGCAGAACGGCCCTTCGTGCCGATGGCGCTCAGGCCCTGATCCCGGCTGCCCTCCCCGAGGTTCTTCACTTTGGGGAGGGAGCGTCGTTAATTCCGTGTCAGGAAAGAATACCCCAATTTTTTAAGGGCTTTCGTGCAATCATGCGTGTATGGAAGCCGCCGACACGATCAACCAGAAGCCGAAGATCAGGCTGAAATTGACGCCACCTGTGCAGAGCGCCGGCTCGGCGTTAACCTTTCATTCATCTTTAGGGCCTAAGGTCCATTCCATGCTCAGCTTGAACTCAGTTGCTGCCGTCTCCCAGGAAATCGCGGCCAAGGCCGGGATCGTCCAGGCGCGTTCCCCGGTTCAGCCGGTGGATGCGCTGGGCAATAACCGTCAGGGCCAGCCCTCGCCGCAGCGTTCGCTCGAAGCCGTGCCCCCCGCGCCGCCCTCACCGATGCCGCGCGGTTCGCTGCTCGACCTTCGGGTCTGACGAATTTTTCCAAAAATTTGTTGGTTTTGCGCGGCGCTATCCGTCTTTGAGCGCCGCCATTACGCCCGCCATGGCGGCCTGAAACATCTCCGGCGTCAGGCGCCGCGTTGAGGTGTTGTAGCGGCTGACGTGATAGGAATCGGCCAGGATCAGCCCATCGGGCAGGCGATGCCGCGCGCCATGGGCAAAGGCGAAGCGCGAAGCCGGAATGCCCTTTGCGCGCAGCAGCGCGTTATGCGCCACCACACCTAGCGCCAATACCACTCGCAGGCGCGGCATGCCGGCAAGCTCGGCCTTCAGGAAGCCATTGCAGGCGCGGATTTCGACCGGCAGCGGCAGGTTTTCAGGCGGCACGCAGCGCACTGCATTGGCGATGCGGCAACCGGTGAGCTCCATGCCGTCCTTGGGGTCTTCGCCATAGGCGCCGCGCGCCAGGCCATATTCCAGCAAGGTCGCGTAGAGCAGCTTGCCGGCATAATCGCCGGTAAAGGGCCGCCCGGTGCGATTGGCGCCGCGCACGCCGGGTGCCAACCCCAATACCAGCAAGGGCGCCTCGCGCGGCCCCCAGGAGGGTACGGGGGCATTATGCCAACCGGGTTCCTTGGCGCGATTGGCGGCGCGGTATTCGGCAAGCCTTGGGCATAGCGCGCAATCGGGCCCCGGTGCTGACGCCTGCCCGCTTCGCTGGAGCTCAGCGGACATGCTCAGCCGTTTGATTTGGTCGCATTTTCCGAGCCGCCAAGTGATTCCACTTGGCTTGAAAATGCTCCGAAGCTTCGCTCATTCAGGCTCGATATCCGGCGCCTCACCATAGGGGTCGGCGGGGGTGGCGCGGCTTGGCCGGGCCGGCGGCGCAGCAGGTGGCGGCGCGGCGCGCGGGGCGCGGGCTTCCGGAGGTGGGCGACGGGCGATTTCGGGGCCGATATCGGCCAATTCCAGAAAGCCATCGGCCTGACGGCGCAATTCATCGGCGATCATGGGCGGCTGGCTTTCCATGGTGGACACCACCGTGACCTTCACCCCCTGGCGCTGCACCGCTTCCACCACGCGGCGGAAATCGCCATCGCCGGAAACCAGCACCGCGTGATCCAGATGCGGGGCCAATTCCATCATATCCACCGCCAATTCGATATCCATATTGCCCTTGATGCGGCGCCGCCCGGTTGGGTCCGCCTGTTCCTTGGCCGGCTTGGTCACGACGCGCCAGCCATTATAGGCCAGCCAATCGGTCAGCGGGCGAAGGGGGGAGTAATCCTCGGTCTCGATCAGGGCGGTGTAGTAGCAGGCCCGCACCAGATAGGTGGAGCCGCCGAAAAACCGCAGCATGGCGGCGAAATCAACCTCGAACCCCAGGGCCCTTGTGGCGTAATAGAGATTGGCGCCATCAACGAAAAGGCCAACGCGTTCCAGGCCAGCCTGGCGCCGAGCAATATGAGCAGACATCAAATGATCCTCAATGGTTTGAAACGAAGGTTCAAATACGACAAGGGCGTTTACATCAAATTGCCAATGCTGTCATGCCCGGCACGCTGATCGCCATCGGCGCCAATCTGCCGGCCGGCGATGGCGTGCCGCCGCTGGAAAGCTGCAAGGCCGCGCTGGCGGCTTTGGCTGCCCTGCCGGGGCTGCGGCTGGGGGCGGCGTCAAGCTGGTGGGAAAGCGCGCCGATCCCGCCCGATCCAGCCTCCCCGCGCTATATCAATGGCGTGGCCTTGCTGGAAGGCGCCGCTGAACCGGCGCCACTGCTCGCCGCGCTTCAAGCGATTGAAAATGCCGCCGGGCGCACCCGCCCCTATCCCAATGCGCCGCGCGTCCTGGACCTGGATATCATTGACCTGGATGGGCTGGTGCGGGATGCGCCGGACCCGGTGCTGCCCCATCCGCGTGCCCATTTGCGCGGCTTTGTCTTGTATCCCCTGGCCGAGGTAGCGCCGGATTGGGTGCATCCGCGCCTCAAGCAGCCCATCGCGGCGCTGATCGCGGCGCTGCCGAAGCAGGATGTCAGGCCGCTCCCCGCCGCGTGAGGCCCAAGGCGCTTGAAATCCTTGCAAAGCAGCGCCGGGGCGACTACCTTGTTCAAAGAACCGGTCCAGCCGGGCGCCCGGCCCCCGCCGCGCGCCCCTTTTGTCTTTGGAGCCCTCATGGCGCGCGTTACCGTTGAAGACTGCATCGAAAAGATCCCGAATCGCTTTGAACTCGTGCTGATGGCGGCGCAGCGTGCGCGCAATATCAGCCGGGGCGAGCAGATCGCGGTGGACCGCGACAATGACAAGAACCCGGTCGTGGCGCTGCGCGAAATCGCCGAGGAAAAGGCTGATCTTCCCGCGCTGGAAGCTGACCTGATCAAATCCTTGCAGCGCGCGCCGGAACCGGAGCCCGCCGAGGAAGAAGTGATCGACCTGATCGCGACCGATGAGAACATCTTCGGCATCATGGATGTGCAGGAAGAAGCCCTGCCTGAGGCCGGCGCCGAAGACATGGCGCCCGATGATCTGGAAGCTGCCATCGCCGCTGAGCTCGGCGGCAAACGATAGGAATGCCGATGGGGCGAAGCTTTACCTTCTGCTTCCCCCCGGAATTTCCCCGCGCGCCTGAAGGTCTGGCCGCGGGGCGCGCCCTTTCGCCCGGCGCTGAGCTTGCTTCCCATGTTGTTGCCTATGATCCGCGCGCCGATGCTGCGCTGATTACAGCCGCCTATGATGTCGCGGCAGACGCCCATGCGCCGCAAAAGCGCGATGATGGGCAGCCTTATATCGTGCATCCCTTGGCGGTGGCAGAAATCCTGGCCGGCTATCGGCTTGATCCCGGTTCCATCATCACCGCGCTGTTGCATGACACGGTTGAGGATACGCCGCTCAAGCTTGGCGATATTGAAACCCGCTTCGGCAAGGAAGTGGCGCGGCTGGTGGATGGCGTCACCAAGCTGACGCGGCTTGAACTGCAATCCGAACGCACCAAACAGGCTGAGAATTTTCGCAAACTTGTCCTGGCCATGAGCGAGGATATCCGCGTGCTGCTCATCAAGCTCGCGGATCGGCTACATAATATGCGCACCATTTCCGGGATGCCGCAGGCGGAACGCCGCCGCAAGCAGGCGCGCGAAACTTTGGAAATCTATGCGCCGCTGGCGGAACGCATCGGCATGGATGCGCTGAAGACCGAGCTGGAAACCCTTTCCTTCCGCGAAATGAATGCGGAAGCCTGGCAGACCATCGCCGCGCGGCTGACCTATCTGCGCGGCCAGGGTGCCGATCTGATTGCGGAGATCGAAGCGGATTTGCGCCGCGTTTTGGCCGATGCCGGCGTGACAGTGGTGGATATTCAGGGGCGGGAGAAATCGCCCTATTCCATCTGGCTCAAGATGCAGAAGAAGAATGTCGCGTTTGAGCAATTATCCGACATCATGGCCTTTCGCATCATCGTGCCGGAAAAGGGTGATTGCTACGCGGCACTCGGCGCCATTCATTCCGCCTATCGCGTGGTGCCGGGGCGCTTCAAGGATTGGATTTCAACGCCCAAGACCAATGGTTATCAAAGCCTGCATACGGGCGTGACGGTGCCGGAACGGCGCAATGCCAAGATCGAAGTGCAAATCCGCACCAAAGAAATGCATGACATCGCGGAAAATGGCGTCGCTGCGCATTGGAGCTACAAGCAAGGCCCTGGTTCTTCGCGCGATCAGAAGCGTTATCCCTGGGTGCGCGACCTTTTGGAAATTCTGGAAAACGCCGCGGAACCTCAGGAATTTCTGGAACATACCAAGCTTGAACTGCATCGCGATCGGGTTTTCTGCTTCACGCCCAAGGGTGATCTGATCGAATTGCCGCGTGGTGCCACGCCGGTTGACTTCGCCTATGAGGTACATAGCCAGGTTGGCGATACCACTGTTGGCGCCAAGGTGAATGGCAAGATCGTGCCGCTCCGCCATGTGCTGGAAAATGGCGATCAGGTGGAAATCATCACCGCGCGCGGTGGCACGCCCAATCCGGGATGGGAACGTTTTGTTGTTACCGGCAAGGCGCGTTCGCGTATTCGCCGTGTCAATCACGCGCGGCAGCGTTCGGAACAGCGTGAGGAAGGGCGCAGCGCCATTGCCAAGGCATTTCGCGCCGCTGGCCTCGATTTTTCGGAGAAACTTGCTGAACCTGCGCTCAAGCCGCTGAAGCAGGCGGATTTTGAGGCGATGTGCATCGCGGTCGCGAGCGGCAACCTCTCGCCGCGCGATGTGCTGCATGCGGCCGTTCCGGAATTGCGCGCCGCGCCACGTGGGGCGGACCCGCTGCCTCTCGCGAGGCCAAGGGGGCGGCTTGGCGCCGGGCCAACCCTCATGCCGGGCAAGGCGGAACGGCAATCATCGGCCAAGCGCGATGCGGCGCTTGGGCTGCGCGGCCTGGTCACCGGCATGGCCGTCAGCTTCGCTGGCTGCTGCCACCCGCTGCCTGGGGATCGGATTTTGGGCATTGTCACCACCGGGCGTGGGGTCACGATCCATCGGCAGGATTGCCATGGCTTGCAGGCTTTTGCCGCGACACCTGAGCGCTTCATTGACGTGGATTGGGATTATGATGGCGCGACCAAGGGCACCCATGTCGCGCGGGTGGAACTGGTGGCGGAAAACCGCCCGGATGCGCTGGCGGGCGTCACCACGGCCATCGCGCGGCAGGAAGGGGCGGTGAATAGCCTTCGTATCACCAACCGGGCCGAGGATTGGTGCGAAGTGCTGGTGGATGTGGAAGTGCGCGATATTTCCCACCTGACCGCAGTGCTGGCGGCGCTGCGCGCCTGCCCCGGCATCACCCAGGTGGAACGCGGCAAGGGATAGGGCAGCGCATGATCATCGGTATCGGGTCGGATATCCTGGATATCCGGCGCATTGAGCGCACCATTGAACGCCATGGGGAGCGTTTTCTGGAACGTATCTTCACGACCGCTGAGCGTGCCAAGGCGGAAAAGCGCACGGAACGCATCCGCGCCGCCACCTATGCCAAGCGCTTTGCTGCCAAGGAAGCCGCTTCGAAGGCGCTGGGCACCGGGTTTCGGGCTGGCGTGTTCTGGCGCGATCTGGGGGTGGTGAATTTGCCCTCCGGCCAGCCGACTTTGCGCCTGACCGGGGGGGCGGCGGAACGGCTGAAGGCCATAACGCCGGCCGGGCATGGCGCGGTGATTGCGCTTACCATGACCGATGAATTTCCCTATGCCCAGGCAATGGTGGTGATCACCGCCGTGCCGCTTCCTTGACAGGGCGCGCCGCGCCGCTATGCCCTGCCCTGCCCCGGCATCCTCGCCAGGGTTTTGTTGCGCCATTTCGGCGATATTCTTGGAAGTGACATGGCCTCTAAAAAATCCGGCGGTTGGCTGGAAAGCGTCAAAACCATTGTCTATGCCGCCGCGATTGCGATTGGCATTCGCACCGTCGCGTTTGAGCCCTTCAATATCCCATCCGGTTCAATGATCCCGTCGCTGCAAGTGGGGGATTATCTTTTTGTCTCCAAATACTCCTATGGCTATTCACGCCATTCCATGCCCTTCAGCCCGCCGCTGTTTGAGGGGCGGATTTTCGGGTCCATGCCCAAGCGCGGCGATGTCGCGGTGTTCAAGCTGCCGCGTGATGGCAGCACGGATTACATCAAGCGCATCATTGGCCTGCCCGGGGATCGCGTGCAGATGCGCGGTGGTATCTTGCATTTGAATGGTGCACCGGTGCGGCGCGAATTGCTTGGCCCCTATACGGTGGAAGGCGATGGCCCGCGCATCACGGTGCGGCGCTTCCGTGAATTCCTGCCCGCGATTGATGGCGCGCCGGGCGTGGCGCATGACATTCTGGAAGCGTCCGATGATGCGCCGCTCGACAATACGCCGGAATTTCGTGTGCCGCCGGGGCATGTTTTCGCCATGGGCGATAATCGCGACAATAGCCTTGATAGCCGCGCAATGAATGCAGTGGGCTTCATCCCGATCGAGAATTTGGTGGGCCGCGCCGAGATCATTTTCTTTTCCGTGGATGGTTCCGCCGCCTGGTGGCAGGTGTGGAATTGGCCCTTTGCCATTCGCTGGTCTCGGCTATTCAGCACAGTCAAGTGATGCGTCCAGTCAAAACATGAGTGCTGATCTGGAAGCACGGTTGGGCCATCATTTCGCCCGGCCGGAATTGCTGACGCGTGCGCTGACCCATAGCACCGATGCAGAAAGCCGCGGTGAGGGTTTGCTTTCCAATGAGCGTTTGGAATTCGTGGGCGATCGCGTGCTGGGGCTTTGCATTGCCGAATGGCTGGCCGAGCGTTTCCCGGATGAGCGTGAGGGCGATTTGGCGAAGCGGCTTTCCATGCTGGTTTCTGCCGACACGCTCTGCAAGGTTGCCGAAGAACTCGGGCTGGGTGCGGATTTGCGCATGCCTGCGCGCTACCGCGCCACTGGGCTGATGGGGCCGCGCAATCTGCTTTCCGATGCCTTTGAAGCGGTGCTGGGTGCGATTTATCTGGATGGCGGCCTCGCCCCCGCGCGCGCCTTGGTGCGGCGCTGCTTTGCCGGGTTGATGGAGGCGGATTTGCGCCCGCCGACCTCGGCCAAGAACCGCTTGCAGGAATGGACTTTGGGGCGCGGCCTTGGTTTGCCGGCCTATGGGTTGGTGCAATCGAGCGGCCCCGCCCATGCGCCACGCTTTGTCATCAGCGTGCTGGCGGCGGGGCGGGAAGCGCAGGGTGAGGGCGACAGCAAACGCGCCGCCGAACAGGCAGCGGCGGAGGCCTGGTTGAAGGGTTTGGAAGCATGACAACGCG
>JADCES010000273.1 GCA_020250005.1 Roseomonas sp.
AGCGTCTTCTCACCCTTCACAGCGGCAAGCGCCACCTTCGCCTTGAAGGCAGGGCTGTGGTTCCGGCGGGGTCGTCTTGTCATGGTCTCTCCTGTTCACGGCATCATGCCGCTCTCAGGCAGAAAATCCACTTATCCCAGTTGTTCAGATTCCCCGAGCCAGATCTCTTTATCAGCAATATTGAACCATTGCTGCAGCAAGTAAATGCGCAGCATCCTTTCAATCCCGATCGGCGGGCGGCCTCATTCCCCCGAGGGGTAATGAGGGTCAATCCGGGCTGAAAGCGCTGCCCAGGGAACGACAATCTCCATCACGGCCAAGAAGCGCTCTCGCCGTGTTTGCTTGTGAGGACAGTCAAAGCCGAGGCTCGAGAAACTTCTTTGCTGCATGGGGGTCACGCTCAAGGGGTAAATGGCCGAGGCGCAACAGAATCAGAAAATCAATCACAGGCCAAGGGGAGTGGAGATTAAATCAGAGGTTCCTTAATTTGGTTCTCGCTGAAGAAATGACTTTGTAATTGTAAACTTGGCGTCGGGGTTGGTGGCTTGAGGACTACTGAGGACGAACTCCAAGTCACCCGTGGCAGAGGGGTTCTCAAAACGGATATCAAATGTCATTTCACATTGATGATCAGGAACAATTTGCTTTTCTGATTTTCTTGCAATTTGCAAACCTGGGATACCCTTTGAAACCGTCAACGTCAACGCAAGCTGTTCTGACATGATGTTTGAGGCGGCGACCGTCATCATCAATCTCCAATGCCCTGCAGGAATCCTGATATAAGGCCCAAAGGCGAGTGTGGTGAGTTTGCCATTCGCAACCACAATGAGCTTATCGTCTGTTTTCTCATGGTGGTGGTTGCTTCGCATTTTCGACAGTGGAATTTCAAATTCAGGATCGCACGAAACGAATAACTCCGAGAAATAAAGCCCGGAAGCTGTTGTGCCCCGTACAGCGTCTATCTTTCGTTGATGCAGACCACCTAACGGATCGTTCTCCAAACCGCTAAAGTCAATCCCGAGCTTACGACCGACCATCAATCTGATCAGGTCCACGTATTCGGAGAGATTCCGGAGAAGCCAATCCTGTCTGAATTTCTCATCCTGGCGCTCGTCAAGAGCGCCCCCAGCACTCAGCGCGAGACTCATATCCGCTTCAGACCTAAGCGGTATGACACGCATCTTGGCGCCGAAATCCTCGCCCAACAGCGCACGACGGTCTAAACCCAAAAGGGTCACATCAAGGCCAAGGGTCCAGGACGGTAATGCACCATGGACACGAAGGGACAAAATCCGATCAAACCCAGCAAGAAATCGAACAAAATCCTCTGCATCATTAAATTCAACAAAAGGAATTCCAAGGTCAGCCAACATGGTCGAATCTTCGTAATCGTGAGAGATAAATACGCGCGTATTGTCAGCCTCCCATAGTGAACGGTAGAAATTGTGGACATCCGCACGCACGGTGTTCCAAAAACTTGCCGTGCCATTAAGCGAGGAAACAAGCTCCCGTCCGCTTCGCAACAAGGGGCGAGGTTCAAACATCGTAGAAAAAAAGCCGGGACATGGCAAGGCCCTGGCTGTCACCCCAAACTTTTCGAGCGTTAGGGCGCCAGCATGATCCCGACAAGTGATAGCATCAAAGCCGTTATATTCACGATAAATAGCAGCTCCATGGTTTGACACGACGCGATCCGCAAATGCCATGTCGGCCGCCTTCCTATCAGGCCCAAAGGCATCGAAGTAAAAGGATCCCGCCCCAAGGTTAAGCTTAATTGGGATGGGCATACTCGCAACCTTTGCGATACTGTTCAGAATCTCTTCAGGTTTAGCGTTAAGGATTTGAGGCATCCCGCAGATTACTGCAATGTCAACATCTTTCGGAATGGTTATATCATCGTCGAGAAAACAAATTTCCTCATCATGCGGGCCAAGCGCGCAGCGCATGATGTTGCGCACGCCAAGAAAGATGACTCGATCCCCAATATTCTTAAGCTTCCCGTCATCGCCATGTTGCTTCAACGTGAAGTAAACTACCTTTAGACGCTTCATTTTTTCGTTGCCCCCAACCGAACCAAACCCCAACCAGGAACCCTATTTCACCCGGTTCGCCACCTAACCGCAATGGGGTATTTGTGTACACCTACGATATTCCCCTGACAGTGACCGCATGTGAAGCGGGCCTCAGGCGGCTTTGAGTTTGGCAGTTTTCGTCTGGCTGGTCACCTCCGTGTTGGTGGTTTTTGGCATGCCCTCGTTGAATGCGCGGATGGGTGTGCGCCCATTCATGCCGCGCCCCTGATGGGGCCGCTTGGTGTTGTAACCGTCAAGGTAGTCATCGAGCACGGCCTGAATCTCCTCAATGGTCTCGAACCAGGTGCGCCGCCCCTCGACCCGGAAACGCTCATCAAGCAAGGTGCGGTGGAAGCGTTCAAGGATACCGTTGGATTGCGGGCGCCTCACGCGGGTGGTGCGATGGGCAATGTCCTCAAGTTGCAGGAATAATTCATAAGGATGCTGGTCGGGCCTGCCGCAGAACTCCCGCCCATTGTCGGAGAGTACGGTCTCGATCCTCACCTCGTGCGCCTCGAAGGTCGGCAGGACATCATTATTCATCAGATGCACGGCGGTAACCGGCAGCTTGGATGGGTAGAGCCTGGCCCAAGCGTAGCGGGAATGGCAGTCAATCGCGGTCTGCAGAAAGATCTTTCCAACACCCTTCGAGTGTTTTCAAGCCAAGCAGTATCGCTTGGCGGCTCGGAAAATATGATTTCACTAAAGATACCAACAAAGAAAGTATCCACGGCAACCTGCGCGCCGGTATGGGACGCTCCAATATGGCGTTCGCGGAATTCCGGGCTGAAGCGTTCCAGTACGCGGGTTTGTTCCTCGGTGAGCGTGATGGTCCGCTCAGCGGTTGCTTTTTCCAACCGCAGTTCCTACTCGACACGCGTGGCGCCGTGGCAGGGATGGGCAAGGGCGTGGTCGAGGATCGCTACCTCGATCTCGGCCGCAACGCGGTTCGGGTGAGGCCCCTTCGTGCCGGGGAGCCGGTCGATCAGGCCATCCGCGCCATAGGTCTGAAAGTTCCGCCGGATTTCGTAGAATTGCTGCCGGGAATAGCCCATCAGCTTGCAGGCGCGGCTGACATTCGACAAATCTTTGGCCAATTCGAGCAACGACAGCTCGCGTCGTGCTACCTTGTCTTTCGTGGTCATCGTCATGGTCTTTCGTGTTTGAGGGTTGTGTCGCAACGCCATCAAACCCGCTTCCACGCGGTCCGGCCACCGCGAACCGGGCGCGCAGACCCTTGCGGTCCGCGCCCGGTTCGCGGTGGCCTATGTCAGGTGATTAACGTAGGGGGACAGCCTCTCAGTTGCCGCGCCGCCCCACCAGGACTAGCATCTGCAAAGTTTTAATCCCGAAAAAACAGGAAGCGCCTTCATGCTGAACCGCAAACACCTACTCGCCGCCGCGGCAGCCATTGGCCTGGCCTTGCCAGGCATCGCCGCGGCCCAGGCGCCGCAATTCTTCCGCATCGGCACGGGCAGCGCCGGCGGCACCTATTATCCCGTGGGCGGCATCATTGCGAATGCCA
>JADCES010000274.1 GCA_020250005.1 Roseomonas sp.
CGCAAGGGCCACTTGACCGCGAAGGCATGGCACGGCTGGTGCAAGGCAGGCGCGTGCTGGTGACGGGTGCGGGGGGGACGATTGGCGGCGAATTGGCGCGGCAGGTTGCGGCCCTTGGTCCGGCGCTGCTGGTCTTGCTCGATCACGGTGAATTCCTGCTTTATGAAATTGATCTGGAATTGCGCGAAAAACATCCGGATGTGCCGCGCCGCGCCGTGTTGGCGGATGTGCGCGATGAGGCACGCATTCGCCGATTGTTTGACGATATAAAGCCCGAATTGGTTTTTCATGCGGCAGCGCTGAAGCATGTGCCGATGGTGGAAAATGATCCGCTGGAAGGTGTGCTGACAAACGCGTTTGGCACGCGCGTGGTGGCGGAAGCGGCGCGCAGTGTCGGCACCGCGGCGATGGTGTTCATTTCCACCGACAAGGCCGTGAACCCGACATCGGTGATGGGTGCGTCAAAGCGGCTCGCCGAGATGTATTGTCAGGCCTTGGATCGTGAGGCGCGGCATGGTCGCGCTGGCATGCGCTGCATCACGGTGCGTTTTGGCAATGTCCTTGGTTCCACCGGCAGCGTGGTGCCGCTGTTTCGCCGGCAATTGGAACGCGGCGGGCCGCTGACCGTCACGCATCCTGATATGCGGCGCTATTTCATGACAGTGCGCGAAGCGGTCGGGCTTGTCTTGCAGGCGAGTGTGGTTGGCACGACCGACCCTGCCGATCAGCCGCCGGAATTGGCGGAGGGCGGCATTTTCGTTTTGGATATGGGTCAGCCGGTGAAGATTGTGGATCTGGCGCGGCGCATGATCCGGCTTGCGGGGCTGCGCCCGGATGAGGATGTGGAAATCCGCTTCACGGGGCTGCGCCCCGGTGAGCGGCTTTATGAGGAATTGTTCCACGGCCAGGAACCGCCGCGCCCGACTGCTTTCCCTGGGCTTTTGGTGGCGACACCTCGGACCGCGGATAGCGCCTTGGTCGGGCGCGCGATTGATGAAATGGCGGCGGCGGGGCGGGCAGGAAATGCGCGGCTCGCGCTTCAACAATTGGCGCGGCTGGTGCCGGAATTCGCCCATGCGCCGGAAGGCACTGTGGCGGCGGGACCGCGTTAGGGCTTTACAGGATCAGAGCGCGAAAAGCCGCCCTGCATTCCTGATCATGGCGGGTTCGCGGCCCGCCGCACGGATGGCGCCCCAAAGCGCGACCGCGATGGAATCCAGAATGGGAATGCCGGTTTCGGCTTCGATCCCAACCGCGCCGGGCAGGCCGCGGAAATTGGTGCAATGGATCACAATGGCATCAGGCTTGGCCGCGGCCGCTTCGCGCACCAGCGCATCCACCTTGGTCGCGCTGTGTTCGGCAAAGCTGTAATTGCCGGGGTCTTCAAGATGGCGTTCCACAATGGTTTCCACGCCAAGACCCGCGAAGTTCGCGATGATGGCGGACTGCACCGTGTTCAAATAGGGCGTGACCAGCCCAATGCGCTTTGCCCCCAAGGCATGCAAAGCATCGAACAAGGCAAGCGTCGCGGTGGTGCAGGGCGTGGCCGTTTCCCTGGTGATGGTGGCGCAAAGCGCGCGATCACTTTCAAGGCCAAGCCAAGCGCCTGAGGTGCCATTCCAGCACAGCGCATGCACCTTGGCATCTGCGAGCAACCC
The DNA here is from genome assembly GCA_020250005.1 of Roseomonas sp. Lineage (GTDB taxonomy): Bacteria > Pseudomonadota > Alphaproteobacteria > Acetobacterales > Acetobacteraceae > Neoroseomonas. The sequence continues at coordinate 1,659 of JADCES010000274.1, forward strand.
AGCTGCATCGGCCATCGGGCGCGGGTCAAATTGGCTGGTGGCATCCGCGCCCAGATTGATCGCCAATACGCGCAAGCGTTGGAAATGCGCCGTGATCCAGGGGGTCGGCGCGAGTAGCGCCGCCGTGACGGGTTCCAACACGGTGTTGGAGCTTGGCGTCATCATGCCAAGCCGAAGCGCTGCTTCCGCCATGGCTCAGCCCCCAGCCGCGAGGCGCGGATCCTGCTGGCCGCGTGTCGCCCAGCCGGTGGTGCGTTCTTCGATGGTGACCGCCACCCAATACATGGCAACGCCCATGACGCCGGTGATGATCAGCCCCGCAAAGACCAAAGGTACATCAAAGCGGGAGGACGCCACCAGCATCAAATGCCCAATGCCTTCATTGGCGGCGACGGTTTCACTGATGATGGAGCCCACGAAAGCGACGGTGATCGCCACTTTGAGTGAGGCGAAGAAATACGGCATGGCACGCGGCAGACCCACTTTGCGAATGATATCCACCGGCTTCGCGCCAAGCGCGCGCAACACATCGCGCAATTCGGGTTCCACCGTCGCGATACCGGTCGCGACATTCACCACAATCGGGAAAAAGGAAATCAGAAAGGCGGTCAGCACGGCGGGCCAGAAGCCGGCACCGAACCAGATCACCAGCACCGGCACCACCGCCACTTTGGGCACGGAATTGAAGGCGATCAGTAGCGGGTAAAGCCCGCGATAGACCAGCACGGAAGACCCAATCACCACCCCCAGCAAAAGGCCAAAGACAACCGCCATGGCAAAGCCAATCACGGTGGTTAGCAAGGTGGCCCATGAATTGCTGAGCAAGGGCTGCCACCACTTCACCATGCTGGCGGCAATGGCCGAAGGGGCGGGCAGGATGAAGGGCTGAATCTTGAAGGCCCAGACGGCGGCTTCCCAAACCAGGAACATGCCGCCGATCACCAGCCAGGGCAGGGCATTTTCCAGCCGGCGGCGCCGGCGCGCGGCGGCCGCCAAGGCTTCCGGGCTGCGCAAGGCTTTACGGGGCATTCGAAAGCTCCTCGGCATCGCGGGCATCGCTGATGCGATCACGCAGCTCATGCACCAGGTCCTGGAATTCCTTGGTGTAGGTGGTTTCCATGCTCCGCTCTCTCGCGAAGTCCACGCGCCGTTCCGCGATGATGCGCCCGGGGCGGGCGGACATGACCAGTACGCGATCGGAAAGATAGGCGGCTTCGCGCAAATCATGCGTCACCAGAATGACCGTGTGGCGGCGCGCCAACCAAAGCTTTTGCAGTACGGCCCAAAGGTCTTCACGCGTGAAGACATCAAGCGCGCCGAAGGGTTCATCCAACATCAAAAGGCGCGGCTGATGGATCAGGGCACGGCAGAGCGAGGCTCGCTGCTGCATGCCCCCCGAAAGCTGCCAGGGAAACTTGGCTTCAAACCCATCAAGCCCAACAAGGGAGAGCAATTCCCGCGCTTGGCGTTCGTAATCGGCCCGCTTGGCGCGCAATTGCCGGCGATGCGGCTGCACGACTTCCAAGGGCAGCATCACATTGTCCAGAATATTCCGCCATGGCAGCAGGGTGGGATTCTGGAAGGCCATGCCGGCGATGGAAAGCGGGCCTTCCACTTCGCGCCCATCAACGGAAACCTGGCCTTCGGTTGGTGGCCAAAGCCCGGTTACCAGGCGCATCAGCGTGGATTTGCCGCAGCCCGATGGGCCGACCACGGCGACGAATTCACCTTCCGCCACCGTGAGGCTGGTGCCCTTGAGCGCGAGCGTTCCCTCCACGCCGCCATAGCGCATGGCGACATTGGAGATATCCACAAAACCCTGCGCCATAATGCGCGATCAGATCGCGCGGTCAGCGGCGGGGGGCAGGAATTCCGGCGTATAGATCTGCGCCGCTTGTACCCGGGCCGGCAGATTATAGGCTTCCTCCACGGCGCGAATGCCGGTTTGCAGCCGGCCCATATCCACCGCCGAAATACCATTGGCGCGCACGTGATCAGACATGATGACGCGCGCGACATTCATTTCATGGCGTTCGCGTTCCAGCGCAATATCCGTCAGTGGCTCCACACGGCGGAGGTTGTCGAGCATTTCCTGACCATTGCGGAGCGTATCGCGGAAGCCGCGCATCAGCGCTGCTGTCGCGCCACGCACCACGGCGGGGTTGCGTTCGATGAAGGCGCGCGTCGTCAAAATGGCGCCACCGTAAAGGTTCAGACCATGGTCGTAATACATCATCACGCGCTGCGCCGAATGATCGAGCCCGATGCCCTTGAGCGCGAGCGCTGAGGTGGTGACAAAACCCGTCACGCCATCGGCTTCGCGGCGGACCAGCATGGGTTCACGCAGGGCGGGAGAGACGGAGAGGAAAGTCACCTTGCTTGCGTCAATACCGGCGGATTTGGCGAAGGCAGGGAAAAGCTGGCGGCCCGCATCGAAATCCGGCGCGGCCAGGCGCTTGCCTTCCAGGTCCTTGGGCGCGCGAATGGGGCCATCGGCGCGCACAATGGCGCAAAGCGGGCTGCGATCATGCATCACCGCCACGGCCACAATACCGCGATCCGGGTTTTCGGCGACGAAGCGGATGGCGGGGTTCAGATCCGCATAGCCCATATCATAGGACCCGCCGGCGAGCGCCACCGGCACGCCGCCCGAACCCTGGCCACGGTCTATCTGCACATCAATGCCGGCATCGCGGAAATAGCCCTTGTCGCGCGCGAGCAGCGCAAAGGCATTGGGCGACTGGAAGGCCCAATCCAGAGTGAGGCGAAGCCGCGCCGGCTGGGCGCGTGCAACAAGCGGGGCTGCGAGGATTGCCGTGCCGGCAATGAGCGCGCCGCGGCGCGAAATTCCGTGAGCCATTGAGCTTTTCCCTTAATCCGTGGTCCCTGCGACCTGATGCCAAGTCTCTGCGCCCTTGGGCGTGACGGGGCAAGGCTTAACCGCTTCGGGGCGGCGCTGCAAAGCCGAAATATGCGCAATTCGGCGGCAATTGCCCCCTTGGGTGCCGATTTTTTGCGCGAATCAACCTTTGCGCCGGCGCCCGCCCTTGCCCTTGGCGGGATCATAGCCCCCGCCGCCGGGGCCCATGGGCTTTGGCTTCCAATCCGCCTTGGCCTTGGGCTTGGCTTCCTGTAGGGGCCGACCGGCGAGGTTGGGCGAAAGGCCCAGATCAAGGCTTTCCAGCCGCTTGATCTCATCCCGCAGCCTGGCCGCGGTTTCGAATTCCAGATCGGCGGCGGCGGCGCGCATTTTGCGCTCAAGCTCGGCGATAGTGGCTTTCAGGTCCTTGCCGACGAATTCGGCGGTATCTTCGCCTTCCAGCGCGTCAACCGTCACGTAATCCTGTTCATAGATGGATTGCAGGGCGGAGGAGATATCGCGGCGGATGGTTTGCGGCGTGATGCCGTGTTCCTTGTTCCAGGCTTCCTGTTTGGCGCGCCGGCGCGCGGTTTCTTCCAAGGCGCGGCGCAGGCTATCGGTCATGACATCGGCGTAAAGCACCACACGGCCATCCACATTGCGCGCGGCGCGCCCGATGGTTTGAATGAGCGATGTGGTGCTGCGCAGGAACCCTTCCTTATCGGCATCCAGGATAGCGACCAGCGCGCATTCGGGAATATCCAGACCTTCACGCAGCAGATTGATGCCGATCAGCACATCAAAAACGCCCTTGCGCAAATCACGGATGATTTCGATGCGTTCAAGCGTATCAATATCCGAATGCAAATAGCGCACCCGAATGCCGGCTTCCGTCATGTATTCGGTCAAATCTTCGGCCATGCGCTTGGTGAGTGTGGTCACCAGCACGCGCCCGCCATGCTTGGCGACTTCGCGGCATTCCGCCAGCAGATCATCCACCTGCTTTTCTACCGGGCGGATTTCGGTCACGGGATCAACCAGGCCGGTTGGGCGGATCACCTGTTCGGCGAAGGCGCCGCCGGTGCGTTCCATCTCCCACGGGCCAGGGGTGGCGCTGACGAAGATGGAAGGCGGGCGGTAGGTATCCCATTCTTCGAATTTCAGTGGGCGATTATCCGTGCAGCTTGGCAGACGGAAACCATATTCGTAAAGCACAGTCTTGCGCGCATAGTCGCCGCGATACATGCCGCCAATCTGCGGCACCGTGACGTGGCTTTCATCCACGATCAGCAAAGCGTTGTCGGGCAAATATTCGAACAGCGTGGGCGGCGGTTCGCCAGGATTGCGACCCGTGAGGTAGCGGCTGTAATTTTCAATACCTTTGCAAGACCCTGTGGTTTCCATCATTTCAATGTCGAAGATGGTGCGCTGTTCCAGCCTTTGCGCTTCCAACAATTTGCCTTCCGCATGCAGCTTCGCCAGATGTTCCTTCAATTCATCCTTGATGCGCGTGATGGCCTGAGTCAGCGTCGGGCGCGGGGTGACATAGTGGCTATTGGCGTAGATCGAAACGCGTTCCATCTCTGCGGTGATTTCGCCCGTCAGCGGATCGAATTCGCGGATCGCTTCAATCTCATCGCCGAAAAGGGAGACGCGCCAGGCGCGGTCTTCCAAATGGCTGGGCCATAAATCCACGGTTTCGCCGCGAATGCGGAAAGTGCCGCGGGCGA
>JADCES010000275.1 GCA_020250005.1 Roseomonas sp.
AGCGTATCGGCGATTTCAAGCGCCTGTTCGCCGGCATCGGGCTGGCTGATCAGCAGATTATCCACATCCACGCCAAGCTTCCTGGCATAGCCGGGATCAAGCGCATGTTCCGCATCCACAAAGGCGCAGGTGCCGCCGCGCTTTTGCGCTTCCGCGATCACATGCAGCGCTAGCGTGGTTTTGCCCGAGGATTCCGGCCCGTAGATTTCAACAATGCGCCCCTTGGGCAGGCCGCCAATGCCAAGGGCAAGGTCAAGCCCGAGCGAGCCTGAGGACACAACCTCAATATCGCCCTGCTGGGACTGCTTGGCGCCGAGGCGCATGATGGAGCCCTTGCCGAAGGCCCTTTCGATCTGGCTGAGCGCTGCGTCGAGCGCCTTTCCCTTATCCATGCTGCACCCCTGATGCTGGTGAGTAACCCGTGATGAATTCAACCATAACGCGATTTCCGCCATGGCTACCACAGCTTATGGTAGGGAGGCCAGAAAATTCGTCAGAGCCCCGCCACAAGGCCCTGCGGCCTCGATTCGGTGCAAGGGGAAGATGCCGAAAGGTTAGGGATTTGGCAAGAACAAAAATGGAACAATGACGTAGCTTGGGCTTAAGTCTTTATTTCACATCAACTATTTTTAGTCCTCCTCACCCCGCCGCGCGAATCCCCCGGCTGCGGATCACCTCGCCCCATTTGGCAAGCTCCCGCGTCCAATACTCATCAAACTCCGCCGGGCTATCGCCAATCGGCTCGGTCCCTTGCGTGATCATCTGCTGGCGAAAGGCTGGGTCATCCACCGCGGCGCGCACCGCGCCCGCCAGCCGTTCCACCACCACGCTCGGCAGGCCTGCCGGGCCCATCAGCGCCATATCGGTCGAGGAATCAAACCCCGCGACCCCTGATTCCGCCAGTGTCGGCAATTCCGGCAGCAAGGAACTGCGCGTCGCTGTTCCCACCGCCAGCAGCTTCAGCGTCCCCGCGGCCCGATGCGGCAGGGAAGATACCGCATCAATGAAGGACATTTGCGTCTCCCCAGCTACCACTGCCTGCATGGAAGGCGCGCCACCGCGATAGGGCACATGCAGCATGCGCAAACCCGCAATCGCCATCAGCATTTCCGTCGCCAAATGGCTGGAAGCACCAATGCCGGCAGAGGAAAAGAAGATCTGATCCGGCCGGTCACGAACATAATCCAGGAATTCCGCAATAGTATTCACCGGCAGCGCGGGATGCACGCAAAGCGCCTGCGGTGTGCGCCCAACCAGGCTGATCCCAATGAAATCCGCGCGATTGTCATAGGGCAGCGGGTTGATCAGATGGGGCGCGATGGCATAGGTGCTATTGGTCGCGAACAGCAGCGTATAACCATCCGGCCGCGCACGAGCGACAGCGCCGTGCCCGATGGTGCCCGATGCGCCGGCGCGATTATCCACCACGAATTGCTGGCCGAAAGCGGTGCTGAAGCGCTGTGCGAAAAGCCGCGCCATGGTGTCCGATGAACCGCCCGCCGGCCAGGGGTTGATGATCTGCACCGGGCGCGCGGGCCAGACCTCCTGCGCGGAAGCCTTGCGCAATGCGGGCGCAGCGAGCAGCCCGGCCAGAACCACGCGGCGTTTGATGGAATGCATGGAAGCCTCCTTCAGCTTTGGCTCAATTCAATGACCAGATTGCGATGCCTGTCCACGGAAACCTGCGCGCCTGGCGGGATCACGCAGGTTGATTCGCGTTCTTCCACCATTGCCGGCCCCGTAAAAGAAGCCTCAGGCGCCAGGCGATAGCGGTCATACACCGCGCAATCGCACCAGCCATGGCCTTCAAACAAGGCGCGCCGGATACCGCGCCGCGCTTCTCCATCTTCGGCCTTTTGTGCGCCCTCCATGGCGATATCGCGCCCGGGCGCGGAAGCGGCGAGCCGCCAAGTCAGCGCTTCAATCGGCAGCCCATCCAGCGCTCGGCCGAAGCGTTCGCGGTAGGCCGCAAGGAAATTCTGCTCAATCGCCGCAACATCATTCGCACCGGGCGTCAGGCTTGGCATCGGTACGGGGATTTCAAAACCCTGGCCGACATAGCGCATATCCGCCGCCGGCTTGTAAATGATGTCCGCCGGATCAGCGCCGGCACCCAGCAGCAAGCCGCGCGCTTCGGCGACCATCTCGGCATAAAGTGCCGCGATCTTCGCCCAATCGAGCCGTTCCAGGCGCCCTACAAGGCTGCGCACCAAATCTGTCGCGGGAGGTGCCACCAGAAAGCCAATCGCAGAAGCAACACCGGCGCCAAGCGGCACCAGCACGCGCCTGATCTTCAGCAGCCGCGCCAAATCACAGGCATGCACCGGCCCCGCACCGCCAAAGGCAATCAGCGTGAAGCGCCGCGGATCGCGGCCCTTTTCCGCCATATGCATGCGCGTTGCCGCCGCCATGGTCTCGTCTACAATGCGGCGAATGCCAAGCGCGGCGTCATCCGCACTCACGCCCAGCTTGGCGGAAAGATCACCACTGACAGCGCGCGTCACGGCGGGCAGATCAAGCGCCATTTCGCCACCGAGGAAATAGGCAGGATCAAGCCGGCCCAGCACCAGATCGGAATCGGTCACCGTCGGCTCAACCCCGCCGCGCCCGTAGCAGATCGGCCCCGGCTTGGCGCCCGCACTGCGCGGGCCAACCTTCATCAGCCCGGAAGCGGGATCAACCCGCGCGATGGAACCACCGCCCGCGCCGATTTCGATCATATCCACGACGGAGACTTTCAAAGGCAGGCCGGAACCTTTCTGAAAGCGCCGCACACGCCCTGCCTCGAAATCAAATTTGCGGTCCGGCGCGCCATTCTGGATTAGGCACATCTTGGCCGTGGTGCCGCCCATGTCATAGGAAATCACCTGATCAAGCCCGGCGCGTTGCGCAAGCCAGGATGCCGCCATGGCTCCCGCCGCAGGTCCGCTTTCAATCAGCCGGATCGGGTAATCCTTCGCTTCCTGCACGGAAGCAATGCCGCCGCCCGAGAGCATGACATAAAGCGCCCCCGTCACGCCCATCGCGGCGAGGGATGCTTCAAGCTTTGCCAGGTAGCGCTGCATGCGCGGCTGCACATAGGCATTGGCGCAGGCGGTGCTGATCCGTTCAAATTCGCGGATTTCCGGCGCCACGGCGGATGAAAGTGTCATGGCCAGATCAGGATAAAGCCCGCGAACAACCTCCGCCGCGCGGCGTTCATGGCGCGGGTCGCGCCAGGCATGCAAAAAGCCAATCGCCAGCGCCTCAACCTTTTCAACCTCCACCAATTGGCGCGCGGCGGCGATCAGCGCGGCCTCATCCAGGGGCAGCAAAACCTGGCCCTGCACATCCAGCCGTTCCGGCACCTCCAGGCGCAAATGGCGCGGCACTAGCGTTGGCGGTGCTTCCAGGAAAAGATCGTATAAATCATAGCGGATTTCGCGGCCGATCTCGATGGAATCGCGAAAGCCATC
>JADCES010000276.1 GCA_020250005.1 Roseomonas sp.
CGGCGGGGTCGTCTCGTCATGGTGTCTCCTGTTCACGGCTTCATGCCGCAGTCAGGCAGAAAATACACTTATCCCAGATGTGCAGATTCCCCGAGCCAGCTCTTTGGCAGCGTGGTGGAATTGATCAATTCCATCGCCGGTCAGACCAATCTGCTGGCGTTGAACGCAACGATTGAGGCAGCGCGCGCTGGTGATGCCGGCAAGGGCTTTGCCGTGGTGGCGAGTGAGGTAAAGGCGCTTGCCTCTCAAACCTCCAAGGCGACAGCGGAAATCAGCGATCAGATCGCCGGCGTGCAAAGTGCGACCAGCGCTGCGGTCGTGAAGATCAAGGATATTTCAATCAGCATCAGTGAATTGGAACATATCGCTTCCGCCATCGTATCGGCGATTGAAGAACAGAACGCGGTGATTGCCGATGTTGCGAATAATGTGAACCGCACATCTTCTCTGACGTCCGGCGTTCGCAGCGATGTGTCGCTGGTGGTGAAGACCGCAACCGAAAACAGTGCTTCCGCCGAACAGGTACTCAGCACGGCGCAGGGCCTCGCCTCCCGGTCTGAAGATTTGTCGCGCGCCATGGCGGGCGTGCTGCAAAGGCTGCGGGCGGCGTAAGCCCGGCATCGCCCACAAACCGCATTGGCGCTGGTCGGATCACGCCGATCAGCGCAAAGCGCCTTCAGTCCAGGCTCGCCGCCAAGCCCTCACGATAACTCGGGTAGCGCCATTCAATGCCAAGCGCTACTTTCGTCGCGGCATTCGCCACACGGCGATTTTCCGACCAGAAGGAAAGCGCCATGGGCGACATGCCGGCGCGCGCTTCTTCAAAAGGAATGGCGGGGGGCGGCGGCATGGCCAGCAGCCGCGCCGCCTCCTCCATCACCGCCGCACTTTCCGCCGGCACATCATCAACAAAATTCAGTACACGGCAGCCGGGCGGTGGTGGGTTGCTGATGGCAGCCATCACCGCATGGGCGATATCGTCGCGATGAATACGGCTGAAGCTATGGCCGGGCTTCACCACCCGCCGCGCAACGCCGGCGCGCAATTCGGCAAAGGGGGCGCGCCCCGGCCCGTAAATCCCACCGACACGACAGATATCCAATGCGGCACCTTCGGGCCGCACCGCGCGCCAGGCTTCCTCGGCCGCCAGGCGCCTTTGGCTGCGCGGCTGGCGGGGGGCGGGCGCTGTCGCCTCATCCACCAGGCCGCCGGCGCGGTCCCCATAAACCCCGGTAGTGGAAAGATAGCCGATCCAACGCTGATGGCCTGAATCCAGAGCATCAGCGTGGCGGCTGAGTACCGGGTCCCCGCCTTCATCCGGTGGCGTGGTGATCAGCCAATGGCTGGCGGCGGCGAAAGCGGGTCCGGCCTCCTCGAAGCTGATCACCTCAACCCCTGCCGGCGCCCGAAGCTTCTGCGGTTGGCGTGAGGTGCCGATCACCCGCCAGCCAGCCTTGGCAGCGGCTTCGGCCACCGCGCGCCCGGCATAACCAAGGCCGGCGATGATTAGCGTATTGTCGTGTTTCATGGTTTTTCCGCCACGCGCCATCACAAAAATATTGTCTGTTCCACCAACACATTACCATGCCGCGCAGCCTGCGCTACAATACCGCTGATGGTGCAAGGTCCCATGAAGCTGATCGGGGTGGCCACAGCGCTTTTGGTGGCGGGCGCGGCTGGCGGCTTGTGGCTTTCGGGCGTGCTTTCATCCGCGCAGCAGGATGCGGCGCTGCCCGTGCCGCCGGAACCCCCGCGGCTATCCCAGGCCCCCGAATATGCGCGCTGCCTAGATCTATTGCCTGCCGACCCCGTCGGCGCACGCGGCTTTGCGCGAGATTGGCTGATGCAGGGCGGTGGCGAGGGTGCCGCGCAATGCGAGGCGCTGGCCCAGCTCAGCCTTGGGGAAGCTGATGCCGCGGCAGAAGCGCTGGAACGCATCGCGGCGCGCAGTGAGGCCGGGCTTGCCGCGCGTGCGGCTGTTTTCGGCCAGGCGGCGGAAGCCTGGCGCGCCGCCGGCAAGCCGCAACGCGCAGCAGCAGCGGCCAGCCTTGCCCTGGCACTGACCCCGCAAGACCCTGATTTGCTGTTGGAACGGGCCATGGCGCGGCTCGCTCTCAATCAAGTGAGTGGCGCCTTGGCCGATCTTGATCTGGCCGTAGTGCTGGATGCAGACCGGGCCGAGGCCTGGGTTTGGCGCGCCGCGGCGCAGCGCCGGATTGAGCAGTTGCGGCCGGCTGAAGACAGTATCACCACCGCTTTGCGGCTTGCGCCGCGCAATGTTGAGGCGTTGTTGGAACGCGGCATTCTGCGCCAATTGCGCGGTGAGGCCGAGGCTGCGCGGCGCGATTGGGAAAGGGTGCTGGAATTGGCTCCGGATAGTGCTGCCGCTGATCTGGCTGCACAGAATCTGGCGCTGATCGAAGCAGGGCCAAGCCTGCGTTAGCGGCGAGCCGTTTTGGCCGCTCCTCCACCGCGGCGTTCTTCCCAAGACCCCCAATGCCGGCCATCAGTGGGCAAGCCGCGCCCATCACAGGGAACCACATTGATCGCCGGGAAATCGCTGACCAGCGCCATGGCAACGCCTCGGGGGCGGGAAAAGCCGGCAAGCTGGATATCCAGTGTATTGCGGGTCGTTACCCGAACAATACGCCCCCATTCCCCGGCATAGGCGGTCACGATGGGACCCGCTTCATCGCGGGTAAGGCGCACAAGATCGCCGACTTCCGGTATCACGATCTGGGAGCCATCCGGTCTTGTATCTATCCGCATGAGGATTTTCCTGCCTGGCGTCGCGGTGGAAGGGACTTCGGTGCTGCAGTAAAACCGACAAACCTCAAGAATCATCTAACGCCGACAGGACTGACCGAACCCTTCTGGCGCCGAATCGGGGGATGGGCTATCAAGGTCTCCCATGACCCGGTTCGTATTCATCACCGGCGGCGTGGTCTCCTCACTTGGTAAGGGTATCGCTTCCGCTTCCCTCGGCGCGCTGTTGCAGGCGCGCGGTTACAAGGTTCGGCTGCGCAAGCTTGACCCCTACCTCAATGTCGATCCGGGGACGATGAGCCCCTATCAGCACGGGGAAGTGTTTGTCACCGATGATGGCGCGGAAACCGATCTTGATCTTGGCCATTATGAACGCTTCACCGGCGTGCATGCGCGCAAGGCTGATAATTGGACCACGGGGCGCATTTATTCGGATGTGATCGCGGCTGAACGGCGCGGCGATTACCTGGGCGGGACGGTGCAAGTGATCCCGCATATCACGGACAAGATCAAGGAAGTCGTCCAGACGGAAACCGATGGCTATGATTTCGTGCTGGTTGAAGTGGGTGGCACGGTCGGCGATATTGAAAGCCTGCCCTTCCTGGAAGCCATTCGGCAAATGGGCAATGAACTCGGCCCGCAGCGCAGCATTTTCATGCATCTGACGCTGGTGCCTTACATTCCATCAGCCGGCGAATTGAAGACCAAGCCAACCCAGCATAGCGTGAAGGAACTGCTCGGCCTTGGTATTCAACCGCAGATTTTGCTCTGCCGCTGTGATCGGCCGATCCCGGAAAATGAACGGCGCAAAATCGCGCTATTCTGCAATGTGCGCCCCGAAAGTGTGATCCCCGCGCTTGATGCCAGCACGATTTATGAAGTGCCCCTGGCCTATCATGCCGAGGGGCTGGATGTGGAAGTGCTGCGCCATTTCGGCCTTTCCGCCTTTGGCGAGCCTGATATGTCCAGTTGGGAAAGGATTGTGAATGCAATCAAGGCGCCGGAAGGCGAGGTCAATATCGCGATTGTCGGCAAATACACCAATCTGCTGGATGCCTATAAGTCGCTGTCGGAAGCCCTGGTCCATGGCGGCATTGCACATCATGTGCGCGTCAAGCTCGATTGGGTGGATAGCCAAATCTTCGAAAATGACGCGGAAGCACTCGCCCGGCTTGAACATGTGCATGGCATTCTTGTGCCTGGCGGCTTTGGGGAGCGCGGCACGGAAGGCAAGATTGAAGCGGTGCGCTTTGCGCGCGAACGCAAGCTGCCCTTCTTTGGCATTTGCTTTGGCATGCAGATGGCGGTGATTGAAGCCGCGCGCAATCTTGTCGGGTTGAAGGGCGCGTCTTCCACCGAATTCGGGCCCTGCGCGGAGCCGGTCGTGGGGCTGCTGACCGAATGGCAGCGCGGCAATGAAGTGGAACGCCGTGATGCGAGTACCGATCTGGGCGGCACCATGCGGCTTGGCGTTTATCAGGCGCATCTCGCGGAAGGCTCACTCGTGCGCTGCGTCTATGGCGATAAGCCGGAAATCCAGGAACGCCATCGCCACCGTTACGAGGTGAATATCGCCTATCGCGATCGGCTTGAAGCGGCGGGGCTGCGCTTTTCCGGATTGTCCCCCGATGGTGTGCTGCCTGAGATTGTTGAATATCCCGACCACCCTTGGTTCATCGGCGTGCAATATCACCCGGAATTGAAATCCAAGCCGTTTGATCCGCATCCGCTTTTTGCGGGCTTCATTGGCGCGGCGGTGCGTCAGGCGCGGTTGGTATGATGCGCCATGTGAAGGCGGGCAATGTTACCTTTGGCAATGATTTGCCGCTGGTCTTCATTTGCGGTCCCTGCCAGATTGAAAGCCGCGCGCATGCTTTGGAAACCGCTGCTGCGCTCAAGGAAATCGCCGCATCTGCTGGTGTGCCGCTGATCTATAAATCATCCTTCGACAAGGCCAATCGCACCAGCGTTTCCGCCGCGCGCGGCATTGGCATGACTGAGGGCCTCGCCATTCTGGCCGAAGTGCGCGAGAAAACCGGGCTGCCGGTGCTGACCGATGTGCATGCGCCGGAACAATGCGCGCCCACCGCCGAGGCAGTGGATGTGCTGCAAATCCCGGCCTTTCTGTGCCGACAGACGGATTTACTGCTGGCCGCGGGCGCAACAGGCCGCGTGATCAATGTGAAAAAGGGGCAGTTCCTGGCACCCTGGGATATGAAGAATGTCGCGGCGAAAATCGCGAGCACGGGCAATCACAATGTCCTGCTCTGCGAACGCGGCGCTTCCTTTGGCTACAACACGTTGGTTTCCGACATGCGGGCTTTGCCGATCATGGCAGAGACTGGCTATCCGGTGGTGTTTGACGCGACGCATTCCGTGCAGCAGCCAGGCGGGCAGGGGACATCCAGCGGCGGGCAGCGCGAATTTGCCCCGGTGCTGGCGCGCGCTGCCGTGGCGGTGGGGGTGGCAGCGGTTTTCATCGAAACCCATGCGGACCCGGATCACGCGCCATCCGATGGGCCGAATATGATCCCGCTGCGGGAGATGCCGGCGCTGATCGCACGGCTCAAGGCGTTTGACCGGCTGGCGAAGAGCGGCTGAAACTCATCCGCCGCATCAGCCCATCACGCTTGATGAATTGGTGCCAAAGCGCGGCGGCGACGTGAAAGGCAACCAGCGCGAGCAAGGCATAGGCCGCCAATTCATGCACTTCCTTGATGGCGCGCGACAAGGTGCGATTGGCCGCGAGCGGGGAGGCAATGCTGAAAAAGCCGAATTCCAGCCCGCGCCCGCGCAGGAAAAGCGTCGCCAGACCCAGCAGCGGCACGGCCGCCATCAACCCGTAAAGCCCAAAATGCGCGAGCCGCGCCAGGCGCTGCTGCCGGGTGGACATGCCATCAGGCATCGGCGGCGCGGTGCTGACCATGCGCCAGAGAATACGCAGCGCCAGCAGCACCACCACCACAGCGCCCACGCTATTATGCGAGGTCTTGATCAAATCCCGAAAGGCGCCGCGTGGCAGGTCATCGGCAATCAGGATGCTTGCTGCGGCGTAGAAAATCAGCGCCGCCATCACCCAATGAAACAGGATGGCAAGGCGATCATAACGGGCGCGGTCCATGGCGCATTCCTTCATTAAAACGGCGCCTGCCTAGGATGATGTCGCGCAGCCCGCCATGATCAGGATCAAACCCCGCCCGCGCGCCGCGCCGGTTCGCGGCTCAAGCCCCGCGCTGCCAGTGCCGCCAGATATTCCGCCCAGCGGCTTTCCTGTTCCTCACCCAGGCGGCGGAGATATTCCCAGGTAAAAATACCCGTATCATGCAAATCATCGAAGCTGATGCGAAGCGCATAATGCCCCACAGGTTCCAGCCCGATAATGCCGACATGGCGGCGCCCCGCCACAATCACCTTCTGCCCCGGCCCATGGCCCTGCACTTCCGCACTTGGGCTTTCGACGCGCAAATACTCGGCGGGCAGCGCGAAGCGCGCGCCATCAGCAAAGGCAATATCCAGGATTTTTTCCGCCTTGCGCAGGCGGATTTCGGTGGGTGCGCTCATGCGTCCAGTTTGCGCGCCTCATCTGGCAGCATGATCGGGATGCCATCACGCACCGGATAGGCAAGGCCCGCGGCATCGCTGATCAATTCGCCCTTGTCGCGGTCATAGCGCAGCGGCTTTTTGGTCACGGGGCAGACCAGGATTTCCAGCAGCTTCGGGTCCAAAGCGCCGCCTTTTGGTTGCGGTTCGGTCATGCAGCGATTCCCTTCATCAACTCAGGCTGCCAGGGTTCGGCATATTGGCCGCCGCCCCCATGCGCAGCAGCGCAACCAACATTTCCGCCCGTTCCGGCCCCTCGGCCGCTTCCAGCAGCGCCTGTTTTTCCGGCGGATCAAAGGGGCAGACCATGGCGAGCATGGTCACCAACAGCGCATCAGGCGTTTGTTCCACAGCATCCCAATTCGCCTCAATCCCGCGCGCCTGGAAATAGGGCTTGAGCGCCCCAAGCAAAGCCGGGCGATCCAGCGGTGGCGGTTCCGCTTCCAGCAAGTCCGTCACGAAATCCGTATAATCCGCGCGCACACGCCGATAACCGCCGGCGGCCTGCGGCAATTCCTCCAGAATGCGAAACCGCGCCACGCCGATCAGCGTAATCAAAAGCCGCCCATCATCGGTTTCGCTGAAGGACGAAATACGCCCAAGGCAGCCGATACGATAAAGCCCCGGCCCTTCTGCCGCTGGCTTGCCGCGCGCATCGGGTTGCACCATGCCAAAAAGCCGGCCCTTGCCCAAAGCATCCAGGGTCATGGCCAAATAGCGCGGCTCAAAAATATTGAGCGGCAATCGCCCGCGCGGCAGCAGCAGCGCCCCGGTCAGGGGGAAGACTGCAATCTCGCTCGGCAGGTCTGCCAAGCGCGGACTGAAGGGTTGCATGATGCGTGGTGCCGCCGGTCTTAACGGAACAGCACAGAAGAAAGCTTGCGCCGCCCGGCTACACTTGCCGCATCACCAAAGCCCCAGGCTTCGAAGAATTTCAGCAATTGCTTGCGCGCGGCTTCCTCATTCCAGGCGCGGTCGCGCTTGATGGCTTCAATCAGCGCATCCACCGCACCAGCGCGGTCATCCATGGCGTTCAGCGCAACCGCCAGATCAATCCGCGCGCCATGATCATTGGGGTCAGCGGCCAACCGCGCTTCAAACTCCGCCAGCTTGGCGCGCGCTTCGCGCCCTTCGGCAGCCAATTCAAGCGCGCTTCGGATGGACGCAATCTCGGCATGGTTGCGGAGCTTTTCCGGCACGCTTTCAATCACCTGCAGGGCCTGTTCTTCCTGCCCGAGGTTCATCAGGCAGCGCGCCACACCCGCCATGGCTTCGGCATTTTCCGGTTCCTGCTGCGCCAAAGCGCCGAATAATTGCAGCGCCGTAGTGGCATCGCCTTCTTCCAGGGCGGCCTTGGCTTCACCCAAAAGGTCGGCCGTCGGCATTTGCCCGCCCGCCTGCTTGAGCAAGCCTTCAATGAAGCGCTTCACTTCCGATTCCGGCAGCGCGCCCTGGAATAGATCCAGGATCTGCCCCTTCCAGAAGGCGACGACGGTGGGCACGGATTGCAGCGGCAGGCCCATTTGCACGAGCTGCTGCACAAGGCCGCGATTTTTATCAATATCAATCTTCACCAGCCGCACGCGCCCGCCGGCGGCATTCACCACCTTTTCCAGCGCCGGCGTCAATTGCTTGCAGGGCCCGCACCAGGTGGCCCAGAAATCCACCAGCACCGGGACGTCATTGGATGCCTGCACCACATCCTGCATGAAGGTGGTCTGGTCACCATCCTTGATGGCGCCGGCGGCGGCGCCCTGCGGCGGGCGAGAGGGGTCGAAGATCACTTCCATTGGGGCACATCCTGGTCTTGTTGCCCCATAAATGCGCCCTATTGCCGCAGAAGCAAGCCACCCCGGCCCGGATCAGGCACCATCCAGTTCGAGTAACCGCGTTTCATGCCCAAGCCCGGCCAAAAACCCCAGCAAATCCTGGGGGGCGAGGCCCGTGGAGGCCGTATTCACCAAGGGATGCACCCAAATCCGCGAATGGCGCATCAGCCCCGCATCCATGACAAACCGTATCCGGGCAGGCAGGGCATTCACCAGCCCAAAGGGCGTGACCGAGCCCGGCGTAAGGCCCAAAATCGCCATCAATTCCTCGGCACTGCCCATGGTGACCTTGCCTGATCCCGCCATGCGGGCCAGAGCATTGATGGACACTTGGCGGGATTCCTGAAGCGTGGCCAGCAGGAAGGGGCCATCGCCTTTGGCGGGGCGCAGGAACAGGTTTTTGGTATGGCCACCGGGCAGCGTGCCGCGCAAATCCTGGCTTTCGGCGACCGTGAAGACCGCCGGGTGGTGGCGCGTTTCCGCGGCAATACCGGCGACGGCGAGGCGGGCAAGCAGCCCTTCAGAGGTTTCGGGCATTCGTGACGTCATCCTTTACGGAAACCTGCATGGCCGTTCCAGCGCCACGGCATCAGGGTGGTATCGCGCGCCGCTATCCAGCGGCTGGCTGATCAATAAAGCCAAGATTTTCTGCACGAATTTTGGCTGCGGCTTCGTCATAAAGGAATGGCAGGAAAGCATAGCGACGCCCAGCGGTTACCTTGGATACCTTATGCAGCAAACTACAGGAAAAGATCACCGCACCGCCGGGCGGCGGCTTGAAGCCGCGGGGACCAAATTCGGGGAAAGAAATCTCGCCGCCTTCAAATTCGCCATTCAGGTTGATGGAAACTGCGAAGCGGCGATGCGCCGTGCCCTTTGTGGTATCATCGCGATGGGCGCGGAAATGCCCCCCATCCTCTGCGGCGTAACAGCTTACGATGTAGCGTTCCATGCGCGTGACATGAAATTGATATACCCTGGCGATCTCCGGCACGATGCGCCGCGTGATACGCGCCTGGGTGATGCGAATGATTTCTTCATCTATGATGTTGTGGTCTTTGCGCCGCTTGTGGTTATGGTCATAGACCCCAACGGTCTTTCCATTGATTTCGCGCATGAAGCCGGATTCCCCGCCGCCATGCCTTTCATACAAGCTGATCAGTTTCTGGCACAGGGCAGGTTCAAAAACGCTATGCAGGCAAAGCACCGGCGCCTGAACGGAGAAGCCGGGGTAACTATCCACTGCCGGCAGCGTCGAGAGATAGTCAAAGAGGGCGGCATGATCGAAGGCAGAACCTGAAATCGGAAAGATCTGCAGGACTCGCAACGCCGGATCAAGTACTATCCAGGAGCGTCTATACGTAACGGCCTGTCCCTGAGCCGCATCCCGCGCCAAAGCGCCGTAACGGCGCGAGATTTCAAGATCATAATCCAGGAAGAAGCGGATACCGGGCAAGCGTTCCTGAACGCGGTTTTGTGCCTGGTCTTCCGGATCAATCACCACCCCGAAAAGACAGAATTTTTCATCATCGAAGATATGGTGCCGCTCTGCGATGGCGCGCAGCGCTACCTGACCGCCAACATCGCCGGCGGTGCCCAGCAAACAAAGGACAATATAGCGCCCACCAGCAGTATCGAAGGTGAAGCGCGACATTGTCGTTGTTGCACCAACGAACCGGGGGGCAGGGTCGCCGGGCAGTAAACGCGTAAAGACGGGGTCCATAAATCATGAATTAAAAAAAATTTATTTGATAGTCAATGAATCCTCGCCCAGATTGAGAATGCCCCTTGGAAACCATTCACCCGCAAGTGATCCGTGTCACCACGCCGCTTTCGATCAGCATCGAGGCGCGGTCTATCCGGTAATCACGCGTCATCGGCGTGGTCGGCCCCCCCATCCGCACCGTGCTGATGCCTGGCATTGCCTGGAGCGCCGCGCGCACCTCATCTGGCGCTTTGCCGAGCAGGGCAGCAAAGCGCGCCTCATGCCGCGCGCAACCTTCAGGCGCCGGGGAGGTTTGGCTTTGCGCCGGCACAACTTCCGCACATGCCATGGTGAAAATGCCAACAGTCAAGGTCAGGGACCGTAATTTCCGACGCATGAGCCATTCCTTCAAAGTTTACCTTTCGCGACTCTGCCAGAACATCACATTGACATGGCGATTTTACGGCCAAGCCCAGCCGCATTGCGGCATGGCTGCGCCCCCGGCATTGTGGCTGTGATCAGTATGCAAGGAACCCGCCCATGGCTCAGCCGCTTTCCATCATGTCCACCCTGGCGCTTCAGGGCGTGCTTGACGTGCTGGCGCCGCTTTGGGCCAAGACCAACCCAGCGCCCACCATGGTGTTCGACCCGACCAAGAGCATTTCGCAGCGCATCGCTGATGGTGCGCGCGGCGATATCGCCATCCTGACTGCCGCGGCCGTGGATGATTTCATCGCCAAGGGCGTTTTTGCACAAGGCAGCCGGCGCGATCTGGCATTGTCCCATATTGGTGTTGCGGTGGCCGCCGGTGCGAAGCGCCC
>JADCES010000277.1 GCA_020250005.1 Roseomonas sp.
GATGACCCGCATCAGATTGAAGATGTGATGGCGCGCGAATTGAAAAAAATGAAGGAAGAGGAATTGCACAGCGCCCATGCGTTGCAGCAGGTTGCTGATGCGCTGCCCGCGCTTGGGATCGTCGCCGCCGTGATGGGCGTGATCAAGACCATGGCATCCATTGACCAACCGCCGGCCATCCTCGGCAAAATGATTGGCAGCGCGCTTGTGGGTACCTTCCTTGGTGTCTTGCTCGCCTATGGTCTGGTCGGGCCTTTCGCTTCACGCCTCAAGGCCGTGATTGAGGAAGAGGCGAAGTATTATGAAGTGATCCGCGCCGTGCTGGTTGCGCATTTGCATGGCAATGCGCCGCAAGTGGCGGTGGAAACCGGGCGCAAGATGGTGCCGACAGAATTGATGCCAAGCTTCCAGGAAGTGGAAGAATCACTCCAGGAACTGAAGATCTGAAGCCAGGTCAGGCTCAGGCTTTTTTTGCGGGCAGGCCGGTTCTCAGTTGCGGTGGTGCGGCGCCGCGTCCCCGCCCTGCCGGGTCACCCGGATCGGCATCGCTCGGGCCAAGCTGGCGCCCACCGCCACGCCCCCTGCCCGGCATATCGCCAGGGTCGGCGTCAGTCACACCACTGCCACCCCTTCCGCGCCCTGGCTCATCGCTCGGGTCCGCATCAGTTGCTTCAAGCGAGCGCCCACCGCGCGCCGCGCCGCGCCCATTGCCCGGTTCATCCCCCGGATCGGCATCGGTTTCGCCACTGCGCCGCGGCGGCGCGGGCGACTGGTTCTTGCCCGGCAAATCAGGTTCTGCGGGCGCCGGCGCCTTCCGCCCCTGGGCCAAGGCGCTGCCCGCCGGCAGGGCAACCCCAGTTCCGGCCAGGCGCAACACCAGCAAACGGCGCCGCAAGGGCGAATCGGGGGGCTGCGACACGAAGCTCTCCTTCCTCAGGCGCGTCTTATCTGGGGCTGCGTCCGGCCTGTTCCAATGCCGGGGTATCATAGCCCGATTCGGCGCCATGGATCAGGCATGCGGGATGCACGGCTGACTGCGCCGTACCCTCGTTTCATCTATAGGCACAAAGCATGAAGCCTTTCCTGATCCGCGACAGCCGAGCGGGCGATATCCCGACCATCACGGCCATTTATGCCCATTGGGTGACGCATGGCTTGGCCAGCTTTGAGATTGAACAGCCCGAAGCGAGCGAAATGGCCCGCCGTCGGGACGCCGTGTTGGCGGCGGGCTTTCCCTATCTGGTGGCCGAGGCGCCGGAGGGCGTGCTCGGCTATGCCTATGCCAGCGCCTATCGCTCTCGCCCGGCCTATCGCTTCACGGTCGAAAATTCGGTCTATGTCGCGCCGGGCGCAGGACGGCGCGGCGTTGGCTTGGCCCTGATGGAAGAAGTCATCACGCGCTGCACGGCGGCCGGGTTTCGGCAAATGATTGCGGTGATTGGCGATAGCGGCAATGCGGCGTCCATTGCACTCCATCGCCGCGCGGGCTTCGGGCCAGCCGGGCTCCTTAAGGCAGCGGGATGGAAGCATGGGCGCTGGGTGGATAGCGTGCTGATGCAGCGCCCACTCGGGGATGGTTCAGCCAAACCGCCAGAAACCATCTGAAAACAATAGGTTAAAAAATTTTGCCTCTCAGTCGCATTTTTCGCTTGCCAATTTGTTCTTGTTTTGTTCTTATCCTGCGCATGAGCAGCACCCTTTACCAAGACCCCTCCCTCATCATCCCGCAACGCCCGGTGCGTGTGCGCTTTCGGCCGCGCCGTGCAGGGTTTGAGGTAGTGCGCAGCGCCATGCGCGATTTCACGCTATTGCTGGCTCTCGCCTGGGGCGCGGCGGAAGTAGCACTTTGGCTGAGCGGGGGCTGAAGCCCCAAGCCTTGGCAGCTTCCTGGCTTGAAACCTTCTTTGGGCCAGAGTCATAAGACAAGCAGATCGCGTTCAGATGGAATCATCTGAACGGGTGAAGATGCGCGAAAAACAGAGATCTAGAGCGAGTTGCGTGAACCCATGTGAACGCAACATGCTCTAGAGCAGATCACGTTCAGATGGAATCATCTGAACGTGTGAAGATGCTCGAAAAACAACGAGCTAGAGCGGGTTGCGTGAACCCATGTGAACGCAACACGCTCTAGCGCCGCGCCCGATCAATCCCGCGCGGCGTCAAGATGCGCGCGCAGACGCCTGAGGTGCGGTAGAATTTCGGCGATCTCAGCCTCCGACAGCACCCCCCCGATGGCGGCCATCTGCGGCCCAACGGCGGCAATCGCGCGTTCACGCATCTCGCGCCCGGCATCGGTCAGAAAGACGCGCTTGCCCCGCCCATCCTTTGGGTCGGCTTCCACCCGGATCAGGCCGCGCGCTTCCAGCCGGTGCAGGGTATTGGTCATCGCTGCCTTGGCCGTCTGAAAAGCGCGCGCCAGGGCGCCCGGTGACGCGCCATCCCCGCGCCGTACCAGGTGATTGAGCACGGCGAAATGCGGCTGCCGAAGCCGATCCGGCAGCGCGCGTTCCAGGGTATTGCGGGCCAATTGCTCAATGATCGCGATCTCATTGAGCAATTGGAAGGTGGGCGGGTCGGTGGGGGTCACCCGCGCAGTATACGCGATTCCGCTGGCCAGCGTAGAGCGGTGCGGATGCCCGGCGATGCCGGATGGCCAAGCCGCCCGAACATTTGCAGCCTTTCGCCCGATGCCACACCCGTCGCGCGGCGCATCGCCTCATGCAGCGGCTCCATTTCCGGGAATTCCTGTAGCGCTTGGCTCAATGGCTGGATGCCAAGGCCAGCGGCATTGGCCGCCAAATCAAGCCGCAGCCAGTCGCGCCCGGCCTCAAGCTGCGCCACGCGTCCATTGCCCGGTGTCGTGGTCCAGACAAAGCAGGGCGAGGCCGCAATGACCGAAAGCGTTGATTGCATCATCATCCCGAAGGCCTGGCCGTTGCGGTCTGTGAAGGCGGCGCGGGTGAGCTGCCCGCGGGCGACCATTTCTTCCACCTGCGGACCGCCAATGCCGATCCCATCCGGGTTCGCCGCCATCTCGGCCCGGCCGAGGCGAAACAGGTCCACACTTTCCTGCAACGTATGCGGCGTGCTGGCCTCAACCCGGAAGCCCTCCTGCGCGATATCACGCAATGCCGCGGCCCGCGCCGGTTCGGTTGTGAATCCGAAGCGCTTCGGATCAGCAAGCGCGGCGGCGAGCGGCGCCGGGTCCGGCTCCCGCGCCATGTCATAGGGCTGCTTGGCCGACCGGCGCGTGGGCACCGCAGTAAAGAGCGGATCGCGCATACCCGCGCCGGGGCGGAGCGTGATTGCCGCGATTGGCCGCTGATCAAGCCGCCGCCCCGGCAGGCCTTCGGGGAAGAGGGCGATATCGGCGCCAAAACCTTCCTGTGCCAGCGCCATCCGATAAAGCTCAAGGAAACCGCCAAGGCCGATCACGATCTGCCGATCAAAGGGGTCGGTTTCGGGCAGGCGGCGATCAAGGTCGCAACGGAGCAACACGCGATCAGCGCCCGCCAACTGCACCAGCCAGGGTTGCCGATTATGCGGGTTTGGGGCGCGGATGGCGTGGCCGGCGGCACGGATGCGCGGATCGGCATGGCGCGTTGCCGGATCGGCTTCAGGTGCGGGCTGGGCTTTCGCCATGCGCAGCATCCCTTCCGACAGGACAAGCATGGCGCCGGCGGCGGTGAGGATTTGGCGTCTTTGGATTGTCATGGGGCAAGAGGCCTTTCGGAATGGCGCGAACGGTATTGTTTGATATCGAACTATATAGTATAACATCGAACCAAATGCAAGATGAAAATAGCCCACACCCATGCCTTGAGAGGCGCGCTTCGGGCCATGGTCAGCCTTGCGGAAGGGATCAGTCATGCATGTTAAATATGTTGACTTTATTCCCCACAGCCCTAAAGTGATCATTGTTTACTTTCAGACTCATTGCTTCACACCACCATGTGAAAGGAATTTCACCCCATGAACCGCGCCGTCCCGCTGCCACTAACGCCAGATCTTGTCGGCAACGCCCTCACCATGGCGGCCAGCCAAACCGCCGGCCCCCAAGCCGGTACTGGCCGCCGCGTGACCACCCCCGCCGGGGAGTTGGCGGTTCGGGAAGCCGGCCAGGGCACTGTTCCCCTGCTGCTTTGGCACGGCCTCTATGCCGAGGCTTCGATGTTCGATCCCCTGGTGAAGCAACTCGCGCCGGATCATCGGCTGCTTCTGATTAGCGCCCCGGGCCATGGCGAGAGCGGCCCGCCAACATTGCCGCTCAGCAGTGCAGCAAGCGGCGCGGCGGTGCTCGCGGTGCTCGATGCCTTCGGCCTTGAACGTGCCGCGATATTGGGCTGTTCCTGGGGCGGGATTGCCGGCTTGCAGGCGGCGTTCCAGGCGCCGCATCGCATTTCGGCCGTGGCAGCCTTCAATACACCCTTCGGGCCAGGTACCAGCGATTTCGGTACGCGCACCATCGTTTGGCTGACGGGTTTGCTTGGCAATACGGCGTTCTTCGGGCGCCGCGTGGCCGCTGGTTTCTTCAGCCGGCGCACCCGCGCGCAGAACCCTGAAGTGATCGAACAGTTTGTGGCGGCCTTTCCCGGGCGTGCGCCGCGCGCCCTACAGGCGGCCGCGCGCGCGGTGCTTATCGAACGAGAGTCGCTGCTCCCGCTGCTGCCAAAGCTCGAAGTACCGGTCCTGGTGGTGTCGGGCGCTGAGGATACGCGTTACCCTCCGGCGGAGACGCATGAAATTGCGCGCCGCATCCCCAAGGCGCGTTTCTTGACCGTAGAGGATTCAGCGCATCTCACACCACTTGAACAACCGGAAATCAGCGCCCGGCTGGTGCGGGAATTGGTGCCGCCACGGTAGAAACGGCAACTCCCGGTCAGTGACCGCGGGGGGAAATGCATGACTCTCCGCATCCCTCGCGCCGCCGGGCCTGATTCCGATAATCCTATCTTCCGCGATGATTTTTGCCGATTGGTTGTCCCCATCAATTGCTGATGCTCGGCGCTGAGCGAAGATGGTCCGAGGCCTTGACCTGCTCCAGAAGGAAGCGGGCTGCCGATGCAGCGGTGATGGTGAAGCCTATGCCCCGGCCATCGGCACTCACCCGAACGGGTTTCTCGGGACCCTCCACGATATTCGGCAGCCGCACCGATACCCACTCAACGGCGCTCGCGCGGAGCGCTTCCTCCATGCGGTCCTTGTCGTCAATGATGGGCAGAAGCCAGCGGAGAAACAGCGGAATGAATATCCGGTTGGCGATCCAAGTGCCGCTACCGCCTGCGCCGATATTGGACATGCAAAGAATACGCGGGACGCCTTGTTGGCGCATCGCGGCCAGCACGACCTTGACTGAATCGGAGATGAGTGTGGTGGGCTTTCCATCACCCTTGCCGCCAATGCCAAGGCAGTGGATCACGGCATCGGTACCGCTTATGCAAAGCCCGACATCGCGGGCCGAGGTCGGGCTGCCCCCCATCACGACCAAGCTCGGATGCTTCAGGGCCATTCTGCCAGGATCGCGTACCAGCGCCACGACCTCATGACCCAGCGCAAGCGCCTGCTCGACCACCAACCCGCCCGTAAGCCCTGTTGCACCAAATACGGCAATGCGTGACATGGCCGCTACCGGCCTTCCAGCGCTGGGCGCAGATCGCGTTCGAACGGCCATGTTTCGCCTGGCTGATGGTGCTGCCACCAGCAAGCATGCGCGTTATGTTCGGGATTGGCGCCACCAGCAGCGCCCACGTCACCACACGTGATCGCGCGGCTCTTTTCCGCCATGCGGATGCGCAGGCGGCGCAGGTACTTCCCAGAGGTCAGGTTTTGCAGAAGCATACCAAAACTCCCTTTACTTTTCAAATTTATTTCAATGCGCGAATAATACGATCGGCTACCCCCACTGCGAGGTCAGTTATCGGCGCCAGCGCGGTAGGCACCCGCCCGCTTCGCAAGGTAGCTGCCCCATGAATGGCGCTCCACGCGAATAGCGCATCATGTTTGTCTGGCTTGGTGGTGATCAGGCCCTGTTGGTACAGGCCCATGAGCACCGCAGGCAGAAACTCGTAGCTGTTGCGGGCGCCATGGAAATTCGCCGTATTGCGATAGACCTCAGCCTGGGAACCAAACATCAGCCGCCACAAGGCGGGCATATCATCGGCGAATTGCAGATAGGCTTGGCCCAACCGGATTAGCCTTTGGCGCGCTTCCGCTGGATCGGAAGCGGGGGTGGAAATGTCAAAGGCGGCCTCAAACCGATGCTTAAGGCGATCAAATCCGATCCTGGCAACCTCGAACAGCAAATCCTCACGGTTGGCGAAGTGGCGATAGGCAGCGGCGGCGGTGACGCCAAGACCCGATGCAAGTTGCCGCAGGGACAGCCGCTCAATGTCAGGGGCGGATAGCGCCGCATCAATCAACGCCTGGCGGAGATTGCCGTGATGGAAGCTTCGCGCGAGGGCAAGTTGCGGCTTTGCTGTCATCGCCTGATTCGACATGTCTACCTGAAAGATGCGAGAGTGTTATCACTGATTACATTACACGGCAAGGCTTCAATTCATGCTGGGATGCGTATTCTTCCTGGCGTGGCTCCGGATGGACAGAACCTCATGAAAACAATCGGTGAAAATTTTTCGCGCCCGCGTCGTTTTTCGCTTACCAAATTGTTCTTGTTTTGTTCTTATCTTCCACATGAGCAGCACCCTTTACCAAGACCCCTCCCTCATCATCCCGCAACGCCCGGTGCGCGTGCGCTTTCGGCCGCACCGCGCAGGGTTTGAGCAGGCACGCAGCGCCATGCGCGATTTCACACTTTTGCTGGCGCTTGCCTGGGGCGCGGCGGAAGTGGCGCTGTGGCTGAGCGGGGGCTGAGCCCTTACCCCTGCGCGGCTTCGCGGGCCCGTTCGCGCAAAATCGCGACGGCCCGGCGCAGCCCATCAGCGATATTCTCCGGCGGCATGGCGCCCGAGAACAGCAAATGCCGATCCAGCACAAAGGATGGCACGCCCGATATCCCGGCGCCGCGATAGCCCTCATCCTCGGCCAAAACCTCATGCCGCCCGGCATCGCCGGCGCTGAAGGCGGCCAGGCTTTCCGCTGACATGCCTGCCGCCGTACCCAAGGCGGCAAGTGTCGCGATGTCGCCGATATCCCGGCCCTCCTGGAAATAGGCCTGGAAAATCGCCTCAGCCACCGCGCGCTGCCGGCCATCCGCACCCGCCAGCCGGATCAGCCGATGCGCTTCCAGCGTATTCGGCGTGCGCGCCATCAGGTCATGGCGGAACTCCAGCCCGGCGACGCGCCCGGCATCGGCCACGCGCCGGTCCAATTCCTGCGATTTTTCCAGCGAGCCGAATTTGGCGCTGCGATATTCCCGCCGATCCACGCCTTCCGCGGGCATTTCCGGGTTCAATTGGAAGGGGCGGAAACGGACCTTAAAGGTCAAGCCTTCTTCGGCCAGCATCCCAAGTGCCGCATCCAGATTACGCTTGCCGATCCAGCACCAGGGGCAGATCGCGTCCGAAATCACATCCAAAGTGCCGGCATTGGCTTCTGTGGCGCTGTCCATGGGGCTACCTCCTGCAAGGGCCTCCCACCATGCCGCTTTGGCGCGCGGCGGTCCAGCACGCCCCCTCTTGGAGAGTGGCGCGGAAAGCCGCATGGTCCGGCACATGACCAGCATGATCTTCCCTGCCCCCGCCCCGGCCGCATGGCCAGCTACCACCCCCGCCCAAGCCGGTTTCGATGCCGCGAAATTGCAAAGTGCGGTCGCTTTCGCCGCCACGCATGAAACCCCCTGGCCCTATGATCTGGCCGGCCATATCGGCCGCGGCTTTTTCGAAGCGCCACCGGATAATGAGGTGCTGGGACCGCTCAGCCCGCGCGGTGCACCTTGTGGCATGATCACGCGCCATGGTGCCCTGGTGACCAGTTGGGGCGATACGCGCGACGTCAGCCAAACCTTCAGCGTTGCCAAATCCTATTTGTCTTTGCTGACTGGCATCGCCTGGGCCGATGGGCTGATCCCGGACCTCGACCAACGTGTGGGCGAAACCGTCAAGGATGGCGGGTTTGATTCGCCCCAAAACGCGCCGATCACCTGGCGGCATTTGCTGCAGAACATGTCGGAATGGGAAGGCTCGCTGTTCGGCAAATCCGACATGATTGACCGCGGCCGCGACCTCGGCGCCGAGGGTCAGGGCAAGAAGGGCATGCGCCAATTGCAGCCGCCCGGCACGCATTGGGAATACAATGATGTCCGCGTGAACCGCCTATCGCTCGCGCTGCTGCGCCGCCTTGGGCGCCCCTTGCCGGAGGTTTTCGCCGAACGCATCCTGAACCCGATCGGCGGCAGCCGGGATTGGCGCTGGGACGGCTACCGCACCTCCTGGGTCACGCTAGACAACGGCCAGCGCGTGCAATCCGTCCCCGGCGGCACGCATTGGGGCGGGGGCGTTGCCATCCATGCCGAGGATCAGGCGCGGATCGGGTTATTGGCGCTCAATCGCGGGCGCTGGGCGGGCAGCGAAATCATCCCGACGCAATGGTTTGATTGGTCCACCGAAGCCTGCGCGCTCAATCCGTCTTATGGTTTCCTCTGGTGGCTGAACACCTCCGGGGAGCGTTTCCCCTCTGCCGCGCGGGATGCCTTCTTCGCCTCGGGCGCCGGGGGCAATCTGACCTGGGTGGACCCGGCCAGCGGCATTGTCGCGGTGCTGCGCTGGACCGATCCTAAGGCGATGGATGGTTTTATCGGTCGCGTGCGCGCGGCCTTGGTCTGAGGGGAGCAGGCGTCATGGAAATCGGCATTGTCGGTCTGGGCCGCATGGGCGGCAATATCGCGCGGCGCCTGATGCAGGCGGGGCAGCGCGCCGTGGTGTGGGACAAGGACGCCGGCGCCGTGGATGCCTTGGCCGCCGAGGGCGCGGTGGGTGTGGCCGACCTCGCCGGGCTGGTCGCAGCCCTAACCCCGCCGCGCGCGGTTTGGGTCATGCTGCCCCATGGCGCGCCGACGGAAGACGCCCTCGAACAACTGGGCGGGCTGCTCGCCCCCGGCGATACCGCGATTGATGGCGGCAATACCCATTGGAAGGATGATATCCGCCGCGCCAAGGCACTCGGCACCAAGGGCATTGATTACCTCGATATCGGCACCTCGGGCGGGGTTTGGGGGCTGAAGCGCGGCTATTGCCTGATGATTGGCGGCAAAGCAGCGCCTGTCGCGCGCTTGGCGCCAATTTTCACCGCGCTGGCGCCTGGGCGGGGCGATATTCCAGCCACGCCACGACGTGAAGGACGCCCCACCAATATCGAAGAAGGTTGGATTCATTGCGGTGATCACGGCGCTGGGCATCTGGTCAAGATGGTCCATAACGGCATTGAATACGGCATGATGCAGGCACTGGCTGAGGGGCTTGATCTGCTGCGCCACGCCGATAGCCCGGAATTGCCGGAAGATCAGCGCCTTAGCGTTGATATCGCCGATGTGACGGAAGCCTGGCGGCGCGGGTCGGTCATTACCTCCTGGCTTTTGGACCTGACGGCGAGTGCCTTGGCCGAAGACCCTGATCTTGCGAAATATTCTGGCAAGGTGGGGGATTCCGGCGAAGGGCGCTGGACGGTGCAGCAGGCGGTGGAAACGGCGGTCGCCGCGCCGGTGCTGACGGCCGCCCTTTATGCGCGCTTCCGGTCGCGTGATCAGGTCAATTTCGGGGACCGCGCGCTTTCGGCCATGCGGCATGGCTTTGGCGGGCATCTCGAGCCGAAATAGCCATGCGTGCCGCCGCGATCATTGTGATGGGGGTATCGGGGTCGGGCAAATCCACCATTGGCGCCCTGCTGGCCGAGGCGCTGGGCTGGCCCTTTGCAGATGCGGATGGCTTTCACCCGGCGGCCAATGTCGCGAAAATGGCCTCCGGCCAGCCGCTGACGGATGAGGATCGCTGGCCCTGGTTGGATGCGATTGCCGCGCATATCTCCAAGGCGCGCCAGGCAGCGCAGCCCGTGGTGGTGGCCTGTTCGGCGCTCAGGCGCGCCTATCGGGACCGACTGCGCGCCGGGCATAAGGATCTGGTTTTTCTGCATTTGGCGGGCGCGCCCGCGCTGATTGCCGGGCGCCAGGCCGCCCGCCAAGGCCATTTCATGCCGCCTTCCCTGATGGCAAGCCAATTCGCCACCTTGGAAGACCCCGCTGCGGAAGCCGATGCCGTGACGGTTTCAGTACTGGCTTCCCCGCATGAGGTGGTCGCGGCCGCCCTCAGTCAGCTTATTGTCGCCGGTGCCGTGGCCCCGACTAAGGCGGGTCCATAAAGGCCGAGGACATGGAAGCGCGCGCAATCAGCGACCGCATGGAGGGGTTTTCGTGCCCCTCATGCGCGGTCAAAGCCTCCATCGGGCAGAAATACTCATGCGGCTGGGGCACCTGGTTGCGCGCAAAGCCGGTGTAATGCTCCCGCTGCAAGCCATAGAGGACCCGGATGTCGCGCACCGGCAGCGTCAAGCCCGCCATGGGTTCCGCCACACAGGCCGGGATCATGCGCCAGCGCGGCGTTTCATCGCCCGGCTGAATGGGCGCGAGCAGCCAGGGCAAGGGGCAGAAGGCCAGCAGGGAGGTGGTGGAAGGCGCGAAGCGGGAGCGCTTATCCAACAAATTCTGAAAGGTGGAGCAGGCTTCGATGCAGAGGATGTCCGCATAGGGGTCTTCCGGCATGCCGCCAAAATGCAGCCAAAGCCCATCCGGGATGGTGCGCATCCGGTCAGACCCAGGCACCTTCAGATAGGGCTGGGCGATGGGCTCCCCCTCACTGGGGCGGGCGCGCAGCCAGGATGCCCCCGCACTGGAAGTCGCGCCCGGGGGGCGCTGTGGCCAGGTCTTGAGCCGTGCACGGACGATATTGTCCAGGCGGATGGTTTTGCGGTCGCTACGCAGGGCTTCACTCATAACACGAACTACCTCTCATCAATACAACCTAGGGTTAAAATAATATGAATCGCGCTCTGCAAAGCAAGGGAAATTTGGCGACAAAAACGCCAAAACTTCGAGTCAAATTGGAGCTTAAGAAAGTTTTTTTTATTTCTAACTTTAAAAGCGTCAAGTAACTGATTCTATAGATTCACGGTTAGAAATTCGCAGAAAAAAAGGAGTCTTGATCATAAAAATACAACCATAGGATGTATTTTAAGTTGCTCGGATTATTTGTATTTGTTTTGTTCCTGTCGCGCAAGGCCCAGCAAGGCAAGCGCCATCATTTCCGCCATGCCAAATCCCTTCTAAAGTATCGTGAGAGCCATAAACGCCTCAGCGCCCGCCGCGCCGATCAGCTTGAATGGAAAGGAAAGCCCCCATGCCCATTACCCGCCTAGCACCCGAAGAACGCCTTTCCGGCGCCGTGATCGGTGGCGGCCTGATTTGGCTTGCCGGCCAGGTCGCCGATGACGTGACCCTGGATGCGGAAGGCCAGACCGCTGATATCCTGAAGCAGATAGATGCGCTGCTGGCCGAAGCGGGTACGGATAAGCGGGCCTTGCTGTCCGCCACCATCATCCTGGCCGATATCCGCGATGCGCCGGCCATGAACCGCGCCTGGGATCGCTGGCTGGACCGCGCGCATAAGCCCGCCCGCATGACGATTGAGGCCGCGCTGGTTGACCAGGCCTGGAAGGTGGAAATCACCGGGGTTGCCCTGGCGCCGTGAACGCACCCCCTTCCCCGCGCGGCCAGCGATACTGGCTGCGCGCTGCCGCCCTTTCCCTTGGCTTTGGCCTTTTGGTGGCGGGCGGGCTTGCGGATCAGGGCGGGCTATTGCCGCTACTGCTGATTGCGGTGGCCGCCCTGGCCATTGGCTTTTTTCACCTGCTGTTTCCGAAGGGCATGCATTTCGGCTTCGGCGCCAGTGCCGGGCTTGCGGTTTATGCCTGCCTTTTCGTGGTGATTGGCCGCGCGGCTTTCCCTGAGGCCACCGCGCTTCCCTATACCATCGCCTTTTTACTGCCGGTGCTGGCCTTTTTGGGCTCGGTCTGGTGGCGGCGGGATAGCCTGCGCCGGGCCGCCCAGGCCGATGCCCCTTTTGATCATGGCCATTTGCCACGCATGGCGCGCTGGCTGATCCCGGTTTGGGTGGTGGGGGGCTTCAGCCTGTCCCTGCCGCTCAATCGTCTATCCCCTATTGATCAGGGGCTGGCTTTGGTCGCCGCCATGGCGGCCATTGCCGTGATTGTCGCGGCCTCGGTCCGCCCGGTCGTGCTGCTGCTGAGCGATTTGACCCTGGTTACCGAGGAATTGGCGCAAAGGCTGCACCGCATCACCGTGCCGGTGATTGCCTTCCTGACGCTCTATAGCCTGCTGGTGATTGCCTTCGCCTGCTTCTATCGCATCGCCGATGGGGTTTCGCGCCTGCCGCTGTTTCATGGACCGGGTGGGCCGATCCGGCTCAGTTTTCCTGATGCGCTCTATTTCAGCCTGGTCACGCAAGCGACCGTCGGCTTTGGCGATCTGACACCGCATGATGATGGCATCCGGCTGCTGACCGGGGTGCAGGTGCTGGCAGGGCAGATCCTGCTGCTGTTTGGCTTTGCTGAGATTATGCGGAGCCGCCGCGTGCAAATGACAGAGAGCGAAGAAAAACGCCCCCGATCCGCCAGCCATTAGGCATTTTCAAGCCAAGTGGCACACTTGGCGGCTCGGGAAATGCGACAAAACAGAGAATCTGGCGCGTGGCGGATGAGCGGATGCAAATCCGCCACGCGACAGGCGCCATTCCGCCGCAATTGGGGTATGACATCCAGCGATTGGTTCAGGATATGCGCGCATGGTGACGCCGGCCTATTGGCAGGGAAAACGGGTTCTGGTGACCGGGGGGGCGGGCTTCCTGGGGTCCAACCTATGTCACGCCTTGGCCGGCATGGGGGCGCGAGTCACGGCGCTGGATGCCATGATGCCGGATGGCGGGGCTTCCGCGCGCAATCTTGAAGGGGCGGGCGTTTTGCTGGTCCGCGGGGATATTCGCGACACGGAATTGCATTCCCTTTGTGAAGGGATTGATGTGCTGTTCAATATGGCGGCGCAAACGAGCCATATGGGCGGGCAGAAGGACCCGGTTGCCGATATTGCCATCAATGCGGTGGCACAGGTGCGCCTGATTGGCGTGATGCGTGAAGCGGCACCAAAGGCCATCGTGGTGCATGCCTCCACAAGGCAATTCTACGGCCGCCCGCGCAGCCTGCCGGTGGATGAGCTTCATCCGGTGAACCCGCCCGATGCCAATGGCGTCTCAAAATGGGCGGGCGAGCAATATTGGCTTTTGGAAAACCGCGTGCTGCATCGCCCGGTGGTGTCTCTGCGCTTGACGAATTGCTATGGGCCAAGGCTTCGCATCCGCGATGCGCGCCAGACCTTTTTGGGCATTTGGATCCGGCGCGTGCTGGAAAGCGAGCCCTTCGAAGTCTGGGGGGGCGCGCAACTGCGTGACCTGACCTATGTGGATGATGTCACCAGCGCCTTTCTGATGGCCGCCGAACAAGCGACAAACCCCGGCGTGGACGGCCAGGTTTTCAATATCGGTGGCAGCCCGCCCATTTCCCTGCTTGATCTGGCGGCCAAGCTGATTGCTGCCAATGACGGTAAGGGTAGTTTTGAGACACGCGAGTTTCCTGCCGACCGGGCGCCGATTGATATCGGCTCCTACGCTGCGGATGATCGCGCCTTCCGCCATGCGACCGGCTGGGTGCCGGCGATTGACCTCGATCAGGGGCTGAAGCTTTCCCTTGACTGGTATCGCCAGCGTCTTGCCGATTATTTGTGACCCTGAAGGGAAAGAACGCAAAATGAATGCGCCCGTCATCACCATGATCCCCCAGGCCGATCCCGGCGCCGGGTATCGCGCCCAGAAGACCGAGATTGACGCGGCAGTCGCGCGCGTCCTGGCCAGCGGCTGGTAT
Organism: Roseomonas sp.; assembly: GCA_020250005.1. GTDB lineage: Bacteria > Pseudomonadota > Alphaproteobacteria > Acetobacterales > Acetobacteraceae > Neoroseomonas. Next base: position 13,936 of record JADCES010000277.1, read on the forward strand.
ATCCTTGGCAAGGAAGGCGCGGCTTTTGAGGAAGAATACGCGGCCTGGCTTGGCATCAAACGCGCGATTGGTTGCGCCAATGGCACGGATGCGCTGGCGCTGATCCTGCGCGGGCTTGGCATTGGCCTGGGGATGAGTGTTGCCACTGTTTCCCACACCGCGGTTGCCACCGTGTCCGCGATTGAAATGGTCGGCGCGACACCGCTGCTGCTGGATATTGACCCAGACACCTACACCATGGATCCGGATGAGCTGCTGAGCGTGCTGGACCATCCGCCGCCGGGCCTGCCGCCTTTGCGCGCCGTGATCCCGGTGCATATCTATGGCCAGGCCTGTGATCTTGAACCGATGCTGGCGGCAACCCGCGCGGCGGGGATCGCCCTGATTGAAGACTGCGCGCAATGCCATGGCGCGACGCTGAATGGCGCGAAGCTCGGCACGCTTGGTACGGCTTCTGCCTTCAGCCTTTACCCCACGAAGAATCTCGGCGCGCTTGGCGATGGTGGTGTGCTGGCGACCAATGATGAGGAATTGGCGGACCGCATCGCGGCCATTCGGCAATATGGCTGGAAGGAACGCTATATCAGTGACATGGTTGGCGTGAATTCTCGGTTGGATGAAGTGCAGGCGGCGATTTTGCGTGTGAAGCTGACCGCGCTTGATGCCGGCAATGAACGCCGCCGCGCGATTGCAGCCGCCTATGACGCTGCGCTGGCTGGTGGCCCTTACGCACCGCCACAGCGCCGCGCGGGGGCAGAGCATGTCTTTCATCAATATGTGCTGCGCGTGCCGGATCGTGCGGCAGTGCAGGCGAAGCTGAAGGAACAGGGCATTGGCACGGGCATTCACTATCCGGTGCCGGTGCATTTGCAGCCGGCCTATCAGGGCCGCGTGCCGCTTGGGCCGGCGGCATGTGCCGAGACCGCGGATGCCGCGCGGGAGGTGATGAGCCTGCCCATGTATCCTGAGCTGACCGATGTGCAGGTGGAACGCATTTGCACTGGCCTGCGGAGCTTGCAGGGCTGAATACTATAGCTGCCTTGGCACGCGTTTGCGTCGTCACGGTCGCCTATAACAGCGCGTCTGCCTTGCGCGGCATGCTGGGAAGCCTGCCGCCCGGCCTTGCCGTGATTGTGGTGGATAATGCAAGCGCGGATGACAGCGCGGCGGTGGCGGAAGGTGCTGGCGCGCGCGTGATCCGCAATGGCGCCAATCTTGGCTTCGGCGCGGGCTGCAATATCGGCATGGCGGCGGCAGCAACGGAATTCGTACTGCTGGCCAATCCTGATACGCGCTTGGATGGGGCGGCGATTGCGCGGCTGGTTGCCGCCGCCGATGCCTTTCCCGATGCTGCGATCCTTGCGCCGATGCTCTGCGATGAAACCGGCGCGCGTGTGCGGTCCTGGGATGTGGAGCAGTTGCATCGGCGGTTGCTGGCACGCAAACGTGGCGCCGAGCCTTGGCCGGAGGGGCCGTTATGCGCGGAATTCCTTTCTGGCGCTTGCCTGTTGCTGAGGGCGTCAGAGGGGCTGCGCTTCGATGAGGCCTTCTTCCTGTTCTATGAGGATGACGCGATTTGCGCGGCTGCCCGCGCCAAGGGGCGCGCCTTGGTGCTGGTGCCGGATGCGGTGATGCAGCACGCTGGCGGCGGTTCTTCCGCGCCATCGCAGGCACTTTCCGCCTTCAAGGCGCGGCACATGGCCTGGAGCCGGTTGCATTACATGGCGCTGATGCGGGGCACTGCCGCCGCAAAGCGCGAAGCCTGGGGGCGGGTTTGGCACCATGCATCCAAGGCTTTGGGCCATGGGTTGACGCTACGCTTTGATAAACTCCGCGCCGATGTGGCGGGGTTTGGTGGGACGCTCGCTTGGCTGCGCGGTAAGCGCGCGTGACGCGGCTTCAACCGCCGAGCATCTTCCGCGCGACGATCAGGCGCATGATCTCATTCGTGCCTTCCAGAATGCGATGCACGCGAAGGTCGCGCACGATCTTCTCAATGCCGTATTCCGCGAGATAGCCATAACCGCCCAGCAATTGCAGCGCATCATCCGCAACGCGTGAGGCTGTATCGGTCACGAATCGCTTGGCCATGGCGCAGAACATGGTGGCGTCTGCTTCACCCGCATCAAGCTTGGCGCAGGCGCGCCAAAGCAAAGCGCGCGCCGCTTCCAGTTCAATGCGCATATCGGCAAGCTTGAACTGCGTATTCTGGAAATCGCTGATTGCCTTACCAAAGGCGCGGCGTTCCTGGGTGTAGCGAAGCGCGATATCCAAGGCGGCTTCCGCGCCCCCCAAGGAACAGGCCGCGATATTCAAGCGCCCGCCATCCAGCCCCGCCATGGCGAAGCGGAAGCCCTGCCCTTCCGCGCCCAGTAACGCCTCAGCGCCCACACGCGCATCTTCGAAAATCACCTGCCGTGTCGGCTGCGCATTCCAACCCATCTTGCGTTCATTGGCGCCGAAGGAGAGGCCGGGCGTATCTTTCGGGATCAGCAGCGCGGAAACGCCGCCCGGCCCATCCCCGCCGGTGCGGAGCATCGTCAGGTAAAGGTCAGACGCGCCAGCGCCCGAGATGAATTGCTTGGTGCCATTCAGCACATAGCCCTGATTGTCACGCGCCGCGCGCGCCTTCAGCGCCGCCGCATCGCTGCCCGAGCCTGGTTCCGTCAGGCAATAGGAAGCAATCGCTTCCATGGTGATCAGCTTCGGCAACCAGGTGCTGCGCTGCGCATCATTGCCGAAGCGGTCAATCATCCAGGCGACCATGTTATGGATGGACATGAAAGCGCTGATGGTGGGGCAACCGGTCGCCAGCGCTTCAAACACCACCGCCGCGTCCAAGCGCGTGAGGCCCGCACCGCCTGATTCTTCCCGCACATAAAGTGCCGCCATGCCAAGCGCGGCGGCTTCGCGCATTTCCGCCACGGGGAAATGCTGTTCGCGGTCCCATTGCAGGGCTTTGGGCGCCAGCACATCGCGGGCGAAATCCCGGGCGACAGATTGCAGCGCACGAGTTTCTTCAGGAAGATCGAAGGTGATGGCGTTCATGCGGAGATTTCCTTGGCGATATCGGCCATGCGCGCGCGGGCGGCCTTCAGGTTGCGCGCCTTCACATGGCCAAAGCCCTTGATGCCGGCAGCGGCTTCTGCCCAATCGCAGATCGCGCTGTGCGTGGCGGGCGAGAGCTTGGGTAGCAGCGCTTCAAGGCCCGCACGATATTCGCCCGGCAGTGCGCGTTCTTCGCGCCTTTCGGTGGTGCGTGCGAAAGGATCAAGCCAGGTGCCGCGCAGGAATTTTCCGTGGCGGAGCAGCCGCATGGCGCGCAGCATGCCGGGACCGAAAGCGCGTTTTTCCGGCAGGCCGGTATCGGGATTGATCTTGCTGATCAGGGGCGGCGCCAAATGCACCTCAATGCGCTGTGTACCGGCAAAACCGCGCGTCAGGCTCTCCTGCCATTCCGGCAGGCTATGCAGCCGCGCGACTTCATATTCATCCTTACAGGCCATGAGGCGATATAATTGCCGTGCCACGGCACGCGCCAGCCGTTCTTCGCCGGGCACCGAAGCCGCTTCCGCCGTACGGATACGCGCAACAAAATCCTGATAGCGCCTTGCATAACGCGATGACTGATAGGCCTTCAGGTCATCGGTGAAGCGCGCGATCATTTCATCAAGCGCCTCAGGCCCGCGCGGCGCTTCCGGTGTTTCGGTCGCGGCAACGCGGCCCAGTGCGAAAGCATTCTTGTTGCGCTCCACCGCCGCGCCATTCAGTTCAATGGCACGCAAAATAGCCTCCGCCGAAAGCGGCACCAGCCCGCGCTGCCAGGCAAAACCCAGCATGAACGGGTTGAGGTAAATCGCATCACCCAAATCACGCTCAACACGCGTGAGGGCCGGGATGGTGAGCGCTTCGCGACACGCAGCCCCCAGGCTTTGCAGCATGGCGGCAGCATCGTAGCGGGTTTCAGTATCCTTCACGAATTGCGCGGTGGGCGACAGGTCCGCATTCACAATCGCCGTGCTGCGCGCGGGGCCAAGCAAGGGCCGCGCGGTGCGGCCATGCGCCACCACCATATCGGCGGCGAGCAACAAATCCGCCTCACCAGCGGCGATGCGCGCGCCGGATAATTGATCCGCTGCCGCACCCACCTGGCCGATGCGAAGTTGCGCGTAAACCCCGCCACCCTTTTGCGCGAGACCCAAAAAATCCAGCGTGCGCACCGGCCTTCCTTCCAGATGCGCGGCCTGCGCCAGAATGGCCGCCATGGAAGACACCCCCTGCCCACCGACACCGGCAATCAGCAGATTCCACGCCTCACCCTGAATGGCGGGCAGGTTTGGTTCGGGCGGCAGCGGTGGCAGCCTAATAGCCGAAGGGCGTGCGGGTTCCGCGCCAATCAGGCTGACGAAGGATGGGCAAAACCCCTCAACACAGGAAAAATCCTGATTGCAAGCAGATTGATCAATGCGGCGCTTCCGCCCAAAGGGCGTTTCAATCGGTTCCACCGCCAGGCAATTCGAAGCGCGGGAGCAATCGCCGCAATCCTCACAAATGCGTGGATTGATCGCGATGCGGCGATTGGCGCGTGGTGCGAGGTCCCGCTTGCGCTTACGGCGGCGTTCGGTGGCGCATTCCTGATCATAGATGATGGCGGTGACACCCTTCACCGCGCGCAATTCCTTCTGCACCGCATTAAGCCGTGACCGATGATGAAAGCCAACGGTGGATGGGACCAGCGGATCGCCGCGATGCCGATCCGGATCGTCGGAGACAATCTCAATCCGCCCCACCCCTTCGCCATGCAATTGCGCGGCGATATGGGGTACATCAATCTCGCCTTCCGGGGTTTGCCCACCGGTCATGGCAACCGCACTATTCACCAGAATCTTGAAGGTAATATTGGCCTTGGCAGCCACTGCGAAGCGGACCGAAAGACTGCCGGAATGGGCGTAAGTGCCATCGCCCATATTGGCGAAGATATGTTCCTGGCTGGTGAAATGTTCCTGCCCGATCCAGGCGGAACCTTCGCCGCCCATTTGGCAGAAGAAATCCGTATCCCGGTTCATGAAGCGCGCAAGGTAATGGCAGCCAATACCGGCGAGCGCGCGGCTACCTTCCGGCACGCGGGTTGAGGTGTTGTGCGGGCAGCCTGGGCAGAAATACGGGTCGCGCCCATGCACCGGCAGCTGATCACCCGCCGCCAGCGCTTCAAGTGCCGCCATGCGCGCCAGCATCGCATTGGTGCGAAAGGCTTGCGGCAGGCGCGCAAATAGCGCGCGCAGAATTTGCGCGGAATCAAGCTCATTCAAATCAGACAGCAAAGGCCGCCCGGCTTCGTCACGCTTGCCGGTAATGCGCGGGCGGCGATCCATGTGAAACAGCGCATCGCGCAACTGCCATTCCAGGAAGGACCGGCGATCTTCGATCACCAGGATTTCCTCAAGCCCCTCAGCAAAAGCGCGCGCGGCATCAGCATCAAGCGGCCAAGCCAAACCCACCTTCCAGATGCGCAGGCCCTGGGCGCGGGCAAAATCCTCTGAAATGCCGGCCTCGGCGAGTGCTTGGCGCAGCACCGTGAATGCCTTGCCGCGCACGGCGATGCCGAAACGCGCATCGGCGCTATCCAGCACCATGCGGTCAATGCCATTGGTGCGTGCAAAAGCATTGGCGCGCGGCAGCTTCACATGCCGGAGGCGTTCTTCCTGCACCATGGGCGGGTCAGTCGCGCGGATATGCACGCCATCGGGCGGTGTTGGCATGCCCTGCGGTTCGCGCGTGGCGTAAAGCGCCGGGTCCAGCATCACCGTCATGGTCGCATCCATGGTGTCGGCCACGCATTTCATGCCAACCCAGGTGCCGGCGTAACGGCTGAGCGCAATGCCCTTCAGCCCATATTCCAAAACCTCCGCCACATCGGCGGGGTCAAGCATGGGGATTTCCAGATCCATGAAGGCATATTCGCAGCCCGATGTGATCGTGGAGGATTTGGAGGATGGATCATCCCCCGCCAGCGCCAGCACCCCACCCATTGGCGCGCTGCCGGCTGAATTGGCATGGCGCAGCACATCGCCCGAGCGATCAACGCCCGGCCCCTTGCCATACCAAATGCCGAAAACACCATCCAAACGCGCGCCGGGCGTCAGATGCACCTGCTGCGAACCCCAAATGGCGGTCGCGGCCAGATCCTCATTCAAGCCTGGCTGAAACACCACATCATGGGCGCGGAGCCTTTCGGCCTGGCGCGCCAATTCCCGGTCAAAGGCACCGAGTGGGGAGCCGCGATAGCCCGAAATGAAGCCCCCGGTGCGAAAGCCAAGCGCCGCATCCATTTCCTGGCGCAGCATGGGCAGGCGCACCAGCGCATGCGTCCCCGTCAGCAAGACGGGGCCGGACCGGGCTTCCCAACGTTCTTCTAATGTGGCCTCTGGCCGGATGATGCTTCCCATGGCCCCTATTGTGGCGATTGGCGGGGCGAATGCCAATCACCAAATGAGGGCTTAGTGCTGGGCCTCGGCCTGGTCGAAATACGCCTTGATGTTGTGGAAAATGCACATCAGGCC
>JADCES010000278.1 GCA_020250005.1 Roseomonas sp.
ATGCCATGTGCGGCATAGGACTTCATGATGTGCCACAGGATCGGGCGCCCGCCGATTTCCACCATGGGCTTGGGGCGAAGCTGGGTTTCCGCACCAAGCCTGGTGCCACGCCCCCCGGCCAGAATGACGGCTTTTCTGATCATGCACACCCCAAAAGGAACATTGTTTTGTCGCCTATAGCACGCATTGCAGATGGGGCGCGCAAGCCCGGCTATTCACCCCGCGCCACCCCTTCTCGCCTGGGGTCGGAAGCGCCAATCAGCCCGGAACCGGTCACCCGGATCACTTGCAGGCCCGATATCATCTCCCGGATCGTGGCCTCATGCCCGCGCGCGCGCAGCGCCGGGGCCAGGGCGGCGGCCGGTGTGCCTTGTTCAAGTTCCACGGGCCCGCCCATGCTGCCCATATGGGGCAGCGCCACGACTTCTTCCGGCGACAACCCCCAATCGAGCAAACCCACCAGCGTTTTCGCGACATAGCCAATGATGCGCGGCCCGCCTGGGGAGCCCACCACGGCATGAAGCGCCCCCGCGCCATCCAGCACAATGGAAGGCGCCATGGATGACCGCGGCCTTTTGCCTGCCTCAACCCGATTGGCGATGGGCCGGCCATTGGCTTCCGGCGCGAAGCTGAAATCGGTCAGTTGGTTGTTCAGCAAAAAGCCGCGCACCATGATCCGCGCGCCGAAAATCGCTTCAATCGTGGTGGTCATGGAAAGCGCATTGCCCGCGCCATCCACAATGGCGATGTGGCTGGTGCCGGCCTCATGATCCTGGGTTTGCGGGGCGAGGAATGTTTCCCGCCATGAAGGATTGCCGGCGCGGGGGTTCTGCATGGCGCGGTCCCGATCCATCAATTGCGCGCGCGCGGTCAAATAGGCGCGGTCCGTCAGCCCCTGCACGGGCACCGGCACAAAATCCGCATCGGCCAAGTAAAGATTGCGATCCGCGAAGGCCAAGCGCCCGGCTTCCGCCAATAAATGCGCCGCATCCACCCCGCGCGGGTCAAGCCGGGGCATGTCGAAATGTTCAAGCAGACCAAGGATTTGCGCGACTGCAACCCCACCTGAGGATGGCGGCGGAAAGCCACAGACCCGGAAGCTGCGATAGGGCGTGCAAATGGCGGTCCGCTGGCGCGGCTGGTAGCGGGCCAAATCTTCCAGCGCCATGACGCCCGGATTGCTTGGATGGTTGCGGATGGCGGCGATAATGTCTTCTGCAATCGGGCCCTGTTGCAGCGCCGCCGCGCCATTGCGCGCGACGGCACGCAATGTCTCGGCCAAAGCAGGGTTGCGCAGCCGATGCCCAACCGGCAGCGCCAGGCCATCTGGGGTGAAGAAATAGGCGCCAGCGCCAGCGTCCCGGCGCAGCAGCAGCGTATCGGCGGCGATGTCGCGGGCAAGGCGCGCGCTGACGGGGAAGCCTTCTTCGGCGAGGCGAATGGCGGGCTCAAACAGCCTTGCCCAGGGCAGCTTGCCATGGGCGCGATGGGCGGCTTCCAGCACGGGCAGCACGCCTGGCACACCAACCGCGCGCCCGCTGGCCATGGCTTCCAGAAAGGGCATCGGCCGGCCATCGCGCAGGAAAAGCGCAGGCGTTGCGGCAGCGGGCGCGACCTCCCGCCCATCCCAGGCTTCGATCCCGCCATCGGCGGCGCGGCGGAACATGATAAAGGTGCCGCCACCAATGCCGGAGGATTGCGGTTCCACCAGTGTCAGCACCGCCTGCACTGCCACGGCGGCATCCAACGCGCTGCCGCCATCCCGGAGCACACCAAGCCCGGCTTCCACCGCCAAAGGATGGCCCGCCGCGACCATATGGCGCTGCGCGGGTTGCGCGGCGGCGAGAAGGGGGGCGAGGAGGAGGGAGAGGAGAAGGAGGAAACGGATCATGGCGCCTTAGCTTGGCGCCACCATCCGGCACCGCACAAGGTCCATTAAGCGGTCAAGACTGGCGTTTGTAACCGATTTGCCGAAATCACTTCCGAGATTGGTGCAGGGCGTGAAACGAGCACATCTGCGCCATTGGATGATTTGAAAATCAGCAATTCCCGCATGACAGCATGGTGCGTATTCTTCATGGGAATCGCTTCCACATGGAAAGCATGCCGCGCGGCCATCGCCCTTACTTCTGGCGCGTCATCATAGGTCAACATGACCGCGCCTTGCACAGAGGCCAGAAGGCTGAAAAGCGCCTCATGGTCCACATCATTGTGGCTGTAGAGCCGCGATCCTGCCCGCTTGCCACCGGCGGTATAGGGCGGATCCACGAAAAACATCGCTGCGGGATCATCGGCGAATGTCTTGATCATCTCGAAAGCATCGCGTTGCAAGAAGGAGATTTTGCCACGCAGCAGGAATAGCGCTTCCATGCGTTTGGCCAATGTATCAGGATACCAGCGCGACCGCAGCCCTTTCCCTGCCTCGCCCTCTTTTACCAAGCCGGCACCGGGCGCCATGATACCGCCGCGTTGCATACGATTCTTGACGATGGTGCGAAAGGCGCGTGTTCGACGGGTTGAAGCGGGGGAGTCCAGCACTTCCCTCACATTAGAGAAATTGACATCGAAATTGCGGATTTGGCGACAAAGCCAATTCACCTCTGAACGCGGCGCATCGAATATCGTCTGCCAAACAGCAGCAACATCATCGTCAATTTCGCCAAGCACTACTTTTCTGCAAAGGCCCTCTGCCGCTGCGGTCAAGCCAGCCATGGCACCGCCCGCAAAAGGCTCAACAAAAATGGAACCTTCGCCGCCGGATGTCTTGAGCCACTGTCTAACTTCAGGAACCAGCCAAGTCTTCCCGCCCGGATAACGGAAAGGGCTTAGTTGCCGAACCTGAGCGACATTCGTTGGTTTTGTTAACGAAACCAATGTCTCTGGCAACAGGTCGAAGGGGGCAGCGACCTCAGGATAGGCCAGAACCGGGGCATGCCTGCCCAAGTCGGATTGCCTGGCCGTGCTTACAGGCGCGTCTGAAGGCTTGGTCCCTTCGCTCTGTAGGCCTGTTTCCTGTCTTTCCAAAGCATTGACGTCGGCCTTCATGGATTTCCGACTCCGTGAATGTTCACGTTTTATGCCCATGATTTGAGAGATCGTCAACCGTAAATTCCGGTTGCGTGATTGCGCTCTTGGGCAGTTTCATTTGGCAGCCCGCCTTGAGCGCGGATCGCTTGTCAGCAGCTTGCTTTTGATACGGCTTTCAAAAACCGAAAGGGGAACTGGCTTGCCACCGGTCAGCCCTTCCACAGACCGCTCCAGAGTCGTGAAACGGACCTCATCGCGGATCAGGCGCTTGATCTCGCCATGACCAGCGTTCTCGAATCCCACGATGAACCAGGCAATATCCGCGTTGGAGATATCCGCGACCCGGTCCATTTCGCCGATTGAATCAAAAAAGGGCCTATCAACAACAACCGCCATTTTCTTCCCCCAGCGCCGCAGGGTGGGAACCTTGATTTGAAGCTGCGGCATCAGGCGCTTAGGCCCGCTGCTGCGATAATCAGGCCGTCGGCGTCCCTTCGGAAACGGAAGCCATGGCAAGTGTGGATCGGTCATGGATTCAAAATCGCCCCTCATGGCGTCGCCACTGAAATAAACTGCCTGAATTTCCAGGGCCGCCCATTGCAGCGCTTCGGAACCGACGGCACCGGATTTCACCAGTATCATGTCAAGCCGACCCACATCATCCCCTTCCTCGCCATGAAGTAGCGCGCCTCCCTCCAGAAACCCAACTTCCGCCGCGATGAGGGGATTGGCATCGCCGAGAATTGTCTCACCAACCCAGCGCAAGATTTCCAGATCATGATGAAAGCGGTAGGGGCAGGTGACGCGTAATGTTCCTGCCGGCGCTTCAACGGGTTTGGCCAGCACGGCCCCGGTTTCGGCGCTCTGGTCGGGCGCATAAAGGCGAAGAGAACATACCCCGCCTTCCTTGGAGCATTTTGCGCCTTGTTTACGGGCCTGAAAAGGACAGGGGCGCTCCGATCTTTCTTTTTTGGGTCGCAGCAAATCCAACGCTATGTCGCGGCGTTCCTTGGGGGTGAGATCAAGAATATCGCGCCCGAACCATTCGGCGATGCCGAAGCGTGGGGATGGTTGTCGTGTTTGCTTCGGCATAAGACCCTGCGCTACGATTCGGTTGCTCTCATTAAACAGTAGCGCGAACGAATTTGCATGCTTTTGGCTGGGGCAGCTTTCGCGCCGGGCTCCACCCTACTTCCGGGAGTTTCGCTCCATGCCCCACCAACCCCCACCCACCCATCGCCTGCTGCGTGGCCGGCGCGCTTATGCTGCCGGTCAGGATGCCGAAGCGCTGGCCGCCGCCGCGCTAACCGCCGAAGGCTGGCAAATCCTTGCCCAAAGATGTCGCACCGAAGCCGGCGAAATAGACCTGATCGCTGAACGCGAGGGCCTGCTCGCTTTCATTGAAGTGAAGGCGCGGCCCTCATTCGCCGAAGCGGCTTATGCTTTGGGGCCGAGACAACGTGCCCGGCTGGTCGCGGCGGCTGAGGCCTGGCTCGCCGAACACCCCGGCCATGGCGCGGCGGGGATGCGCTTTGATGTCATGCTGGTCGCGGCCGATGGCACCATCCGGCGCATCGCCGATGCCTTCAGGATCGAAGAAACCTAAGCCGGCTTCTCCGCCATCATCAGGTAATTCACCCCGGTATCGCGGGTGATCCGCCAGGCGCCCGAAAACCCCATTTCCATCCCGGCCAAATCAGCCACGCGCAGCCCCGCCCCGCGCAGCCCCGCGCCAAGCTCAGCCGGTGTTACGAACATGCGCCAATCATGCGTGCCGATAGGCAGCAGCCGCAGCAGATATTCAGCCCCAAGCTTCGCCATCAGGAAGGATTGCGGCGTACGGTTGAGCGTGGAAAGAAACACCAGCCCACCGGGCCGGGCGGCGCGCGCCAAGGCGGCCAGGAAGGCCGCGCGTTCCGTCACATGCTCAATCACTTCCAGGCAAACCACGGCATCAAACCCGCCGGCTTCCTCGGCCAAATCCTCCGGCCCGCCCTGGCGGTAGTCAATCGCAAGCCCGCCGGCTTCGGCATGGGCGCGGGCCGCCGCCAAAGCCTCCGGCGCCGCATCCATCCCCGTGACCTCAGCGCCAAGCCGGGCGAGTGCTTCAGAAGCCAGCCCCGCCCCGCAGCCCACATCCAGCACCCTAAGCCCCGAAAGCGGCGGCGCCCCCCCCGGTTTGCGGCCATGGGCGCGGGCGAGCCTTTCGGCGATCCAGCCAATACGCACCGGATTCATCCGATGCAGCGGCTTCATCGGCCCATTCGGGTCCCACCAGCGCGCCGCAAGCGCGTCGAATTTGGCGATTTCCGCCTGAAGCGCCGTTGCTTCCGCCAAGATGCTGCCCTTTCTTGCGCTGAACCTTCGGGGTGGGTTGCGCGTCCCCCGCCCCCCCGGTATCTGTCCCGCCCCGCGCGCCGGTGCAACCGCCGGCCATTCCTTTTCCGCCCCGCCCAGGGAAAATAGCCTTCTATGGCCCGTATCGTCATGAAATTCGGCGGCACCTCAGTCGCTGATCTGGATCGTATCCGCAATGTCGCCGCCCGCGTGAAGCGAGAGGTGGATGCCGGCCATCAGGTGGCTGTCGTGGTTTCCGCCATGTCGGGTGTCACCAATCAGCTGGTCAAATGGTGCCAGGACCTCTCGGCGCTGCATGATGCCCGCGAATATGACACGGTGGTCGCGACCGGTGAGCAGGTGACAACGGGCCTCACCGCCATTGCCCTGCAAGCGATTGGCGTTGATGCGCGGTCCTGGCAGGGCTGGCAGGTGCCGATCATCACGGACCAGGCGCATGGCAAGGCCCGCGTTGAATCCATTGATGGCGCGGCCTTGATTGAACGCATGCAGCAAGGCCAGGTACCGGTGGTGGCGGGGTTTCAGGGCATTGACCCGAAACGTAACCGCATCACCACGCTTGGCCGTGGTGGGTCCGATCTTTCAGCGGTCGCCATCGCCGCCGCCGTCAAGGCGGATCGCTGCGATATCTATACCGATGTGGATGGCATCTATACGACCGACCCGCGCATTGTGCCGCGCGCACGCAAGCTTGAGCGGATTTCCTATGAGGAAATGCTTGAACTCGCTTCCGTCGGTGCCAAGGTCTTGCAGACGCGTTCGGTGGAACTTGCGATGAAGCAGCGTGTGCGCGTGCAGGTGCTCTCCAGCTTTGAAGACAAGCCAGGCTCGCTCGTGGTTGATGAGGATGAAATCGTGGAACAGCCCGTCGTTTCCGGCATCGCCTATTCGCGCGATGACGCCAAGATAACGCTTCGCCGTGTGCCGGATAGGCCCGGTGTGGCCGCTGCCGTGTTTGGCGCGCTGGCGAAGGCCAATGTGAATGTGGACATGATTGTCCAGAATGTCGGCGCCGATGGCAGCACGGATATGACCTTCACCATCGGCAAGGTTGATCTGGCGCGCACGCAGGATGTGCTGGCGAAGGCGCAGGCCGATCTTGGCTATGAGGCGCTGTTGGCTGACCCGGATGTGACAAAAATCAGCGTGGTCGGGATTGGGATGCGGAGCCACGCCGGGGTTGCCACCACCATGTTCAAGGCGCTGGCCGAAAAGGGTATCAATATCCAGGTGATTTCCACCAGCGAAATCAAGGTGAGTGTGCTGGTCAGCGCCGATTACACGGAACTTGCGGTGCGCGCCTTGCACACGGCTTATGGGTTGGATGCGCCGGCATGAGCGATGACATGACCAAGGCCCTGGCGCAGCTTGATCGGCTCATGGCGCGCGGCGCGGCGTTTCTGGGCGCGCACTATGCCATTATGGGTGGCGCCATGTCCTGGGTCAGCGAAAGGCATTTGGTCTCGGCCCTTTCCAATGCGGGGGCCTTTGGTGTGATTGCCTGCGGGGCGATGGAACCGCCGCGTTTGGCGGAAGAAATCGCAGGCACCCAGGCGCTGACCACCAAGCCCTTTGGCGTCAATCTGATTACCATGCACCCAAGGTTGGATCAGCTTGTGGATACCTGCCTGGCGGCGCGCGTTTCGCACATTGTTTTCGCCGGCGGCATCCCGCCCGGCACCGCAATCAAGAAGGCCAAGGATGGCGGGGCGAAGGTGGTGTGCTTTGCGCCTGCACTCGCGCTGGCCAAGCGCCTGATCCGCGCCGGGGCGGATGCGCTGGTGATTGAAGGCAGTGAAGCGGGCGGGCATATCGGTCCCGTGTCGCTGACCGTACTCGCGCAAGAAATCCTGCCCCATATCCGTGATGTGCCGGTGTTTGTCGCTGGCGGCATCGGGCGGGGTGAGGCGATCCTATCCTATCTTGAAATGGGCGCTGCCGGCGTGCAGCTCGGCACGCGCTTTGTGTGCGCGCGGGAATCAATCGCGCATGCCAATTTCAAGCAGGCCTTCATCCGCGGCAATGCGCGCGATGCCATGCCGACCATCCAATTGGATGAGATTTTCCCGGTAATCCCGGTGCGCGCCTTGCAAAATCAAGGCACCAAGCGCTTTTTGGAACATCAGGCCGAGACCATTCGCCGCTTCCAATCCGGTGAACTGACGAAGGAAGCCGCGCAGCTGGATATCGAACATTTCTGGGCCGGGGCACTCAGGCGCGCGGTGATTGATGGCGATGTCGAAAATGGCTCGCTCATGGCCGGGCAATCGGTTGGCATGGTGACGCAGGAACAAACGGCCGCTGAAATCATCGCCGAATTGCGCGAACAGGCCGCACAGGCGATTATGGCGCGCTCCGCTGCCGCTGCTGCCTGACCCGCTGGAAAGCCCATGAAGCGCTCTGCCCGCACCGAAAACTCCGTCCAGGAAGCCGCCCGCGTTGGTGAAGAACTGCGCGAGGCGCGGATTGCCCTTGGCATCAGCGTTGAGGATGCGGCCACGCAGCTTCGCATCAATAAGCGCTATTTGATGGCCCTTGAGGAAGGGCGGGTGAAGGACCTGCCCGGCGCTGCCTATGCCGTTGGTTTCGTGCGATCTTATGCGACTGCGCTTGGGCTTGACGCGGATGATGCCGTGCGGCGCTTTCGCGATGTTTCCGGCACGGCGGTGACGAAGCAGGGCGATCTGGTCTTCCCGGAACCCGTGCCACGGCGCGGCATCCCGACCGGCGTGCTGGCGGCGCTTGGCCTGGCGCTGGCGATGGGTGGCTATATCGCCTGGTATCAATGGAGCGGGCAGGGAGAGCGCGTGGTGGATACGGTGCCCCCCCTGCCACCCCGGCTGGAACGCGCCGCCGAAGCTACTGCGGCGCGCGACACTACGCCTGCCCCGGTCGCGGAGCCTCCGCCCCCGGCGCCGGCAACGGTGGCCGCGCCCCCGCCGCCCCCGCCACCACGCATAGACCCGGACCGGCCGCGCATTGTGATCCGTGCCAAGGGCGAAAGCTGGGTGCAGGTGCGTGACAATCCGGGCAACCGGGTGCTGACGGACCGCGTGCTCCGCGCTGGTGAGACCGTGGAAATCCCCAATCGCCCAGGGATTGTGCTGACCACGGGCAAGGCCGAGAACCTGGATATCCTGCTGGATGGGCAGGATGTGGACCCCTTTGGTGGACCTGGCGTGCGGCGCAATATCGCGCTGGAACCCGACCGCCTGCGGCCGCCGCCTGCCCCGGCAGCGGCGCCTGCCGCAGCACAAGCGCCGCGCCCGCCAGCGGCAACCCCGCAGCCCGCGCCCGCCGCGGCACCTGCGCCCGCACCCCGTCCGCCGGCGGCAACTCAACCCGCGACACCAACGCCGCCACGGCCCTGACGCTTTTCAAGTCTTTCGGCGCGGCCAAAGCCTCGGCATAATCGGCGGCGAAAACCAGCCTTTGGGGTCCGCCTTATGTCCTATCGTCCCTATCAAAAGATCGAGCGCCGCAAATCCCGCCTGATCCATGTCGGGCGCGTGCCGGTGGG
>JADCES010000279.1 GCA_020250005.1 Roseomonas sp.
CATCAAATTGCGCAGCCAGTTCAGCCAGCGTCTTCTCACCCTTCACAGCGGCAAACGCCACCTTCGCCTTGAAGGCAGGGCTGTGGTTCCGGCGGGGTCGTCTCGTCATGGTGTCTCCTGTTCACGGCTTCATGCCGCAGTCAGGCAGAAAATACACTTATCCCAGATGTGCAGATTCCCCGAGCCAGCTCTGCCCGCGCCGCCCTGCGTGACACTCGCAGCACGCACCGGCGCGCGTTTGGAAGCGCACACCTATCCCGGCGCGCATCATGATTTTGACGCGCCTGATACGCCGCAACGCGTGCTGCGCGGCGTTGGCGCCACAAGCAGCGGCATAGCGACCATCGGCACACATCCCGCAGCACGCGAAGATGCCTTGCGTCGCGTGCCGGAATTCCTCGCGCGCAACATGCCCGTACGTTAACGATTCCAGCGCGATAGGGCGAGCATGCCGCCCCCCGCGAGCAAGCCCCAAAAGGCGCCGCCAATGCCAAGAAAGGCAACACCAGAAGCCGCGATCAGGAAGCAGATCACTGCCGCTTCGCGATCCTTATCCTCCCGCACCGCGCCCATCAACGCGCCTGCAAAGGAACCCAGCAAGGCCAGGCCGGCAACGGCTTCGATCAGGATTGGTGGTGCGACAGCAACCAGGCCGCTCGCCATACCGGCGGCCAGGCCACACGCCGTGTAAACCAGGCCCGCCATCACGGCCGCCGGCCAACGCCGCGCCGGATCAGGCCCGGCGCCATCGCCGGCACACATCGCAGCCGTGATGGCAGCGAGGTTCACCGCATGTCCACCGAAAGGTGCTGCGAAAAGACTGAAGACCCCGGTGGTCGAAAACAGCGGCCCAGGATTGGGGCGATAGTTGTTTGCGCTCAGCACAGCGATCCCTGGAATATTCTGCGATGCCATGGTCACGATGAATAGCGGTAGCGCGAGCCCCGTAATGGCCGTCAGCGAAAACACCGGCGTCACCCATTCCGGGCTTGGCGCCCAATTGCCCTGAGGCAACGGTGCCTGAAACGCGATGATCACGCCTGCGACAATCACCGCCGCCGGCACCGCCGCCAGCTTGTGCCAGCGCCCGGCAATGATCCAGGCGGCGATGATGGTGAGTGCGGCGACGGGCGCTTCCGCCACCGCGCGCACCGGCGCCAAGCATAAGCCAAACAAAATCCCCGCGAGCATGGCATTGGCGAGTGAGGCTGGAATCGCCGCCACCGCTCGCCCCAAGGGCTTCCACAATCCTGCCAGGATCAACAACAAGGCGCAGATGATGAAAGCGCCCACCGCTTCGGCAAAGCCGCCCGCCGGCATGATGGATGCTGCCATCAGCGCCGCACCTGGCGTGGACCAGGCGCAGCTGATTGGCATGCGCTTCCAAAGCGACAGCAAAATACCGCAGAGCCCCATGGCGATGGAAACCGCCATCAGGCCCGATGCTGCCTGGGATGGCGTGGCACCCATCGCCACAAAGCCTTGCAGCACCACAGCAAAGGATGAGGCAAAACCCACCACCCCCGCCAATAGCCCCGCCGATATCGCTTGCATCGGCATCAACGCTTTTCCTTTGGTAGCTTGTCCAGGGCGACTTCTATCGCCGTAATCGCATCCGGTGTCAGCCTGCGAAAATCCCGCGCGAGGCGATTGGCAAGCGCCGTTGCCTCTGGCGAAAGCCCACCGGTTTCCAGCACCACGCGCGGATGGGATTGTCGTGCCAGCCGTGCCAATTCCTCTGCCTCATCCCAGATCAGGCCGAAGAATTCATTGACCTGATGCACAAGCCCGGCCGAGGGTTGACCGCGCCGCCCATGTTCCAAAGCCGAAAGATAAGCGGCAGAAACCTGCAAGGCCGCGGCAAGGTCCTTCAGCGCAACGCCGCGTTCGGCACGCAAGGCGCGCAGCCTGGCGCCGAAGGGGGTCATTTGCGCCGCCGCAGCATCAGATGCACCGCGCCGGTATTCGCTGCGTGTGGATGCGCCGCCGCCAGCAGCATGCGCCGCATATCCGGCGTATTCAGCCAATGCGGCAATTCGCGCCGCAGCACGCCACCTTCCGGCGATGAACCTCGGCCCGTGATCACGGCAACACAGCGCAGCCCATCGGCAAAAGCATCCTGCAAGAAGCCGCGCACCGCATCATGCGCTTCCTGCGCGCGGCGGCCATGCAAATCAATCGTGCGTTCCGGCTTCATGCGGCCTTTGCGCAGGGCGCGCCAGCGTTTGTCATCCAAGCCCGCGGGCGTGACATTCACCTGAATGGGCGGCGGCTGCCAGGCTTGGGGTGCAGTGGGCTGCACCGGAAGAACTGTCTGCGGCGCGGTTATGACGGGGGGCGCCTCAGCCGCTTCGGGCGGTGGCAGCGCACGACCGGGGAGTGGCTCCACACTCGCGACATAGGCCTGCCACAGGGCACGATCCGCGGCACTCAGCGCGCGGGCGCGGCGACGCGAAAGGCTCATCCCGGCAGTGCGGCGGGATCATCATCCACCACAATCACATGCAGCCGCCGTGGCCCATGTGCACCAAGTTCAAGCGTCTGTTCAATATCCGCACTGCGCGACGGGCCCGTTACCAGCATGACATTGCGTGGCATGAAACCACCCGAGACAGGGTCCTGCCGTTCCGCGCGCAGCATATCCCAGGCATCCTCATAAGGCCCGGTGATACGCGATGCGCGGAGTACGACAATCTCAGTCTCCGCCAATAGATTGAGCGTAGTTGGACGCGCGGGATCGGATGGCAGCATCAGCGTCCCGGTTTCCGCAATGCCGGCATAGCCATGCTGGACAGAGACCAGATCGCTTGCCTCAGCACGACGTGTTTCAAACTCCAGCATCGCGCGATCGGACCAGGGCAGCGCCTGCAATTCCGGATGCGGCGCCATGACAAAGCGTGGTGCGAGGTTCTGTTGCGAAAGATATTCAGCCACCGCGCCGGGGATTTCCTTCACATCGGCCACGCGGGTGACGCTGCCGAATTCCTTTTCCACATTGGCGATGAAAAGCTTGATCTGATCTGGCCGCGGCACGCGTGACCGCGCGGGGATCAAATGCCGTGGCCGCGCGATCATGCGCGCTTCCAGCATGGCGCGCTGATCAGCCGGCAGCGGCCCGCGCTTCAGGCCACGGCGAATGGCGTTCAGGATCGCTTCCTTGCTCATCGCTCAGGCCCCGCCATTGCGCTTGGTTTTGGCGTAGCGATCCATGAAGGTGCCGCCTTCCGGCACCGGCAAATCCCGCCCCTGAGTCCAACCGCCAGCCAATGGCAAGGACCGAAACGCCCCCTTGCCCTGCGCCATCAGGCCAAGCACGCTGACCGCAAGTTTCGTCGCCATGCGATAAAGCGCCGGGCGCTGCGCCACATAGGCCCAAAGCCCAAGGTTGCGCCGCACGGCAACGGGTGACAGATGACGTTCGAATTCGCGTTCGCGCCAATGGCGCATCATTTTCGGCAGCGGAATCTTGACCGGACAGACTGATTCGCAACGCCCACAAAAGGTCGAGGCATTGGGCAAATGCCCCGCCTTATCCACGCCTATCAGCGTTGGCGTCAGCACGCTCCCCATCGGGCCGGGATAGACCCAGCCATAGGCATGCCCGCCCGTCACACCATAAACCGGACAGTGGTTCATGCAGGCGGCGCAGCGGATGCAGCGCAGCATTTCCTGAAATTCCGTGCCGAACATATTGGACCGGCCATTATCAATCAGCACCACATGATATTCTTCCGGCCCATCCAAATCGCCCGGCCGCCGGCCGCCCGTGGAAAATGTGGTATAGACGGAAAAATCCTGCCCCGTGGCGGAACGCGCCAAAAGCCGCAGCAAAGCGCAGGCATCATTCAGCGTCGGCACCATTTTCTCGATGCTGGCAAGCGCGATATGCACACGCGGCAGGGTTTGCGTCAGGTCCCCATTGCCTTCATTCGTGACAATCACGCTGCTGCCCGATTCCGCAATCAGGAAATTCGCCCCGGTAATGCCGACATCAGCGGCCAGGAAGCGGTTGCGCAGCTTGGTGCGCGCTTCCGTCAGGATATCGCGCCTTTCGCTGAACAC
>JADCES010000028.1 GCA_020250005.1 Roseomonas sp.
GGCAATCGCATGACCGGCAAGCGCACGCCGCAGGTGGAAAAGCTGCTGCTGGAAGGCTGCCTGCCGCAGGATATTGACCGCGTGATGGAAGGCTATGGCATGGCCATGGGGCCGCTTGCCACCGGTGACCTCGCGGGGCTGGATATTGGTGCGGCGGTGCGCAAGGCTCGTGGGACTGTTGCGCCGATTGCGGATGCGGTGGTGGCGGCGGGGCGTTTCGGTCAGAAGACCAGCAAGGGCTGGTATATGTATGATGAAAAGCGCAACCGCCTGCCGGACCCGGAAGTGGAGCGCATCATCCTGGATGTCGCCGAAAAAATGCAGGTGCGCCGCCGCAAGATTGAGGCGGATGAAATCCTGGAGCGCCTGCTGTTGCCCATGGTGAATGAAGGCGCGCGTATCCTGGAAGAAGGCATTGCATCCCGCCCGATTGATATTGATGTGATCTTCACCAATGGCTTTGGCTGGCCGGCTTGGCGTGGCGGGCCGATGTTCTGGGCGGATACGCTTGGCCTCAAGGCAGTGCGCGACAAGCTCAATAAATACGCCGAGGCGACGGGGGATAAAAATCTGCGCCCGGCGGCTTTGATTGAAAAACTTGCCGATGAGGGCGGCAGCTTCGCCGGCATGGGCAAATCCAAGGTTTGATGCCGCGCGGCGGCAGGCAGGAATGAAGGGAAAGAACAATGGATCTACGCTTCACGGATGAGGAACGCGCCTTCCGCCAGGAAGTGCGGGACTGGATTGATGCCAACCTGCCCGCCGATACGCGGGAACGCATGGCGGCAGGCCGCACCCCCACCAAGCAAATGCAGGTGGATTGGCAGAAAAAGTTGAATGCCAAGGGCTGGTGCGTGCCGCATTGGCCGGCGGAATGGGGCGGGCAGAAGGATTGGTCCGCGATCAAGCGCTTTATCCTGCTGGAAGAATTGCAGGGCACACCGGCGCCGATTCCGCTGGGTTTCAATTGCAATATGTTGGGCCCAGTGCTGATCGCCTTCGGCACCGAAGAACAAAAGAAGTTCTTCCTGCCCAAGCTTGCCAATCTCGATCTTTGGTTCTGCCAGGGCTTTTCGGAACCCGGCGCGGGGTCTGACCTTGCCTCGCTGAAAACGCGCGCGGTGCGTGAGGGTGATCACTATATCGTCAATGGGCAAAAGACCTGGACGACGCTGGCCCAATATGCCGATTGGATCTTCCTGCTGGTGCGCACCAATCCGGAAGCGGCGAAACAGCAGGAAGGCATTTCCTTCCTGGTTGTGGATATGAAAACGCCTGGCATCACCGTGCGCCCCATCATCACCATTGATGGCGCGCATGAAGTGAATGAGGTGTTCTTCGATGATGTGAAGGTGCCGGTCGCCAATCTGGTCGGCACGGAACATCGCGGCTGGGATTGCGCCAAATTCCTGCTCTCCAACGAACGCACCGGTCAGGCACGGGTTGGTGCTTCCAAGGATCGTATTCGCCGGCTCAAGCTGATTGCGCAGAATGCGCCGGGTGGTGAGCGCCCGATGATCGAAGATGGGCGCTTCCGTGAGCGGTTGGTGGAAGTTGAGGTGCAGTTGAAGGCGCTGGAGATGACCACCATGCGCGTGCTGGCCGATGAAAACCGTCAGCTGAGTGAACGCAAGCCGAACCCGGCGTCTTCGGTGCTGAAAATTCGCGGCACGGAGATTCAGCAGGCGATCAGTGATCTTTATGTCATGGCCGCCGGGCCTTACGGCATGGTCGGTGCTGATCCCGATGGCGATCGCTGGAATGAACCAGAATTGGCGCCGGAATGGGCGACCCTTGCGCAGCCCACCTATTTCAATTGGCGCAAGCAGACGATCTATGGTGGTTCCACCGAGATCCAGAAGAACATCATGGCAAAAGCGTTTTTGGGGCTCTGAGACATGGATTTCGATCTTTCCGAAGACCAGCGGCTGCTGCAGGACAGCCTGACCAAGCTGCTGGCTGACAAATACAAGTTTGAAGACCGCAAGCGCTTCATGAAATCAGCCACTGGCTGGTCGCAGGAAATGTGGGAAGCCTATGCCGATCTTGGTCTGCTCGGCCTGCCCTTCGCGGAAGAGGATGGCGGCTTTGGTGCCGGCCCGGTTGAGGTGATGCTGATGGCGGAAGCCATGGGTAGCGCCATTACGCTGGAACCCTGGCTTGCGACCGTGGTGATGGGTGGCGGCTTTATTCGCCACGGCGCAACGGCCGCGCAGCGTGCGGCGATGGTGCCGGAAATTGCCGCGGGCAAGCTGAAACTCGCCTTTGGTTATACGGAACCGCAATCGCGCCATGATCTGCATGATATCGCGACCACGGCGAAGAAGGATGGCGCGGGCTGGGTGCTGGAAGGCCGCAAGGGTGTGGTGCTGCATGGCGATGTGGCGGACCAGATTGTGGTCACTGCGCGCACCGGTGGCGCGCGGCGCGACAAATCCGGCATTGGTGTATTTTTGGTGCCGGCGAATGCGAAGGGCGTGACACGGCGCGGCTACCCCACCACGGATGGCTTGCGCGGGGCGGAAATCACGCTGGATCGCGTGAGCCTACCCGCCGAAGCGTTGCTGGGTGATGCCGGCAATGGCCTGGCGCTGGTGGATCATGTGGTGGATGAAACCATCGCGGCCCTTGCCGGTGAGGCTGTGGGGGCGATGGATGCGCTGCATAAGCTGACGCTTGATTATCTGCGCACGCGCAAGCAATTCGGCCGGCCCATCGGGTCTTTCCAATCGCTGCAGCATCGCGCGGCGGAGATGATGGTCTCCCTGGAAGAAGCGCGTTCCATGGCCATGCTGGCGGCGATGATGGCGCAGGAAACCGATGCCACCGAACGCCGCCGGCAAATGTCGGCGGTGAAGGTGCAGATCGGGCGTTCCGGCAAATTCCTCGGCCAGAGCGCCATCCAATTGCATGGCGGCATTGCCATGACGATGGAATATCTGGGCGGGCATTACTTCAAGCGCATCACCACCATAGACACGATGTTCGGCGATGCGGATCATCATGTGACGCAATTGATGGCGATGGGTGGGTTGAACCAGGCTGCGTAAAGCCTGCCAGTCATGGCCGTGAAATTTTCATGACACGGCCATGATGTGGTTTTCCTGCGACCGGCATCAGCTTAGCTAGTCGAGTAACCCGGAGGATTAACGCGTTATGGATAACGACCCACGCTTGCAAGAACTGGCTGATCTGATTGATGGCAAGGGCCATGGCCGTTACGGCCTGCATGATGTCACGCAACGCCAGCACGCCCTGCAATCCGCCTGGCAGGCAGAGCGTGAGGGTTGTTCCTCAGCACTCATTGCCGCCGCGCTTCTGCATGATATCGGCCATATGGTGCATGATCTGGGCGACAATCCCGCAGCCCATGGTGTGGATGACAAGCATGAGGAATTGGGCCAGGTCTGGCTGCAATCCTGGTTTGGCCCGGAAGTGACAGAACCCGTGCGGCTGCATGTCGCCGCCAAGCGCTATCTCTGCGCGACGGAAGCCGATTACTTCGCCAAGCTTTCGCCTGATTCCGTCCTCAGCCTGTCGCTGCAAGGTGGGGCAATGTCGGCCGATGAAGTCGCGGCCTTCCGCGCGCTGCCACATGCGGAAGATGCCGTGCGCCTCAGGCGTTTTGATGAAGGGGCGAAGGTGGCGGGCCTCACGACACCACCGGTGCAGCATTTCCTACCCCATGTGGCGGCCTGCCTGACATAATTTCACGCTTGACCGGGGCGGATACGCCCCGCAGGCTTTGCCCTTATGGGCGGTATTCTCGTTATTGGTTCATATAATCGCGACACGGTGCTGCGCCTTGAGCGCTTTCCCGCACCGGGGGAGACACTGACCGCGCTTGGCATGGCGGAATTCCATGGCGGCAAGGGCAGCAATCAGGCGGTCGCTGCGGCACGCGCGGGCGGGCGTGTGGCGCTGATCGCGGCCATTGGCGATGATGCGCCGGGCAAGGCTGCGCAGGTACTTTGGGCGGCAGAAGGCATTGCGGCGCAGGCAGTGAAAATCACTGAGGCACCCACCGGCGCCGCCACCATCCTGCTTGATGCAGCTGGTGAGAATCAGATCATCATCATCCCAGGCGCCAATGCGGCATTGGCTTTACCCCCAGGCTTCACGCCGCCCGGTGATATCGCGGTGGCACTCGCACAGCTTGAAACACCGCAAGCCGCGACCGCCGCGCTGTTCCGCAGCATGTCTGGCGCGCGCCGCATCCTGAATGTCGCCCCCGCAGCACCCATCACGCCAGAGCTTCTGGCCGCCACGGATATGCTGGTGCTGAATGAAACCGAAGCCGCCATTCTGGCGCAGCGAGAGGCTGAACCCGCCGCCCTGGCACTCGCCCTCGCTGCCGAGACAATGCGCGACGTGATCGTAACCGCCGGCGCCGCTGGCGCCTTTTGGGCGCGCCCGGATGGTGTGGTGATTGATGCTGCGCCACCCCGCGTGACGGTGGTGGATACCACCGGCGCCGGCGATGCTTTTTTGGGCGCCTTTGCCGCTTCCAGCGCTAAGGGCTTCACGCCGGAAAAGACCTTGCGGCTTGCGGTTACTGCGGGTGCGCTGGCCTGCTCGCAGGAAGGGGCCGTGCCTTCCTTGCCCTATCGCACGGCGATCATGGCGGCGGGAGGGGGATGAGTTTCCTCACGCCCCTTGGCTTCCTGGAATGGTCCGCCCGGCGTGGTGGGCTGCTGCTGGCGCTTGGCATTTTTGCGGGGCTGTTCATCCCGCCCTTGGCCGCGTTGTTTCGCGATGTGGTCACCTTCACGGTCGCAACCCTGATGACCATTGTGCTGCTGCGCGTGGATTTGGCGCAGGTGGTCGCGTATTTGCGCCGGCCCGTGCTGGTGGCGGTGCTGGTTGGCTGGATGATGCTGGTCTGCCCCATCCTGTTATTCCTCGTGCTGCGCGGCTTTGGCTTTGATGGGCCCTTGGTGGCGGGGTTGGTGATCAGCGCCATGGGCTGTGCCGCCACATCCTCCCCCGCTTTTGCGCGCATGGTGGGGTTGGATGGGGAAATCTCCCTTGTGGTGGCGATCATCACCACGCTGATTGTACCCTTTACCGCGCCGCCCCTGGCGCTTGGGTTGATGGGCATAGATTTGGCGATTTCACTTTCCGCGCTGATGGGGCGGCTCATGCTCGTGGTCGGGCTGCCCTTGCTGATTGCGGTGGCGCTGCGCCGGCTTTTGGGCCCGGCGCGCCTGCAACGCTATGCCGGCGCCCTGGATGGGTCTGTGGTGTGGCTGGTGGTGATTTTTGGCTTTGGCGTCATGGATGGGATGCTGGCCAAGATCACCTCAGACCCTGCCTGGGTCATGGGCGGCCTTGCCTTGGCATTCGCGGCGAATTTCGGCCTGAATGCCGCAACCGCCCTGGTCTTTGCGCCAACGGGCAAGAAGCTGGCGCTGACGGCGGGTTTGCTCGGCGGCAATCGCAATATGGCGCTTTTTCTGGCGGTACTGCCGGCGGCAACGGATGAGCGCATTCTGCTGTTCTTCGCCCTTGGCCAATTCCCGCTTTTCCTGACGCCTTTCCTGCTAAGGCCGATCTATACGCGCTTCCGGCCTGATGGAGCCTCACGCCGCCCTTAGTCGCGCCGCCAGAGACACCACTTCCAGCTGCAGCACCGCGCTTTGCCGCGCCATCGCCTCGGCTTGAGTGTCCAGCGCCGCCACCGGCGCGCCAGCGGCTTCCATGCCGCCTTGCACCTTGGCGACCGCGCCGGCAACCGCCGTGGTGCCCTCCGCCGCCGCGGCGATACCTTGGGCGATTTCCCGCGTCGCTGCACCTTGCTGTTCAATGGCCCGCGCGGCTTCGGCGGCGATGCTGTCAATCTGCTGCACCACCTGGGCGATCCCTTGGATGGCCGCCACCGCTTCTGCGGAAGTGCCGCGGATTTCCTGCACCTGGCGGGAAATCTCCTCAGTCGCCTTGGCGGTTTGCGTCGCCAGCGCCTTCACCTCGGAGGCCACCACGGCGAAGCCCTTGCCCGCTTCACCCGCGCGCGCCGCTTCGATGGTGGCATTCAGCGCGAGAAGATTGGTCTGGCCGGCAATGGCAGTGATCAGCTTCACCACATCGCCGATCTTCTGTGCCGCGCCAGACAGGCCCTGGACAATGGCATCAGTCCGGCCCGCATCATTCACGGCCTGGGCCGCGATGGTGGCGGAATGGCGGATTTGTTCTGAGACCGCGCCGACGGTCGCCGTCAGCTCCTCAGCGGCGGCTGCAACCTTGCCCGTTTCGTCCCGTGCGCGTTCGGCGCTGGCACCAATCCCGGTGGTGGCCTGCTGCGCATTGGCCTGTACTTGCCTCAGCGCAGCCAGTGTCTCACGGCTGGTCTTAGCCTCCTGCGTCAGGGCTTGCAGGCGGGGCGTGATATCTGCTTCCAGCATATGGGCTGTTTCGGCCCGCAGTGCGGCGTGGTCCGTTTGCAGCCGCAGCAATGCGGCCTTGGCTTCATCGCGCGCCGCATGGGCGCTGAGAAGCTCGGCCCGCAGTGCGGCAAGCCCGCCATGATCGGGGCGCGCTGCCAAAGCGGCAGGCACGGCGCGGCGGAAAGTGAGAAATGCCAATATCGCCGCCAAGATCAGGGCAAATGCGCCAAGCCCGATGGGCAGCATCTGCGCCGGTAGGTGCTGCGGCTGGGCAGGGCGGGCGCGGCGCGCTTCTTCCGCAGGGCTGATCAGCATGGGGCCTATCGCAGCCTGAAAACGCGTGCCCGCATCCTTGAGCCGTGCCGCCGCAGCGGCGACATGAGTGCTGGCGCTGACACCAGGCGCATGCCGGGCGGTTGGTGCTTCCAGCGCTTCATGCGCGCGCTGCAAGGCCGAGGCGGCTTCGCGGAGCGTGAGGTAGCGCGGCGCACCGCCAAGCACGCTCATGGCATTCTGCAAGCCGGCCAGCGCGGCTCTCTGTGTGGTGAGCAATGCCTGAAAACTGGCATCATCCTGCATGGTGCCGACACGATTGGCGATACCGAAAAGCTCCTCTGCCGCGCTCCGTGCCTTCAACAAGGCGGCTTGGCGCGGGATTTCATTATTGGCGAGCATGCCGCGCGGCCGCGGCGCCTGACCGCGCGGTGGCGCAGCACCATTCATGGCGCGGCTGATTTCCTGGCCCACCTGGTCAATCGCCGGCAGCAATGCGGCACGAAAGGCATGATGCGCCGCGCCAAGCGCAGCCACATGGCGTTCGGTTTCCTGACGTGCCTGTTGCTCTGCGGTCAGCGCGGTGGCCAATTGGCGCAGCGCCGCCGCCAGATCATTGCTCGCTGCCTGCATCGCGACAGGGCTCTGCGCCATGCCACGCAACAGCGCATTCAGCCGGTCTTCCGCCTGGCGCGCCCGGCGCGCGGCTTCCGCCAATTCCGCTTCGGAACGCGCGAGCAACATGGGCGGCACGGCGCCCGAAAGCTGCATGGCGCGTTCAGCGACATCCAGGCTGCGCGCCAGCATCGGCAGGCGCGGATCAGCCGGCGCTGCGGGTAGGGTCTGTGGCAGACCATGGATGATGCCGGCGGTACCCAAGGCCGCGAGCCCCACGACAAGGCCAAGCCCAAGCATGAAGCGTTTTGCTGAAGGCGCCGCAGATAAGGATTGCATCAGGTTTTCCGTATCAACATGCATGTCGAAAGCAGCAGGATGTTAGGTGAAATTCCTAAACAGGCGATGAGGAAGCCTGTGCGGCATTCAATTCGTTATTCGTCCCGTGCCATAGTCGTGTTTAATGAAATCCTCACCTGCTGCGCCACAGCCCCTGCCTCCTGCTGGCGCGCAAGCTGTCCCTGACCGGGGCCACGATGCCCCTTCGAATAAGGGAATGGCTTTTGAAGAAACGCCGAGGAGCAGGAGACCCAAATTTTATGAATTGCGCCTGCGGCAACTGTCATAGGCCCTGCCCTGGTGGAACCGACGAAGCTGCGTCTGGCGGAAGCCAAGCGTGGTACTGAACTGGAAGCCGCACACCGTGCGGCCATTTGGGATTATCCGCCATGATCTGAAAAAGGCGATTGGGCAATCCTTCATTGCGGATGTGGTTGCGGTGATGCGCGAAATGGTGGGCCTCCTCAACCAGGCGCCCAAGTCCCTGGTGGAGGAGGCAGTGCAGCTTCGCGGCGCCACGCAATCGCTGATCCAGCGCCTGCAAGCGGCCTGATTGGCGCTGCTTGCCCAAAACAACGCGGCATGCCGATGCGGGCCGCGTTTTCTGTGCCATCAAACCGTGGAAATATCCGGTGCGTCGGGGTTCTTCATGCCAACTATGTGATAGCCGCTATCCACATGATGCACTTCACCCGTCACGCCCGCAGCAAGATCAGACAGCAGATAAAGCCCGGCACCGCCCACTTCTTCGATCGTCACATTGCGCCTCAGCGGTGAATTATATTGGTTCCATTTCAGGATGTAGCGGAAATCGCCAATGCCGCTGGCGGCGAGTGTCTTGATCGGGCCGGCGCTAATGGCATTCACGCGAATGCCGGCCTCACCCAAATCGGTCGCCATGTAGCGCACGCTGGCTTCCAGGGCGGCCTTCGCCACACCCATCACATTGTAATGAGGTGTCACGCGCTCCGCCCCAAGATAGGAAAGGGTGAGCTGCGCCCCGCCCCGCTTCATCAGCGCGGCAGCGCGCCGGCCGACGGCGACGAAGGAATAGCAGGAAATATCCATCGCCTGCAGGAACGCGTCGCGCGGCGTGTCCAGATAGCGCCCGCGCAGATACTGCTTATCGGCAAAGCCAATGGCATGGACCAGGAAATCCAGCCCGCCCCAGGCCTTTTCCACCGCGCCAAAGGCGGCATCCATATCGGCGTCATCGGCCACATCGCAGGGCACAACCAGGCTTGATCCCAGGCTTTCCGCCAGCGGGCGCACGCGCTTTTCAAGCGCTTCCCCTTGATAGGTGAAGGCAACTTCGCCCCCCTGCGCGGCAATCGCCTGTGCAATGCCCCAGGCGATGGAACGATCATTCGCGACGCCCATGATCAGGCCGCGCTTGCCGGCCATCAGGGTGCCTTTGGGGATGCTGGGTGCTGGTTCCGCGTCGTTCATCGGGTGATGGACCATCCGGCTAAATCTACGCGTGCCCTCTGCCATGGCGGCGGATACCGGGCAAGGGCCTTGCCCTTTCGCAAAGCGTCCCGATACAGGGCATGACAAGGAGAATCCAATGGACGGCACCGTGACCACCACCGAAGACCCCTATGCCCTGTTTCAGGATTGGATGGCGGAGGCCACCAAGGGGGAGATCAATGACCCGAATGCCGTGTGCCTGGCGACGGCCACGCCGGATGGCCGGCCATCGGCGCGCATGGTGCTGCTGAAGGGCGTGGATGCGCGCGGCTTTGTTTTCTACACCAATCTTGATAGCCGCAAGGGTGGCGAATTGGCCGCCAATCCCTTTGCTGCGCTTTGCTTTCATTGGAAAACACTCCAGCGCAGCATTCGCGTGGAAGGCCAGGTGGAACAGGTCTCGGATGGTGAGGCGGATGCCTATTATGCTTCCCGCGCGCGTACCTCGCGCCTTGGGGCATGGGCGTCCAAGCAATCCCGCCCGCTGGAAAGCCGCTTTGCGCTGGAAAAGGCAGTGGCGGAATATGGGCTGAAATACGCGGTGGGCGAGATTCCGCGCCCGCCCTTCTGGTCCGGCTTTCGCGTGCTGCCGGCGCGGATTGAATTCTGGCGCGACATGCCCTTCCGCCTGCATGAACGCCGCGTTTTTCACCGTGATGGCGCGGGGTGGCGGCTGGAAACCCTCTACCCGTGACACTGGCCGCCGGCATTCCCCAAGGCCAGGCGGCAGTGGCCGCGTTTTTGGAGAAGCTTGCCGGCACCACGCCGATCCAAACGCATATTTCGGCGATTTTCGTGGGGTGCAACACCGCCTGGAAAATGAAAAAAGCCGTCGCTTTGGGGTTTCTCGATTTCAGCACCCTGGCGGCGCGGGCGCATTTCTGCCGGCGGGAATTGGAGTTGAACCAGCCCGCCGCGCCCGGGATTTACCGCGATGTGGTGGCGATCACCCGCGCCCCGGATGGCAGCCTGCGTGAGGGCGGCGCGGGTGAGGTGGTGGAATGGGTGCTCCGCATGGCACCCATCCCAGCCAGCGATTTCCTGGATGCTGTCGCGGCGCGCGGCGCGCTGACGCCCGCAATGCTGGACGCCTTGGGTGATGCGGTTTTTGCGCTGCATCAGGCAGCCCCGAAGGTTGCCGGGCTGGATGCGCCGGGCGCCATGGCGCAGGTGCTGGCCGGCAATCTGCGCGCCGCCGGCGCCGCAGGCTTGCCCGAAGCGGCCCTTGCCCCGCTTGCCGCACGGTTTCAGGCAGCGCTGGAGGGCGTGGCGCCAAGATTGGCGGCCCGCGCGGCGGAAGGGCGCATTCGGCGCTGCCATGGCGATCTGCATTTGGGGAATTTGTGCCTGTGGCAGGGCAAGCCCACCCCCTTTGACGCGCTGGAATTCGATGAGGCGTTGGCGCGGATTGATACGGGCTATGACCTGGCCTTCCTGCTGATGGATCTGGACCGGCAGGCGGGGCGCGCGGCTGCGAATCGTGTGCTGAACCGGTATTTGGCGCGGTCGGGCGATTATGGCGTGCTTGGGCTTTTGCCGTTCTGGCTTGCGCTCCGCGCCCTGGTGCGCGCGCATGTGGAAGCCGCGCGCGGGCGGGATGGCGTGCCGCTGCTGCGCGCCGCCGAGGCGTATCTCGCGCCACCGCCGCCGCGGCTGATTGCGGTAGGCGGGCTACAAGGCACCGGCAAATCCACCCTGGCGCGCGGCCTGGCACCCGCACTCGGCGCCGCACCGGGCGCGCTGTTGTTGCGATCCGATGAACTCCGCAAACGGCGCTTCGGCCTGGCGCCGGAGGAACCGCTACCGCCCGAGGCCTATACCGAAGCCATTAGCGCCGCGACACATGAAGAATTATTCATGATTGCCGAGGCCGCGCTGCGCCAGGGCCATGCGGTGGCGCTGGATGCAATGTTTTTGGACGCGCAGCATCGGCGGAAGGCGGCGGAAATCGCGGCGCGTATCGGCGTGCCGTTTCACGGTTTTTGGCTTGAAGCGCCTATGGAAATCCTGAAATCGCGCATCCTGGCGCGGCGCGGCGATGCCTCTGACGCGACCATCGCCGTTTTGGAACGCGCCGCCCAGGCGGACCCCGGCACGATTGACTGGCGCCGGCTGGATGCGGCGGGGGATGCGCTTGGCGCGGCACGCCAGGCCCTTGGCGTGGCGGGCTGAAAATGCGCTAATCCAACCCATATCTGGGACGACGCAATCAAGACCAAAACAACAGAGGAGGCATGGCCATGGCCTATCGCCGTCTATTGCTGCCGCTGACCGGTACGGCTGCGGGGGAATCCGCGCTTGCCACCGCGCTGATTGCCGCGCGCATTTGGGGTTCGCATGTGCATTGCCTGCATGTGCGTGTGGATGCGCGCGATGTCGCGCCGCTCGCCGGGGAAGGGCTTTCGGGCGCGATGATCGAAGAAATGATGGCCGCCACCGAACGCGAAAGCGGGGAGAGGGCGGATCGCGTCAAGACTCTGTTCCAGAGATTCACCGCCAATCTGGGCGATGTGACGCTGGCCGATAACCCCGATACCGCGGCGAAAACCGCGGGGCCCACGCTTTCCTTCGAATCCATGGTGGGGCGGGAAGAGGATATCGTCGCGCAGCAATCGCGGCTTTACGATCTGGCCGTGGTGCCGCACCCCGAAGCGGGTGAGGATGTTTCCAGCAGCGATGCTTTGCACGCGATCCTGTTTGATTCCGGCCGACCCGTATTGATTGCGCCCCGCACGCCGCCGGCGGCGATTGGCACGCGGATTTGCGTCGCCTGGAATGGCACGGCGGAAAGTGCTGCGGCGGTGGCGGCAGCACTCCCCTGGCTGCATCAGGCCAAGGCGGTGCGCGTCCTTTGCGCCGATGAATATCAGCGCCGCGGCCCGAAGGCCGAGGGGATTCAAGCCTATCTCCGCTGGCATGGGATTGATGCGGAAATAACGCCCTTCAAGCCGCAAACCCGCGATGTGGGGGCGGGGCTTTTGGGCGCGGTGCGCGATTTCGGCGCTGACCTGCTTTCCATGGGTGCCTATAGCCATTCCCGCCTGCGGCAATTGATCCTGGGCGGGGTGACGCGCCATGTGCTGGAGAATGCGGAAATCCCCGTGCTGATGTGCCGGTGATCAGGCCCCGTGCATGACAGTGTTGCGCGGGCGGTATGGCGCCGCCCGCCTTGTGCCCCCATGTGACAGGGCAAGGCCACAAGCGGCCATTCGGAAAAACCCATGATCGAATTGCGTTCCTTTGAAAGCCTGGGCAAGGCCAATTTCGGTTGGCTCAATGCCAACCACCATTTCTCCTTCGGGCAGTATCGCGATGCCGGCCGCATGAATTGGGGGCGGCTGCGCGTGTGGAATGATGATGAAATCGCGCCCGGCACGGGGTTTGACCCGCACCCGCATCGGGACATGGAAATCATCACCTATGTCCGACAGGGCGCCATCACCCATAAGGACAGTATGGGCAATGAAGGCCGCACCGAAGCCGGCGATGTGCAGGTAATGAGTGCCGGGACCGGCGTGGTGCATTCCGAATACAATCTGGAACCAGGTGTGACAACGCTGTTTCAAATTTGGATCATGCCGGACCGCACCGGCCTGCCGCCTTCCTGGGGGGCCAAGCAATTCCCCAAGGAAAAGCGCGAGGCGGGTTTTGAGGTTTTGGCCTCGGGCCGCCCGGCAGATGCGGGCTTGGGGGCGCTGCCGATCAATGTGGATGGCGCGGTCATGGCGGCCACACTCGGCAAGGGGCAAAGCCTGACGCAACCGCTGGCAGAAGGACGCGCAGCTTATCTGGTGCTGGCGCGTGGCGCGGCAAGCGTGAATGGCGTTGAAGCCAGCGCGCGCGATGGGATCGCCATCCGTGCGGAGAACGCCATCACCATCACCGCCAGCGAAGATGCGGAATTGGTGATGGTGGAAGTGGCGGATCGCTGATCCGCCCTACCATTTCTTCCAGATTGGCCGATGCGGAAACAGCGGCCGATGGTGATGGTGATGATGGTGCCGGTAATGTCGGTGCGGTTCAAAGGCGCGGTAGCTGTGCCGATAATGGCGATGGGCATGTCCGCCATAGGGCGCGTAGCCATAGCCCCCGTAACCATAACCGTAGGACGGGCTGTGATGGCCGCCGCTGGCAAGGCAGCCGCCCAGGCTCAACACCAGGAACAGCATGGCAATGGGCAAGGTGATTAGGCGCATGTGACACCCCTTTGATCGCTTTGGATCGAAGGGGAGGTAACCACGCCGCCATGGTCGCCTCAGGGCGGGATCAGGGTATTTTGGTGTCCTGCGCCCGCTCAGCGCCGCAATTCAACCGCGCAGGACCGGGCGAAATCCCGGTCCGAGAGCATCCAATCCTGCACCCCGGTGAAGCGCGCCACACCATCCGCGCCAAGCCGGCCTTCATAGCGCGCGCGGTAATGAAAGCCGCGCCCGGAAGACCCGCCCTGCAACAGCAGCGTGCCATCCGCGGCCACGCGGCCTTCGCCCCTTTCCCAGGCGCCGGTACGGGCACCTGAGGCCGAAAGCACCGGGCGTTCATATTTCGCGACATTGCCTTCCACCCTGAGCGTGAAAGGCGCATCAAGCGGGGTCTGCGTCATGCCTTCCACGGCATCGCAGGTGAGCCTTCCTTGCCAGACGCCGGCAAAACCTTGCGCCGCCAGCGGGCTGGCAGCGCAAAGCATCACGGCAAGGCAGGCAGAGCGGATCACTGATCCGCGTAGCAATGGGTTTCCGCCCCGCCACCCGGATGCGTCACCGCGCCAAGATAGGCCGGGCCGACAAGCTGCGCATATTTCCAGAGCACGCCGGAATTATAGTCGGTCTGGCGCGGCTTCCATTCGGCGCGGCGCTTGGCCAATTCCTCATCCGAAAGCGCCACATCAATCGTGCCGTTCTGCGCATCAATGATGATCCTGTCGCCATCACGCAGCAGCGCAATCGGCCCGCCCACCGCGGCTTCCGGCCCGACATGGCCGATGCAGAAGCCGCGTGTGGCACCCGAAAAACGCCCATCGGTGATCAGCGCCACCTTATCCCCCATGCCCTGCCCATAAATGGCCGAGGTGGTGGAGAGCATTTCACGCATGCCAGGCCCACCCTTCGGGCCTTCATAGCGCACGATGATGACATCTCCCGGCTTATAGGCGCGCATCTCAACGGCCTTGAAGGCATCCTCTTCGCAATCGAAGCAAAGGGCAGTGCCTTCGAAGCGGAGCTTTTCCATGCCGGCGATTTTCACAATAGCACCTTCAGGGGCCAGATTGCCTTTCAGCGCAACCACGCCGCCAATTGGGCTGATCGGATCGGAACAGGGGCGCACCACATCCTGATCCTTCGGCACGATCACTTCGCGGTGATTTTCGCCAATGGTCTTGCCGGTGACGGTCATGCAATGACCTTTCACATAGCCGCCATCAATCAGCGCCTTGATGATGATGGGCACGCCGCCGATGCGATGCACATCGGCGGCAACATAGCGCCCGCCGGGCTTGAGGTCCGCGATATGCGGCGTCTTGCGCATGATCTCGGCGACGTCCTGCAAGGTGAAGCGGATGCCTGCCTCATGCGCCATGGCGGGAAGATGGAGCGCGGCATTGGTCGAGCCACCGGTTGCGCCAACAATCGCCGCGGCATTATGCAGGGAATCAAGCGTCACGATATCGCGCGGGCGGATATTGCGGCGGATCAGTTCCACCACGGCGCGGCCCGATTCAATCGCCCAACGGTCGCGGTCTTCATCGGGTGCCGGCGCGCCAGCCGAAAATGGCAGCGCGAGGCCGATCATTTCCGAAACGCAGGCCATGGTATTGGCGGTGAACTGGCCGCCGCAAGCGCCCGCACCTGGGCAGGCATGGCGTTCCAACTCATCCAATTCCTCATCAGACATGCCACCGGCGGCATGCTGACCCACCGCTTCAAATACATCCAGCACAGTGACATCACGGCCATGATGCTTGCCCGGCATGATGGACCCGCCATACATGAAGACAGATGGCACATTCAGCCGGATCATGGACATCATCACGCCGGGCAGAGATTTGTCGCAGCCCGCAATGCCGACCAGCGCATCATAGCAATGCCCGCGCATCGTGAGCTCGATGGAATCCGCGATGGTATCGCGCGACGCGAGCGAGGATTTCATGGATTGATGGCCCATCGCGATGCCATCGGTGACCGTGATGGTGGTGAATTCGCGCGGCGTGGCGCCGGCTTCCTTCACGCCAATCTTCGCCGCCTGCGCCTGGCGCGACAGGGCGATATTGCAGGGTGCCGCTTCATTCCAGCAGGAAGCGACGCCGACCAGCGGCTGGTAGATTTCCTCGGCCGTCAAACCCATGGCGTAGTAATAGGAACGATGCGGCGCGCGTTCCGGACCCATGGTGGTG
This sequence comes from Roseomonas sp., assembly GCA_020250005.1. Taxonomy (GTDB): domain Bacteria; phylum Pseudomonadota; class Alphaproteobacteria; order Acetobacterales; family Acetobacteraceae; genus Neoroseomonas. Next base: position 15,469 of record JADCES010000028.1, read on the forward strand.
TGCCGGCTCGGCAGCTTCGACTTGTCCCATTTCGTCATCGTGACTTTCCTCCTGCAAGAATGGCTAAGGCTCCATTAGCCGATCGCGTATAAAAAACCCACACTGACCGCAAGGCCGATCAGGCCCGCGATGAATTGCGCCACTGCGCGGCTGGCGGCTGCACCACCGAGTGGAAGCCGCACCAGGCCATTCGCCAGCAACATTGTAACACCGACAAAGAGCGTGATGGCCGCAAAGAGCTTGAGCGTGCCCCCTTCAAACATGCGCTAATCCGCAATCCGCGCCAAAGCGGCATCAAGCCGTGCGATTTCCGCCTGCCAGGAAGCCAGTCTTTCGCGGTTTTCCTCGACAATCTCGACGGGCGCGCGAGAGACGAAAGCCTCACTGCCAAGCTTGGCCTCAACCTTCTGCACCTCGGCTTCGATGCGCGTCCGTTCCTTGGCAAGACGGGCGCGTTCGGCGGCGAAGTCAATCACATCGGCCAAGGGCAGCATCAGCGTGGTTTCATCCAAAACGGCTTGGACAACGCCCTTGGGCGGGTCGCCACTCAGCGCGCGAATTTCGCTGGCACGACCCAGGCGGCGAATGGCGTCCGCCCAGCGTTCGGCGCGCGCCAGGCTTTCGGGCCGGGCGCCGGCCATCAGCAGTGGCACGGTGATGGATGGGGCGACATTCATCTCGGACCGCACCGTGCGCATTTCGGAGATCAGGCGCACCACCCAATCCAATTCCGCGCGCGCTTCCGCGGCATCGCTCACCGCCATGGCTTCCGGCCAAGCGGTGCGGATCAGGCTGCCTTCGGCGCCATAGCCCATGCGGTGCCATAGCTCCTCAGTGATGAAGGGCATCACCGGGTGCAGCATGCGCAGGATCACGCCCAGCACATGCGCGGCTGTGGCTTTCACTTCATCCTTATCCGCACCATCCGGGCCATTCAGCACGGGCTTGGCGAATTCCAGGAACCAATCGCAGAAATCATTCCAGGCGAAGCGATAGCAGGCCTTGGCGTAATCATCGAAGCGGAAGCCTTCCAACGCGGCATTCGCCTCGGCCAAGGCGGAATTGGTCGTATCCAAAATCCAGCGCGAAAGTGGCAGCTTGGCAGAGGCGGGATCAAACCCGGCCACCTGCGTTACGCCATTCATTTCGCAAAACCGCGCCGCATTCCAGATTTTAGTGGCAAAGGACCGATAGCTTTCCACCCGCTGCCGGCCGAGCTTGATGTCGCGTCCCGGTGAGGCCAACGCACAAAGCGTGAACCGCATCGCATCCGCGCCATAGGCGTCCAGCAATTCCAAAGGATCAATGCCGTTGCCGCGCGATTTGGACATTTTCTGCCCTTTTTCATCGCGCACCAACCCATGGATGCAAACGGTCTTGAAGGGAACCCGCCCATCCATGAAATGAATGCCCATCATCATCATGCGGGCGACCCAGAAGAAGATGATATCCGAGCCCGTTACCAGCACATCGCCAGGATAGTATTTCGCGAGTTCCGGCGTTTTTCCCGGCCAGCCAATGGTGGAAAAGGGCCAAAGCGCGCTGGAAAACCAGGTATCCAGCACATCCTCATCACGCGTCAGCGCCACATCGCGCCCGAAATGTGCCCGCGCGGCAGCCAACGCCTCGGCTTCGGTATGCGCCACGAAAACCTCGCCATCCGGCGCATACCAGGCAGGGATTTGATGGCCCCACCAAAGCTGGCGGGAAATGCACCAGGGCTGGATGTCGCGCATCCAGGCAAAGAAGGTGTTTTCGAATTGCTTGGGGGAAAAGACGGTCTGGCCAGATTCCACCGCGCGAATGGCCGGTCCCGCCAGAGTCTTGGCATCCACATACCATTGTATCGTCAGGCGCGGTTCAATAGGCACCGCTGAACGCTCACTATGCGGGACCATATGGGTGTGCGGTTCGATCTTCTCGACCAACTCCAATTCCTCAAGCCGCGCCACAATCGCCTTGCGCGCCGCGAAGCGATCCTGCCCGGCCAGACCACGCACAAATTCATGATCCGCAATGCCCTCAGCGGCGGCGAAATGCGTGCTGATTTCTTCCAGCATTACGCGCCCTTCGGCATCCAGCACGGATGGCATGGGCAAATCATGGCGGCGCCCGACCTCAAAATCATTGAAGTCATGCGCCGGCGTGATCTTAACGGCGCCGGAGCCCTTTTCAGGATCAGAATATTCATCCGCCACCACGGGAATCGCGCGGCCCAAAAGCGGCAGGATCACGCGCTTGCCGATCAAATCCTTGAAGCGCGCATCTTCGGGATGCACCGCAACGGCAGTATCGCCCAGCATGGTCTCTGGCCGAGTTGTGGCCACCACCAGGAAGCGCCCCGGCGCGCCTTCCACCGGATAGCGCAAATGCCAGAGATTACCCTTCACTTCCTTGCTTTCGACTTCCAGATCGGAAATCGCCGTCTGAAATTTCGGATCCCAATTCACGAGCCGCCGGTCACGATAGATCAGGCCTTGGCGATGCAGCGTCACGAATACTTCGCGCACTGCGGCCGAAAGCCCTTCATCCATCGTGAAGCGTTCACGCGGCCAATCGAGCGATGCGCCAAGCCGGCGCAATTGCCGCGTGATGGTGCCGCCCGATTCCGCCTTCCATTCCCACACGCGCTTCAGGAAGGCCTCGCGCCCCATGGCCCGGCGGTCCGGCTGCTTCTGTTCAGCCAGTAGCCGTTCCACCACCATTTGCGTCGCAATGCCGGCATGGTCCGTGCCCGGCTGCCACAGCGCATCGCGCCCCTGCATCCGCCGCCAGCGGATCAGCACATCCTGCAAGGTGTTATCCAGCGCATGGCCAATATGCAGGCTGCCGGTCACGTTCGGCGGTGGGATCATGATGGTGAAGGGGCGCTTGGGGCTCTCCGGATGGGCGGAAAAAGCGCCTGACGCCTCCCAGCCTGCATAGAGGCGGGGTTCAATCGCGGCGGGGTCGAAAACCTTGTCGAGCATGGCGCTTCCCTTCCCCGCCCCAGGGCGTTACGTCAAGGGCAGGCGCGTGTTCTGGTCCATAACGCGCTGCAAAACCGTCCAAGTTTGGGATGCCGCCATGTTCCATCGCCGCGCCGTGATTGCCAGCCTATCCGGGTTTTGCCTTGCCGCCCCTGCCCTTGCGCAAGCGCCTGCCTGGCCCAGCGGGCCGATCCGCATCATCGCCCCCTTTCCGCCTGGGGGCAGCGTGGACACCATCACGCGCCTCATTCAGCCGCGGCTTGCGGCGGAACTCGGCGTGCCGGTGGTTGTGGAAAACCGGCCCGGCGCTTCAGGCGCGCTTGGCACTCAGGCAGCGGCCCACGCGCATGTCCGGGCCTTTGTGCATTGATGTGGTGGGTTCAACGCCCGAGGAATTCGGCTGTTCCCTCACGGCACAGCGCGATTGACGACTCTTTCGATTTCGGCGCGCACCAGGCGTTCCACCAAAGGCGGCAGATGGGTATCCAGCCAATCCTTAAGGATCGGGCGGATTTCTTCGCGCACTACGTCTTCAATGCTCGGCCCGCTGCGATAGACCTGAGCACCCCGTTCGGAACTTACGGCGCGCAGCAATGACCCAACCGAGGCTGCTGCAGCGGCAGCAGCAGCCGGGGTAATGAGGCCCGAGGAATCATCCACACCCATGCGCGGGGATGATGCGGCCCGGGTTGGCGGCGTCACAAGCATATCCGAGGTCAATTCAATCGGCTCCGGGCCGGACCGCGCAGCGGCTGGCGGTGGCGCGATCGGAGGGGGTGCGAATTCGGGCGCAGGCGTCCTGGGCAGCGGTGGCGCCTCAGGCGCCTCAGCGGCCAGTGCGTCCTGCGCGGCAGGTTCCGCCACGTCCGTCGCCTGGGCCGTTGCCTCATCCTCATTCAGGATCCGGCGAATGGACGCCAGGATATCATCCATGGATTGATCCTGCCCCCCGGCGGGGGACGGGGCGGTACCGCTCATGGTCTTCCTCTCGAAGGCGCCTGGGGCGCCGTGGCGGCAGTGGCAGCGGCAGGACGTGCCGCGACATCACTATAATCCCCAGTTCCAACCCAAAGGTTACGAACGGCCTGATGGTAGGCTTTCGGGTCATAAAGCTGAACGGGCAGGCCAAGATCCTGCGCAGTCAAGCGGCCAATAGTGGCTGTCAGGGAATAGGAAGCGTTAACAAGCGTGGCCAGCGCCTGGACCAGGCTGACGCGGGCATTCAGCAATTCCTGTTCGGCGTTCAGCACATCAAGCGTGGTACGGCTGCCGACGACGGCTTCGCGCTGCACGCCATCCAAGGCGATTTCCTGGGCCCTGATCTGGGCGCGCACACTTTCCACCTGGGCGCGGGCGGTGCGCAAAGTTTCCCAGGCTTGTGCCGCCTGCTGCCCGGCAAGGCGCCTTGCATCTTCCACCAATTGGCGCTGCTGCTGCGCCTGCTGGCGCGCCTGGCGCACGGCGGCGTGTTCGGCGCCACCCTGAAAGATGGGGACGGAAAGATTGGCGGTGACCTGAGAACCCGTCTGGCGCGTGCCTGGTAACGCGCTATTGTCCAGCCGGAAGGTCTGGCCCTGTACGCCGATAGTCGGCAGCAATGCGCCGAATTGCAGGTCAATATTTTCAATGGCCGCCGCTTCATCAAACATGGCGGCGATGACGGTCGGGTTATTGGTGCTGGCTTTTTGGACCGCTTCCTGCGCGGAACGTACCGGCGGTATCAAA
>JADCES010000280.1 GCA_020250005.1 Roseomonas sp.
ACATAATCGCCGGTTTCCACCATCTGCCGGCTGGCCTGGGCAAAGCGGCTTTCATCGCGATCCCCGGGCGGGATGGAAAAGAAACCCGGGAGCCAGGCCAACAGACATAGCAGCGCAAGCCACCAGCCCGGGCGGCGCGTTTCCGGCAAACGGTCAAGAAAGCTGCCCAGGGTCATCGCGCGGCGGCTCTAGCACGAGACAACGGCGGGTGCCATGAAGGCGGCATGAAGGAAGCCCCATCCCGGCCAAGGCGCCCGCCCGGCCTGCCCACCAGGCGCGCCGCACGCGATGTGCTGGATGCCGTGCTGGAAGCGCATCGGCCGCTGGAGGAAGCGCTGGAAGCACTGCCCTCGCGGCTTGAAGCGCGCGATCGCGCGGCGGCGCATCGCATTGCGGCGACCGTGCTGCGTCGGCTGGGCAGCATAGATGCCGTGCTGGAACCCTTTCTGCGCCGCGAACCACCGCCGCCGGCGCGGCATGCGCTTCGTATTGGCGTGGCGGAATTGCTGCTGCTTGGCACCCCTTCCCATGCCGCGGTGGCCTCTGCCGTGGATCTGGCGCCGCGCGCCTTTGCCGGCCTGGTGAATGCCGTGCTGCGCAAGGTGGCGGCGGAAGGGGGGGCGCTGCTGGAAGGGCTGGAAGCGGCGCGGCTGGATACGCCGCCATGGCTTTGGTCCGCCTGGCACGCGGCCTATGGCCCGGCGGTACGCAGCATTGCGGAAGCGCATTGCGGCCCGGCGCCTTTGGATATTTCGCTGAAACCCGGCGCCGCCCCGCCGGAAGGTGCAGAAGCTCTGCCCGGCGGGTCCTTTCGCCTGCCCGCCGGCACGCGCGTGACGGAACTCGCTGGTTTTGCCGAGGGCGCCTTCTGGGTGCAGGACGCCGCCGCCGCCCTGCCCGCCCGGCTGCTGGCGCCGCGCGCGGGCGAACGCATTGCCGATCTTTGCGCGGCACCCGGCGGCAAGACAGCGCAGCTTGCGGCGGCGGGAGCGCAGGTCATGGCGGTGGAGCGCGATCCTAAGCGCGCGGAACGGCTGCGCGAGAACCTGGCCCGGCTGCACCTGCCGGCAGAGATCATTACCGCGGATGCGGCGCAGTTTCGCCCGCCCGCACCCTTTGATGCCATTCTGCTGGACGCGCCCTGCACCGCAACCGGCACCATCCGTCGCCACCCGGATGTGGCCTGGCTGAAGCGCCCACGCGATGTCGCGACCGCGGCCGCCTTGCAATCCCGGCTGTTACAATCTGCCGCCGGGATGCTGGCACCGGGCGGGCGGTTGGTCTTCGCCACCTGTTCCTTGCAGGCCGAAGAAGGCGAAACGCATTTGCGTGAAGCCGCAGCGCTTGGCTTGAAGCTTGACCCGATCCGCCCCGATGAAATGCCGGGACTGCCCGAGGCTATCCTGCCATCCGGCGCCGTACGCACCCGCCCGGATTACTGGGCCGCGCGTGGCGGCATGGACGGGTTTTTCATCGCACGTTTTGTGAAGGTCTGACCGCGTGAAAACCATTGCGCTTCGCCGCGCGCTTCGGCACATCTAAGCGATGCCGCGCGGAGACCTTTTCCCCGATATCGCCCCCTATGAGACGGGCTTCCTGCCGCTATCCGGTGGGCATGTCATGTATTGGGAACAGGTGGGCAATCCGCGCGGTCAGCCCGTTCTTTTCCTGCATGGCGGGCCAGGTGCGGGCGCGGGTGCGGTGCATCGGCGCTTCTTTGATCCGCAGCATTGGCGTGTGATCATTTTCGATCAGCGCGGCGCCGGGCGGTCCCGCCCGCTTGGCGAATTGCGCGACAACACCACACCGCATCTGGTGCGCGATATTGAAGTGCTGCGCCAATTCCTCGGTATCGAGAATTGGTTGCTGTTCGGCGGTTCCTGGGGATCAACCCTGGCACTGGCTTACGCGCAGGAACATCCGAACCGCGTGCTGGGCTGCGTGCTGCGCGGCGTGTTTCTGGGCCGGCGGGACGAAGTGGGCTGGTTTCTGGATGGGCTCCGCCGCGTTTTCCCCGATGCCTGGGCCGCCTTCGCTGAGCATCTGCCGGCGGAAGAACGTGGCGATTTGCTGGGCGCTTATCTCCGCCGGCTGTGCGACCCCGACCCTGCCGTGCATCTGCCCGCCGCGCGCGCCTGGAGCCAATATGAGGGGTCGTGCTCCACCCTTCTGCCATCACCCGAAACGGTGGCGAGCTTCGCGCAGGACCGCACCGCCCTGGGCCTGGCGCGGATTGAGGCGCATTACTTCGCCCATGACCTGTTTCTGCCGCCGGAGGGTTTGCTCGGCCGCATGGATCGTCTGGCGGGGATTCAAGCCGAGATTGTGCAAGGCCGCTACGATATGGTCTGCCCCGCGACCAGCGCCTTTGAATTGGCTGCCGCCTGGCCTTCCGCGCGCCTGACTGTCATCCCCGATGCCGGCCATTCCGCGCTGGAACCTGGGCTGCGCACGGCGCTGGTGAGTGCGGTTGAGCGTTTCCGCCGGCGGTGAGGCGTTCCCTGAGGGGCTGATTTGCGCTAATAACGCGCTTGGTGTCCCCGTAGCTCAGCAGGATAGAGCACCAGATTCCTAATCTGGGGGCCGTGAGTTCGAATCTCGCCGGGGACAATTCCTCGCTAAACCATTGAAATAACATAGAAAAATAACGTCGTCTCAGCTCCAGATCGCAGTCTGGCATCACAAGGGACGATACAATGGGCAAGCCATACCTCTTTAAACGCGGCTCTAGGTGGTATTCTCGCATCCGGGTGCCGCAAGACCTCAGACCTTTTCTGGGCGAGCAGATCGTCCAAACATTGAGAACGGAAAATTTTCGTCTGGCACGCAAAAAAATCATTCGAAAGCTTGAAAAATTTGCTATTCTTTGGGACGAACTTCGAATTAGAGCCCAAACCATGGACCATAATCAAAAAGATACCAATTTAAGGTTGCATTTTTTTGAGCGCCTCCAGCAATTGGAACGTGATTCATCGCTGGATGAGGCGGTAGAGATCACGCTGACTAAGGCAGAAGCCAGGGCACTTCTTCAAGAAGCCCGGCCCGACCAGGTCCGCCCCCAATATCCGACCGCCATCGCCCCAGGGCCTGCGCAGTTTGTCGCGGAGGTCCTGGCCCATTTGACACGGGTCTTGCACGGAGGGCAGCAACCACCGGCGCACGTGCCCTTAACAACCAATCCAACAGGGGCAATCACCCCACAGCAGTCCGATGCCCTCATTGGGGCCCTTGCTACGACGCTCGCGCCTCCCCAAGCCGCGCACCCAACGCATCAGCCAGCCCCACAGAAGCGTCGTGGCCCCTCTTGGCCAGTGCCTGGCGAGGACAATGGCGACCCGAGGCGCTGGCAGCGCCTGCCCGAATTGCTGGAGGCCTATTTCGGGTGTCGAGATCTCAGTGAAAAAACTAAGGTCAGCACGGCCGCCGCTATTCGGGACTTCGACGCCCTCGTGCACGGACGCCCAATCGGCGAAATCACCCCGCAGAATCTGTCGCTGTATAAGCAAACCATCATGGCACGCCCGGGGCGGGTAGGACGCGCACAAGCTGCGCCCGCAACAGTGCAGAAGTTACTTAATCATGTGCGGTGCGTGCTGAGTTGGGCCACGGATGAGGAAGCGATCATCACGGTTAATCCGGGCGCCAACGTGCGTCCTCCGCCACAGAAACGAAAGGCACAAGTCGAGGACGCTAAGCGGCGGGCATTCAGCCGCGAGATGCAGACGCATCTTTTCGCAAGCCCTCTTTTCACCGGTTGTATTAGCCGCGATCGGCTGACGACCAAGGGCGAGCATGTTTACCGGGAAGACACCTTTTATTTTTTCCTCTGTTCCTATCTTACGGGCGCGCGGACCAGCGAATTGCCGGGCAGCGAGGTTTTCAAGCATGGTGAAACTTGGTGCCTCGATCTTCGCCAGACAGGCACCAAGACTGGTGCCGCAAAGAGGATTGTTCCCATTCTTCCCGCACTTGAGAAAACAGGGTTCGTGGATTGGGCGCTTGCCAGGCAGAAAACTGGAGAGCTGTTCAAAGGCGAAAGGGTGCCGCAAACTTGGTCTAGGGTGGCCAATTATTATCTTGAGCAAATCGGCCTGAAGGACCGGTATCATGTTGCCTATAGTCTCAGGCATTGTTTCAAGCAGATGCTCCGGACGTCAAACCTGAATACCGAATTGGCAAACCGCATTTTTGGCCACTCATCGAACTTCGTCGGCGAACAATATGGGATTGAGTATCTGAGTGAAGCGGACGCAGCGCTTGCTATTAAAGCTATCAAGCCACCAGTTTCTCTGGAGCATCTCTATGTCAAAAAATGAGTTTTTTTGACAACTAAGCTTTGTGGCACCAGATTTCGTTCTTGTTTTCAACTTAAGGAATACAGGGCTACACGCGGGTTGCAAGTGGTCAACATTAGGCCAGTTACGGTCGAACGGCAGGTCTCATTTAGGCGTCAATGAGTTGTTTGGCACCTAGGCCGTTGACGTCGATTTTCATGTCTTTATGTGCCTTCCACTTTGGTGCGGAATCTCGGCTCATGATCGTGGTGACAGATCATCCGCGGAGCACCCGCGATTTGCTGCTGGCGCCAAACGCGGTTCGCGTTCCCATGATATCCTTCCGTATTTAGATCAAACATTTTCACTCATTTTGATGTCAAAAAGTTTAGATGAGCTCCTCCCCCCGTTACTGCAGGCAGGAGTAACACTTTCGGTGGGGAAAGAATCGCAGCCGCCTTGTATGGCTTCCAACTTTGCGAAGAGGCGGCAGATCAGATGACGACATTACCCGCAACACATATGGGTCTTTCAGAAACGCACAACTTAGAATTTGAAACGCAAGAAAGTGAAAGAGAAACGCTTGTGGTGACGTGCCTCCTTGAATGTAAGCAAGAGCTGGCTCGAGGAAGCTGGACAGCTGTATACAGCGACAATCAGGATGCGATGAGCGCGACAATCAGGATGAGATTGCGCGGCTGGATTTTGGGATGATTGTCGCTATTTTTGGTTTTTGCAATGCCTGATTGACGCTGGGGCTGAAGTTGATTGACGCGGAGCGTCAATCAACTTTTTCTCGTTCCCTTTAGCCGCTATCGGCCTGTGTTTCGTTTTGTGTTGCGAAGGCTGGCACACGGCCTGGTCCGCGCTTGCGTTACAGGGCTGCCTTGCGTCGGTA
>JADCES010000281.1 GCA_020250005.1 Roseomonas sp.
ATCACATCCTGTTGGATGAGGCGCAGGATTACAACCCGGAACAATGGGGCATTGTGCGTGCGCTTTCAGCGGAATTCTTCGCGGGCCTCGGCGCGCGGGATGAACAGCGCAGCATCTTCGCGGTGGGTGATCAGAAGCAATCCATCTATGCCTTCCAGGGTGCCGAGGTTGAGCGCTTCAAGGAGGCAAAACACCATTACGAACGCATCGTGAAAGCGGCCGGGCAGGATTTCCGCCCTGTTCCTTTGGACGTTTCCTTCCGTTCCACCGAACCCGTGCTCGCGCTGGTGGATGCGGTATTTGCCGATGCGCCAGGGCGTGATGGTGTCGCGCCCGATGCGCCCTTGCGACATTACGCGGACCGCGCCGGCCATGCCGGCAGCGTGGAGCTTTGGCCGATCCTACAAACCGCAAAGGCCGCCGCGCCGCCCGATTGGGCGCCGCCGGAACAGGCCGTTGCGGCGGAAGGTGCAGCACCGCAGCTTGCTGGCGCGATTGCGGCGCGCATTGAACATCTGATCAAGAATGAAACCCTGCCGGCGCGTGTTGAAAAGGGCAAGGAAGACACGCAGCCCCGGGGCAGGCGCATTCGCCCCGGCGATATTCTGGTGCTGCTCCGCGGGCGCAAGCGCGGCGGCTTTGCGCCCGCGCTTGTGCGCGCCTTGAAGAACCGCGCCATCCCGGTTGGCGGGATTGATCGCATGGTGCTCGCGGATGAATTGCCAGTGCAGGATATGCTGGCACTCGCTGCCTGGTTGCTGCTGCCGGATGATGATTTGAACCTCGCCGCGCTTTTGAAATCTCCGCTGATCGGTCTGGATGAGCATGCGCTGTTCACGCTGGCGCATGGGCGCCAAGGCAGCCTGCATGCGGCACTGATGGCGCATCGTGGCAGTGCGACAGATTTCGGGCGCGTCGCGGATTGGTTGGCGGCGCAAGCGGCACAGCTTGATTTCATCACACCCTATGGCCTGTTCGCCGATGTGCTTGGCGCGCCTGGCCCGCTCGATCCTCGCGCGGGGCGCGCGCGCATGCTGGCGCGGCTTGGGCCGGATGCGGGCGATCCGCTTGATGAATTGCTCAATGCCGCGCTGGAACATGAAAAGCTCAACCCGCCATCCTTGCAGGGCTTTGTGCATTGGCTCCGCCAGGGTGGGGCCGAGATCAAGCGCGAAGCGGAAGCCGCCGGCGATGTGGTGCGCATCATGACCGTGCATGGCGCCAAGGGCTTGCAGGCGCCCATCGTCATTTTGCCCGACACGACAGGCAAGGGGCAGGACCGCAAGACGCTCCGCTGGTTTGAAGATGGCGACGAAGCCCTGCCGGTATGGGCGCCGCAAGTGAAGGGCTTTGAAGCGCCGGCTTTGACCGCGCAGCGCCAGGCGGATCAGGCGCGAGAGGCGGAAGAAGAACATCGGCTGCTTTATGTGGCGCTGACGCGCGCCGAGGATTGCCTGATCATTTGCGGCTGGAATGGTGCGCAGAAACTGTCCCCAGGCTGCTGGTATGATCTGGTGACGCAGGGCTTTGCGCGCCTGCCGGGCGTTCAGACTTGTGCCTTTGACCCCGCCACCCTTGGCGCGCCCGCAGATGCTTTCGGCGTTGAGCCAAAATTACTGCGCCTGAGTGCACCACAAACCGCGCCGCCGCGCGCGGAAGACCCCATCGCGACACGTGCGGCGGAGGCGCGCCCGCCCGCCTGGGCCTGGCAGAAACTGGCCGAGGAAGCGCCCGCGGGCAGCCTTGCGCCCTCTGCCCTGCCCGGTGAGCAGGAAACGCCGGCTGCCGCACCGCGCCCGGCGCAAGACCCGCTTGGGCTGCGCTTCCGGCGTGGGCGATTGGTGCATGCGCTGCTGCAAAGCCTGCCCGAACATCCTGAGGCGGGGTGGGAAGAGCTCTCGCGCCGCTTCCTCGCACGCCGCGCGCCGGGGTTAACAGCGGCGGAACAGGAAGCCACCTTGCAGGAGGTTTTGGACCTACTGCGCCAGGGTTGGATGCGCGCCGCCCTTGGCGCGGGCAGCCTGGCGGAGGCTCCCCTGGCGGGAGAGGTGAATGGCCGGCTGATCGCGGGCCAGGTGGACCGGCTGAAGGTAGAAGCGGATCGCGTGCTGGTGCTGGATTACAAGACCAATCGCCCGCCGCCGGAACAGGTGGCGGATGTTGCACCGCTTTATCTGCGGCAAATGGCGGCCTATCGCGCGCTACTGCGCGCGGCCTTTCCGGGGCGGGTTGTTGAATGTGCGCTGGTCTGGACTTACGGCGCGCGGTTTATGGCATTGCCTGATGCGGTGCTTGACCCGCATGCGCCGAGGGGCGCTTAAATCGTTTAGTCGCGCGGCCCAGGCGCCAGCACTTCCCGCTTGCCCACATGATTCGCCGGCCCCACCACGCCTTCCTTTTCCATCTGCTCAATCAGCTTCGCCGCGCGATTATAGCCAATGTTGAGATGCCGCTGCACGAAGCTTGTGCTCGCCTTGCCTTCGCGCGTGACCAGCGCAACCGCCTGATCATAGAGCGATGCTTCTGCATCCGTATTGCCGCCCAGCATGCCGAGCATGGCAACCGAATCATCCTCATCCTCGGTCTCGGTCACCTCATCAACATAGGCGGGCTCACCCTGGGCGCGGAGGAATTCAACAATCCGCTCCACCTCAGTATCTGACACGAAGGGGCCATGTACGCGCGCAATGCGCCCGCCGCCCGGCATATGCAGCATATCGCCCTGGCCGAGCAGCTGTTCCGCGCCCTGTTCACCCAGGATGGTGCGGCTATCAATCTTGGAGGTGACCTGAAAGGAAATGCGCGTCGGGAAATTCGCTTTGATCGTGCCGGTGATCACATCCACCGAAGGCCGTTGCGTTGCCATGATCACATGGATACCCGCGGCACGCGCCATTTGCGCCAGCCTTTGCACTGCAGCTTCAATTTCCTTGCCGGCCACGATCATCAGATCGGCCATTTCATCAATCACCACCACAATCATGGGCAGTGCTTCCAGCGCCAGTGGCTGATCTTCAAAAACCGGCTTATTGGTTTCGGGATCGAAACCGGTTTGTACGCGCCTGGTCAGCACATCGCCGCGCTGGCGGGCTGCGGTCACCTTTTCATTGTAGCCGGCGATATTGCGCACGCCCAATTGGCTCATGGCACGGTAGCGGCGCTCCATTTCCCGCACGGTCCATTTCAGCGCGCCAATCGCCTTGGGCGGTTCTGTCACCACCGGCGCCAACAGATGCGGAATGCGGTCATAGACCGAAAGTTCCAGCATCTTCGGGTCAATCATGATGAAGCGGCATTCATCCGGGCTGAAGCGATAAAGCAGGCTCAGGATCATGGTATTGATCCCAACCGATTTGCCCGAACCCGTGGTGCCGGCAA
>JADCES010000282.1 GCA_020250005.1 Roseomonas sp.
CGAATGGGCCATGATCTGCACCGCCCACAACATCCTCAAGCTCTACAAGGCAACAGGATAAACAAAGGGGGACACGCACCAGAAACCTAGCTAGGGTCAACGTGAAAAAAGGCCAACGGCCATTATCAGACAGGCTCCTAGCCCCTGACCCGGTTTTCGCCCTTGGCCTTGGGCGCCTTGAAGGGCGCCACCTTGATTTCCCCCGCCCGTTGGCGGGCGCGAGCAATGTCAAAACTGCCCTGCATGCGCAGCAAAGTATCCATCGAAACGCCGAAGGCTTTTTCGACCCTGATCGCCATTTCCGGCGACAGCGCCGCCCTTTCATTCAGCAGCGCAGAAAGCGCTGGCCGCGTAACACCCAACACCTTGGCCGCTTCCGTCACCGAAAGCCCATGGGGGTCAATGACTTCGTGCTTGATGAAGCCGCCGGGATGGGCGGGGGTTTTCAGGCGGATGGGTTGCGTGCTGGTCATTGCTGACTCCTTCAATGATAATCCTCATAATCCAGATTGATGATTTCGATCTCCGTCTGATCAATCCTGAAGGTGAGGCGCCAATTCTTCGTGACTGAAAGGCTCCATTCCCCTTTGCGATCACCAGTCAATTGATGCGCCTTCCAGCTTGGTATGCTGCGCAATTCATCCTCACGCGCCATGTCTTGCAGGAAAGAGATCATGCGCCGCAGCTTTGGCACTACAGCCGGTTGAAGGCCGGAAGCATCATCATCTTCGATGAAGCGCCGCAGGCCCTTGTGCAGCACATTGCGGATTTTCATCGTGAACCGAACTAGCAGGGCGCGGCATAAATGTCAAGTGTAACTTTACAGGCAACGAGTAGGTTTGGCGATCCATTCATGCCCTCCCAAACCGTTCATCAGGGCGCGAAAGCCTACCCCCACCCCACCGCCTCCGGATACCGAACCCCCGTCAGCACCAACCCCTCCGGCGGCGCGGTCTGGCCGGCCTTGGCGCGGTCTGCGCCCAGCAGCACCGCACGCGGCCAGGAAGCGGGGCGGCGGCCATAGCCAACCTCCACCAGCGTGCCCACCATATTGCGCACCTGGTGGTGCAGAAAGCTTCGCGCCTCGGCGATGATTTCAATCTCCTCCCCCAGCCTGGTCACATCCAGCCGGTCGAGTGTGCGGAGCGGTGATTTCGCCTGGCAGGAAGCGGCGCGATAGGCGGAAAAATCATGCCGGCCCAAAAGCCCTTGCGCGGCCTCATGCATGGCCGCGGCATCCAGGCGCTTCTTCACATGCCACACGCGGCCAAAATCCAAAGCCGGGCGCGCCGGGCGGTTCAGGATGCGGTAGCGATAGGCGCGGCCAATCGCGGAAAACCTGGCAGACCAATCCTCGGGCACAATAGCCGCCCCGGTCACCGAAACGGGGTGCGGGCGGGTGTGGAAGTTCAAGGCCTCTCGCACCCGCTCGGGCGGCAGATCGGTCGGCAAATCCAGATGCGCCACCTGGGCTTCGGCATGCACGCCGGCATCGGTGCGCCCGGCGGCGGTGACCAGCGGCACCTCTCCGCCATTCAAATGCGCGGCGGCTTCCTCCAGCACCAATTGGATGGAAAGCAGGCCATCCTGGCGCTGCCAGCCGCAAAAGGGCGCGCCATCATATTCCAGCCTCAAGGCATAGCGGGGCATGGCGTCATTCCAGGCGCGTGCCGGCGGGGATCGGCAGGCCGCGCAAAAACGCCTCGGCCGGCATGGCGGCGCGGCCAGGGCGTTGCAGGCGCTGCAAGCGCAAAGCGCCCTTCCCGCAGGCAATCAGCCCGGCATCATCCAGGGCCTCACCGGGGGCGCCATTGCCCGCTTCAAGCGCGGCGGCGGAAACACGGATGGCTTCCCCCCTCAGCATGAAGAAGGTGCCCGGCCAGGGGTTCAGCGCGCGAATGCGCCGTTCCAGCACCTCGGCCGGTTGTGCCCAATCCAGGCGGCCATCTTCCTTCGTGAGTTTGGGGGCATAGGTAACGCCCTCTGCCGGCTGAGGGGTCGCCGCTGGGTTTTCCGCCAGCGCGCGCAGGATCAGCCGGGCGCCAAGCGCGGCCAGCGCATCATGCAGTTCGGGCGTGGTGGTGGCGGGGGTGATGGCCACCGCTTCGGCAAGCAGCATCGGCCCCGTATCCAGCCCTTCTTCCATGCGCATGATGGTGATGCCGGTCTCGGTGTCGCCGGCCAAAATCGCCGCCTGGATCGGCCCCGCCCCGCGCCAGCGCGGCAGCAGGGATGCGTGGATATTGAGGCAGCCGCGCCGCGGCGCATCCAGCATGGCTTTGGGTAAAATCAGCCCATAGGCCGCGACCACCGCCACATCCAAGTCCAAAGCGGCGAAGGCCGCGTGTTCAGCCTCATCACGCTTCAGCCGCGCGGGGTGGCGCACGGGCAGGTCCAGTTCCAGGGCCGCGCGATGCACTGGGCAGGGCGTTTCCTTCTGCCCGCGCCCGGCGGGTTTGGGCGGCTGGCAATACACCGCTGCGATCTCATGCCCCGCTGCATGCAAGGCGCGCAGCGCGGGCACCGCGAAATCCGGGCTGCCCATGAAGGCCAGGCGCAAAGGGCGCGCGGGGTTGCTCACCCGCGCTGCTGGGATTTCAGATCCTTGGCGAGCTTACGCAGGATCATATTGCGCTTGAGTGCGGAAAGATGGTCCACGAACAAAACGCCGTCCAAATGGTCAATTTCATGTTGCAGGCAGGCGGAAAGCAGGCCGTCGCCCTCGATCTCCCGCTTCGCACCGGTCAGGTCCAAATAGCGCACCTTCACGCGGGCGGGGCGCGTCACATCGGCATATTGACCGGGGAGGGAAAGGCAGCCTTCTTCGCGCACAGCCAATTCAGTGCTTTCGGCGATGATTTCCGGGTTCACCAGCACCATCGGATCGGGATTTTCCTTGGGCTGGATATCCAGCACCACCAGGCGCAGCCCCTCACCTATCTGCGGCGCGGCCAGGCCAATGCCGGGCGCGGCATACATGGTGGCCAGCATTTTGGGGGCGAGGGCGCGGATGGTATCGCCATCACCATCGCCAAGCGGGCGCGCCTTCTGGCGCAGCCTTTTGTCGGGCACGAATAGGATGGGAAGAGTTGCGGTTTCGGTCATGGCAGGCGCTGGCATGTAGCCCCGCGCGCCCCCCCTTGCAACGCCAGGGCCGAAATCCAAAATAGGCGGAAGCAGGGCGCTTCGGGCCCGGCAACACGCTTCGCTCTCGGATGAGGAGGCCATAGTACATGACCAGACCTTCGCTTTTCGGCTCGCCCTTGTTTCTTGGCTTCGATCATCTGGAACAGATGCTCGATCGTGTGGGCAAGAATGCCGATGGCTATCCTCCCTATAACATCGAACAGATCGGCGATAACCGGCTGCGCATTACGCTGGCGGTGGCCGGGTTTTCGATGGATGATTTGCAGATCACGCAGGAAGACAATCAGCTAGTCATCCGCGGTCGGCAGAAGGATGATTCGGAAGGCCGGATTTTCCTGCATCGCGGCATCGCCGCCCGCCAATTCCAGCGCGCCTTTGTGCTGGCGGAAGGCATAGATGTCGAAGGGGCGTGGTTGGATAACGGCCTGCTGCATGTGGAATTGAAGCGGCCGCTGCCGGAAGTGCGGGTCAAGACCATCCGCATTGATACCAAAACCAATGGCGCCGCCACCATCGTGGAAGGGCGCCCCGAACGGGGCTGAACGCCCCACCCCGCCGGGCCTATTCCAGGACGGCATTTCAGCGCGAGCCATGAAGGGCGCGCAAAGGACAAGACCATGAGTGACCAGGAAGAATTCGACAATGAAACCGAAGCCGAACAGGAAATCATCCTGACGGCCGAGGATTTGCGCCAGCTCTCACCGCTGGATTGGGCGCGCTATGGCACCAATCGGATCGCCTATATGCGCCCGGTGGTGGTGAATAATCAGCGCGCCATTGCGATCCACGCGGCAGACGGCACGCAGATTGGTGCGGCACCGGATTACGCGCTTGGCGCGGCGGCGATTTTCCAGCATGGGATGGGTGTGGCGCTGGTCCACTAATCGGCGCCTCATCAAAGCTACAGCGGTTCCATGACCAGCCAGGGTGTTGGCTCTCCGCGCCATTCCCATATCGCCAAAAGCTGATCCATGTGGCCAAGGTCCCGCATCCATGGCGATAGTGTCGGTTGGCTGTAGGTCTGATCCAATCGGGTTACGTGGTGCGTCGGCTGGAAGCGCGAGGTAAGGGTTTCTGTTGTGCCGCGCTTTGGACCGCCATGGCATTCGACGACGATAGTCATCTGCCGCAAGGCGTGGAATGCTTCCGGATCGAGTAACGCCTCTTCGGCGCCTTCGATGTCTACCATGACAAGCGTATCGAGGGCTGCGAACCGTTCGAAGTCCCCGCCGGAGAATAGCCCGTCAATGGTGATGCGGTCGGCAACGCCATTGAGTTTCGCCATGGCACGGCAAGTCTCTTGCGCACCCTCATTCAGGTCATGGGCGAAGATTTTCGTGTTTTGCATGCGTCGTGCGAGGCCGATGGCGTAATAGCCTTCCGCGCAGCCGATATTCAGAACCGCATCAAAACCGCGTGCGATGAACTTCTCCAGATGCGGGTGCAGCACTTCTTCGTAACAGCCCAGCAACTTTGGTGCGCGGCAGCCCTCAGCGCTGTAGGGGGGGAGCTGCATGGCGGCGAAGGGTCCGCCCTGCACGACAAGGCCATCGCGTGCCATGATCGTGTTGGAAATCATCTGATGGCGCCATTTGCCCATCAGATGCAAAATGCCTTCAAGCTCCTGCCGGGAAAGCGGCTCCGTCTTGGCCAGCGCGCGGCGCAGCAAGGTATCCACAGTCTGATTCAAGCTGGTCATGCGCCGTGCCCGCTCACTTCACACGCGGCAGCTTCTGTTCCACTAGCGCTGCCATCACGCCGCCGCCATAGGGAATGGCCTCATCGTTGAAGTCATAATGCGGGTTATGCACATCGCAGCCACCGGCATCGCCCGTGCCATTGCCGACATGGATATAGGCGCCCGGGCGTTGCAGCAGCATATAGGCGAAATCCTCACTCCCCATCACGGGCGTGCGGTTACGCTCGACCGCCGCTTCACCGACCAATGACGCCGCCGCGTCCGCAAGTGCGGTCGCTTCTTCCGGCGAATTGATGGTGGGGGCGGCGATTTCCTGGAAGGTGATCTCGGCAGTAGCGCCAAAGGCCGCTGCCGTGCCCTGCACCACGGCGCGCATGCGGTCTTCCACCAGGCGCATCATCTCCACCTTGAAGGCGCGCACGGTGCCCTTGAGTGTCACCTGATCCGGGATCACGTTATAAGCTTGCCCGGCATTGAAGCCGGTCACGCTCAGCACTGCGCTATCCAAGGCCGGCACATTGCGCGCGACCACGCTTTGCAAGGCACTGACGATCTGCGCGCCCACCACCACGGGATCAATCGTCTGTTCCGGCCGCGCGCCATGGCCGCCCTTACCCTGGATCAGGATGTCGAAAAATATCGCGCCGGCCATGATCGGGCCGGGACGGATGGCGAATTGCCCCACCGGTAGGCCGGGGCGGTTATGGAGCCCATAAACCGTATCGCAGGGGAAGCGATCAAACAGCCCATCGGCCAGCATGGCCTGCGCACCACCGCGGCCTTCTTCCGCCGGCTGGAAAATAAAATGCACCGTGCCATCGAAATTGCGCGTCTCGGCCAGATAGCGCGCGGTCGCGAGCAGCATGGTGGTATGCCCATCATGCCCGCAGCCATGCATCTTGCCCTCAATGCCGGATTTATGTGCGAAGCCATTGGCTTCCGGCATGGGCAGCGCATCCATATCGGCACGCAGCCCAAGCCGGCCCTGCCCATTGCCGTTCCGCAGCACGCCCACCACGCCGGTCTTGCCAATGCCGCGATGCACCTCAATCCCCCAGGAGGCGAGGCGTTCGGCCACCAGCGCGCTGGTCCGCACTTCCTCAAACCCCAATTCAGGATGGGCGTGGAAATCCCGCCGCCAGGCGGTGAGTTCTTCATGCCATTCGCGGATTTTCTCGACAGGTGTCATGCGGCGCTCCCCGGAAACAGGCCTCAGATGAAAAACCTATAGGGCAGCGCCGCGCCCTGGGCTACGCTTGCCCGCAAGAGCCGGAAAGCCGGCCCAAGCCACAGGAGGAGACCCGATGCGCCCAACCCGCCGCCATATGCTCGCTGCCCTGCCCGCTGCTGCCCTGATCGGGCGCGCGCAGGCCCAAGGCGCCTTCCCTGATCGTGCCGTGCGCTACATCGTGCCTTTTCCGCCGGGTGGGCTGACCGACATCATGGCGCGGCTGGTGGGCCAGAAGCTTTCGGAGATTTGGGGCCGGCCCGTGATCATCGAAAACCGCGCCGGCGGCAATGCGTTGATCGGCGCCGATGCGGCGGCAAAAAGCCCGGCCGATGGCTATACGCTGCTTGCCATCACCATGACGCATACGGTGAATGCGTCGCTGTTTCCGAATGCACCTTTCAATTTTCGCCAGGATTTTACGGCGATCTCCGTGCTTGGGTCGCTGCCGCTTGTCGTGGTGGTGAATGCG
Source organism: Roseomonas sp. (assembly GCA_020250005.1). Taxonomy (GTDB): domain Bacteria; phylum Pseudomonadota; class Alphaproteobacteria; order Acetobacterales; family Acetobacteraceae; genus Neoroseomonas. The sequence goes on from JADCES010000282.1 coordinate 6,547, forward strand.
GAACGCAACCCAGCGCGCAGCCTGGCTGATCTGCTGACCCAAGCGCGGGAGCGTAATTTGAATGCCGGGTCATCGGGCAATGGATCGCCGCCGCATCTGGGCCTGGAATTGGTGCGGCGGGTTTCTGGTGCGGGGGACCGCATCACCCACGTGCCCTATCGCGGCGGTGCGCCTTCGGTGACCGATCTGGCAGCGGGCAATCTTGATTTCATGGTTTCCAACCTGCCGGAATGCATTGCGCAAATCCAAGGCGGACGGCTGCGCCCGCTTGCCATCACCTCCGCCGCGCGCCATCCGCTGGTGCCGGATGTGCCCACCGTGCGCGAAGCGGGCTCACCCGAACTTGAAATGACCAATTGGACCGCGATGATGACCAATGCGGCGGTGCCCGCGCCCATCCTGGCCAAGCTTGAAGCCGATACCCTGGCCGCCATCCGCGACCCCGAAGTGTCTCGCCGTGCCCGCGACGGCGGTTTTACGGTGGAAGCCTGGGACAGGGCGCGCAGTGCGGCCTATATCAGCGCCGAGACTGACCGCTGGGCCAGGCTGGTGCAGGAAGCGAAATTGAAGGCGGATTGATGCGACTTTCCCTGATTGAGGCTGAACAACTTGTCACCGCGGCGCTCGCTGCCTCGGGCGCCGCGCCTGAGATGGCCAAACGCACCGCCGCTGCCCTGGTTGCCGCCGAGGCCGCTGGGCAGGCGGGACATGGCCTGTCGCGCGTGGCGCAATATGCGGCGTTTCTGCGCAATGGTCGCGCGGATGGGAAGGCGACACCGCGCATCATCAATGAACGCGGCGGTGCTGCGCTGATTGATGCGAGGCACGGGCTGGCTTACCCCGCGCTTGCCTTGGCAGAACAGGAAGCCGCGTGGCGCGCGCGCGGGCATGGCATTGCCTTTGTCGGCATCACTAATAGCCACCATTCCGGCGCCATGGGCTTGCCGGTGCGGCGCCTGGCCGAAAAGGGGCTGGTAGCGCTGGCCTTCACCAATTCTCCCGCCGCCATGCCGGTGCCGGGCGGGCGCCGGCCGCTGATGGGCACCAACCCCATTGCCGCTGCCTTTCCGCGCCAAGCTACGCCACCGCTGGTGATTGATATGGCGCTGTCGGAAGTGGCGCGCGGCAAGATCATGGTCGCCGCCAAGGAAGGCCGCCCCATCCCCGAAGGCTGGGCTTTGGATGCCGAAGGCCGCCCCACCACCGATGCCAAGGCCGCGCTGTCGGGCGCCATGCTTGCCATGGGCGGCACCAAGGGCGCCTTGCTGGCGTTGATTGTCGAATTGCTTTGCGTGGCGCTGACGGGTGCCGCTTTCGGCTTTGAAGCCGATAGCTTCTTCCAGGATGAAGGCAATCGCCCGCGCTTGGGTCAGGCGCTGCTGGTGATAGATCCTGGTGCGCTTGCGGGTGCGGATGGTTTTGGCGCGCGCATTGAAACCCTGGTCAGCGCCATGCTGGCCGACGAAGGCGTGCGCCTGCCCGGCGCCAAGCGGGATGCGCAAAGCACGCGTGCCGCTGCCGATGGGTTGGAAATCCCCGATGCCGTGATCGAAAAAATCAAGGCACTCGCAACGCCGTGAGCAAAGCCCAGGAACCGGACAGGCATTGCGGCCCCGCTGCCGTGGCCGCACTTTTCGCGCATCGGCCAGCCGATGTGCTGCGGTTTTTCTATACGCCGATGCGTCGACAGGAAGCGGGTGCTTATTGCGCGGCTTTGGCCAAGCGCCGCCTGCCTTATCGTGAAGTCCCGCCCGAGGAATTGCAGCGCATCGCTGGCACCACGCATCATGGCGGCATGGTGGCGGTTGCGCGCCCGCGCGGTGTGACCTTGTTGGACGTATCCAACCTGCCGCCGATTCTTTGGGCCGCACCCGTGCTGCCTATTCTGGATGGCATCGGCAATCCGCATAATCTCGGCGCCATCGCACGCTCCGCCGCGTTTTTCGGCTGCAAGGCGCTGGTGATTTCGGGCGATGAACGCCAGGCGCGGCTTTCGGACGCCGCGCTCCGCACCGCCGAGGGCGGGCTGGAGGCGCTGACCGTGTTTCAGGCACCTGATCTGCCCGCCTTGCTGCGCGCGCTCGCGCTACAGATGCTGAGCCTTGCCGCCGTGGCGCGGGATGGTGAGCCGCCGGAAGCCCTGCCGCGCGGGCGCCCCTTTGCCCTGGTGCTGGGCAATGAGGAAAAGGGCCTCACGCGCGAAAGCATCGCCGCCTCAGCGGCGCGCGTTACGCTACCCGGCTCCGGCGCGGTGGAAAGCCTGAATGTCTCGGTCGCTGCCGCGGTGCTGATCCATGCGCTCTGGCGCTGAGCGCAAGGGCCTTGATGCGCTTGCGGAAACCTCGCAAAGCTGCGCTTGGTAGCCGAAGACATGAGCCAAGCCGCCCTGACATTGCGCCCCACGCCGGAAGGTCGAACGCTGCTGCTGACCGGCAGGCTGGATGCCGCCGGTGCGGCAGCGCTTTGGCCCGCCATGACGCGCGCCTTGGCGGAAAAGCCCCAGGCGATTGATCTTTCCGGGGTAGAGTTGCTCGATAGCGCCGGCGCCATTTTAGTGCTGCGCGCGGGGGATGATGTGCCGGTACTGGGCGCGGCGCCTGATGTGCTGGCGGTACTGGAACGCAACCGCACCGCGTTGAAAGCGGCGCCAATCCCCGCCGAAGCGCCACGCGACTTCGCGCCCATCACGGCCTTCGGCGGTACGGTTTATGGCGGCATCCAGACCGCCCTTTCCGGCGTTGCCTTCGCTGGGGAGGCGTTGGTTGCGGCCTTTCGCGTGATCTTTCGCCCACGCATGTTCCGCGGCGCGGAATTCCTGCGCCATTTGGATGAGATCGGGCTGCGCGCCTTTCCGCTGACGCTGCTGCTCGGTTTTCTGATCGGGCTGATTCTGGCCTATCAATCCTCCATCCCGCTCAAGCGTTTTGGCGCCGAGATTTTCGTGCCCAATCTGGTTGGCATTTCGCTGCTGCGCGAATTGGGGCCGCTGCTGGCGGGCGTGGTGCTGGCCGGGCGTACAGGTTCGGCCTTCGCCGCAGAACTCGGCACCATGACAGTGAATGAGGAAGTGAATGCGCTCCGCATCATGGGCATTGATCCCATGGTGATGCTGGTCCTGCCGCGTATTCTGGCAGGAATATTGGTGATGCCGGTGCTGACACTGGTGATGAATCTGGCCGGGCTGACCGGCATGACGGTAGTGATGCAGAGCCTGGGCTTCCCCTGGAGCGCGGTTTCCAACCAATTGCAGCAATGGCTGGCCCTTGGGGATCTGATGGGCGGCCTGTTCAAATCCTGCTGCTTTGGCCTGGTGATCGCGGCCATTGGCTGCCGCGCCGGGCTTTCCGCCGGCTTCGGCCCGCGCGCGGTGGGGGATGCCGCAACCGCGGCCGTGGTGGGCGGCATTGTCGCCATTGTGGCCATGGATGGCGTTTTCGCCATTCTTTTCTTCAGGCTTGGCATATGAACGACGAAACCGTCATTCGCGTGGAGAACCTGGCCGTCAGCTTCGGCCCGCGTACCATTTTCAAGGATGTGTCCTTTGAAGTGAAGCGCGGTGAGGTCTTCATCATCCTGGGTGGTTCCGGCTGCGGCAAATCCACCTTGCTGAAGGCCCTGATCGGCATTGTACCCATCGCTGCCGGTCGCGCTGAAATCCTTGGCGTTGATCTGGCGGAAGCGGATGCGGAAGGGCGTATTGCATTGCTGCAAAGAATTGGCGTGATGTGGCAATCCGGCGCGCTTTTCGGCAATATGACGCTGTCCGAGAATGTGGAATTGCCCTTGGAAGAACACACTGATTTGCCGCGCCCCGCGCGAGAGGCTTTGGCGCGTGCCAAGCTTGGTCTGGTTGGGCTTGGCGATGCGGCGGGGCTTTTGCCGGCTGAGATTTCGGGCGGCATGGCCAAGCGCGCTGGCATTGCGCGCGCCATGGCGCTTGATCCGCCCTTGCTGATTTTGGATGAGCCCTCCGCCGGGCTTGACCCCATCACCTCAGCGGGGTTGGACAAGCTGATCCTGGATATTGCGCGCAGCACCGGGACGACTTTTGTGGTGGTAACGCATGAATTGCAATCCATTCTGGCCATTGGGGATCGCTGCATCATGCTGGACAAGGAAGCGCGCGGCATGATCGCCATGGGCAAGCCGCGCGATTTGCGCGACACCGGCACGCACCCCACCGTGCGATCCTTCTTCCGGCGGGAGGCTGCCTGATATGGCGAAACCGCCCAATACGCTTTTCCTCCGTATCGGGATGCTGGCGCTTTCTGCCATTGCGCTTGCGGTTGGATTCATTCTTTACCTGACGGCCGGACAATTTGGCACCAAATCAGATTATTTTGAGACCTATGTCGGTGAATCCATCGTCGGTCTCGATGTTGGGGCATCGGTGCGCTTTCGTGGCGTGCAGATTGGGCGCGTGACGGAAATCTCACTGGCAGCGGCTGTCTATGATGTGCCCGAAGCGCGCGCCAATCGCGCCGCGATGCAATTGGTGGTGATACGCTTTGCGGTGGAGAGGACACGCGTAGCCCGCATCGCCTCGCTCGAGGATATGATCGCGGCCGGCTTGCGCGCGCGCATTGCTTCCCAGGGGATCACTGGCGTTACCTATCTGGAAATTGATATTCTGGATCCAAGACGCTACCCACCCATCCAAGTGCCCTGGAAGCCGCGCTATGATCATGTCCCCGCCGTGCCTTCCACCATCACGCAAGTCACCAGCGCGGCAGAGCAGATTTTGCGCCGGCTGGAAGCGCTCGATATCGAATCTCTGGTCAATAACGCCGCCGGCCTCATGGCTGATTTGCGCCGCCAGGTGAATGATGGGGAAGTCGCCATTGCGCTGCGTGAAGCCAGTGAGACGCTGACCGAGCTCCGCGCCGAAATCCGCAAGGCGCGCTTTGAAGATACCGCGGCCGAGTTGCGCGATGCGATGCACCATTTGGGTGAGGCCGGGCGCAGCACACAGGAATTGATGTCAAGCCGAGAAGTGCGCGATGCATTGGTGCGCATCCCCGCCGCTGTCACGGCGCTTGAACAAACACTCCGCACCGCGCGCGGCACCACCGCCGATCTGCAAGCCGATCTCTCACCACTCATGCGTGATTTGCGATCCTCAGTCGCCAATCTGCGTGACACCACGGAAGCGCTGCGGCGCAACCCATCGCAAACCCTGCTCGGCGCGCCACCGCCGCCGCCCAATCGGGAACGCCGCTGACATGAAGCCCTTGCATCGCCGCGCCCTGCTGCTGGCCGCACCGTTATTCGCTTCCGCCTGCTCTGTCCTGCCGGATCGGCCTTATCAGGAAGTGCTGCGCTATGCGCTGGAGCCACGCCGGCAGGGTGAGGGCTGGCGCGGCCGTGGCCGGCGGACATTGCTGCTGCGCACACTGCGCGCGCCGCCCGCGCTTGATGTGCGCGGGCTCCGCAGCATTCGCCCCGATGGGACCGAGGAGATTGATTTTTACGCTGAATGGATCGCCCCACCTGCCGAGGCTGCGGAACAGGCGCTGCGCCGTTGGCTGATGGATGCGCGGCTTTTCGCCGCCGTGCTCTCACCTGGCAGCCGCGCCAATCCTGATCTGGTGCTGGAAGGTGAATTGACGCGGCTGCTTGCCAATCGCGCCCGGGGTCAGGCGGAAGCGGAATTGAATTTCGTACTGATTTCAGAACGCGAAACCTCGCCCCGTGTATTGGGGCAGATGCTCAGCACCGGCAGCGCTGCGCTTCCGAACAACGCGCCGCGCCCGGATCAGGCGGCGGCGGCGATGAATGCCGCTTTGGCCAATGCTTTCGCGTCGCTGGAGCAGGCGCTGGCGCGTTACGCCTGATCCCGCCGGCGCCGCGCGCGGCGAAATGCATAGACCAGATGCAGCGCATAGGCCGCGATGGAACCGCCCACCACCACCCAGGCCAGCGGTTCCACCCAATGCTGCACGCGATCATAATGGTCTTCCAGCCAATAGCCGGCGATGGCGAGGAAGCTCAGCCAAATCGCTGAACCAATCGCGGTCCAGACATAAAATACCGGGCGCGGAATCAGCACCATGCCGGCGGGGATGGAAATGATGGTGCGGATGCCAGGCAGCATGCGCCCAAAACAAAGCGCGAAGGGTCCCCAGCGCTTGAGCGTATGTTCCGCACGGTCCATGTCTTCGGTTTCAAAGGCGAACCATTTGCCGTAGCGCGCGACCAGCGGGCGGATGCGGTCCATCCCGAACCAGCGGCCGATTTCATACCAAAAGGCATTGCCAACAACCGTGCCCAGCACGGCGACGATAATGGTACCGATCAGTGAAATCTCGCCCCGCGCGGCGGCGAAGCCCGATGCGGCCATAATGATTTCGGATGGGATGGGCGGAAAGATGTTTTCCGCCACCATTAGCACAAACACGCCCATCAGCCCGGTTTCCGCGACCTGGCGCGCCACCCATTCGAACATTCAATCCACCTTGAAGATCAGCAGCGTGAGCCAGCGCCCGCGCACGTAATTGAGCCCCGTGACAGAACCGGCATCGCGCGGCCTGATACCGCGTTCCGCTGCCGCCGCGCGAAACGCCGCTTCCTGCCGATGCGAAACCGCCACCACGCGCCCAGGCTTTTCCGCCAAAAACTCTGCCGCCGCCGCACCGTCACGCAGCAGCGCAATACCGCCACCAAGTGCAAATTGTAGGGAGGGTTCATGATAGCCAACCACACCAAAATCCCGATCACGCAAGCCGGGGGCAATGGCGCGCACCTCGGCGGCCAGACGCGGCGAAACCCAAACCGACTGCAGGCGTGGAATGACGCCTTCCAGTACGGCGGCATAAACCGGTACGCTCAACACCGCGCCAAGCAGGGCAGCGCGTGGCCAATGCCCCGCGCGCGCCGTGCGCCACAGCAGCAGGATCAGCGCAACACCAAAGCCGAGCCCAATCAGGCCGAAGATATCCACGCGCCTTTCCGCATAAAACGCTGCTGCGATGGCGGCGATGGGCAGACCAAGCGCCACTCCGCCTAGCGCCAGCCAGCTAATGGCCGCCAGCCAGCGCGGCGTGGTCCGGTGCAACGGATCCAGCGCCCAGGAAGCCGCCAGCAGCATCAGCGCGGGATAGGCCGGCAGCGCGTAATGGGGAAGTTTCGTGGCCACCGCTTCAAACAGCAGCCAAACCGGCACTGCCCAACCCAGCAGGAAGCGCGTTTGCGGCTTCAGCCGATCCGCCCAGGCCGCCGGCAAGGCGCGCAGCACGATCCAGGCGGAAGGAAAAGCCGTAATGCCGAATAGGAAAGTGTAAAAACCAGGCGGACCCCAATGGCTTTCCTCGCCCGATCCCACCTTGCTCAGCATGTCATCGCCAATGGCTTCGGTGAAAAAGCGGCCTTCGGTTGCGATACCAATGGCGATGAACCACGGCGCGGCGCAGGCAATCATCAGCGGCACGCCCCAAAGCGGGCGGAGCGCGCCAAACCAGGGCGCGCGGCGGTCCATGACCAGCAAAGTGATGCCGGCCAGCAAGGGCACCATCGGCGCGATGGGGCCCTTGAGCAGCACACCAGCGCCAAGCGCCAGCCAAAAACCCAAGGCTTGTTTCGTGGTGAATTGCGCCGGCGCCAGATAGGCGCGCCCCATCAGCAGCATCGCCGCCGTGATACTCGCCAACAGCGCCGCATCAGTCTTGGCGATATGGGTTTCCACCACCAGAACCATGCAGGGGGCGAGCATGGCCGCCGCCAGAAACGCCGCACGCCGCCCGACCAAGGCACGGCCCAGATAGCAGGTGGCCAGTACCGCGAGCAGCGCGCCGATCAGCGATGGCAGCCGATAGGCCCAAATGGCACCGCGCGCCGGAATGCCCACAGCTTCCAGCGTATGCACGGTCGCGGCCTGCGCCCAATGGATGCCAACGGGTTTCTTGTTGCGTTCAACCTCACCCAGCTTGATCCGAACATAATCGCCGGTTTCCACCATCTGCCGGCTGGCCTGGGCGAAGCGGCTTTCATCGCGATCCCCGGGCGGGATGGAAAAGAAGCCCGGCAGCCAGAGC
>JADCES010000283.1 GCA_020250005.1 Roseomonas sp.
CGGGCAAGCGCTTCTATGCGCTGCCCATGTCGCCGCCGCGGGTTTTGGAAAAGCTGGAACAGGCGGCCGAATAAGCGGCCTTTCGGCAGGAAGGTTCAGGCCCGGAGGCTTCGGCTTCCGGGCCTTGCTTTTTGCGAGACGAAAAACAGGAGAAAACCATGATTGACACGAAACTCGGCACCGGGGCCGAAGCCACACCAGGCCAGCACATCACGGTGCATTACACGGGCTGGCTGTTTGATGGCGCAGCCCCCGAGAACAAGGGGCGTAAATTTGACTCTTCGCGCGACCGCGCCGAGCCCTTTTCCTTCCTGCTTGGCGCCGGCCATGTCATTGGCGGCTGGGATCAGGGTTTTGCGGGGATGAAGGTGGGCGGGCAGCGCACGCTGATTATCCCGCCTGAGCTTGGCTATGGCGCGCGCGGCGCGGGTGGTGTCATTCCGCCCAATGCGACGCTGATTTTTGAGGTTGAATTGCTTGGCGTCGAATAAGGATATGGCGACGTCCCCCATAACACTAATGGGGGGCGGCCTTCACGCGCGTCAGCGCGCAAGGGGATGCGGATCGGTCACGCTCTTGACCTCCACCCCGCCCTCAATCTCATCGGGCGCTGATTCGCGCGGCAAACAGATCAGGTTGAAGGACGTGATGTTGGGGAAGATATTTTCGCTATTGCCCGCGAAATTCCCTGGATTGAACAGCCAGGGAAGGTGCCACCACAGACGATATTCAAGGTCGAACAGGGTGGCGATCAGCTCGGCGTGCTTATCGAGCCGATCATCCTCGACATAGAGATAGGGTCGGAAGCGCGCAATTGTCTGCCGCGCACCATCCAGCACAGGCTTTTCCATGCCCTCAACGTCAATCTTAATCATGTGGCAGGCGGGCAGCAGCAGATTGTCAAGGGTGATCATTTCAACCACATCGCCATCATCGCTGCCGAGTGCAATACCGCCAAAATCATTGTCACCGCGATAATCCACGCGCGGCACCGTGATCTCACCCGCTGTGGCGCCGACAGCCAGGCATTTGGCATCCGTATTCTCAATGCCGTTCAGTGCCAGATTGGCGCAGAGCATCTGAAAAATCACACGCTGCGGTTCAATGGCGACGACGCCGCCATTTTCACCGACCAGCTTGGCCAGATGCACAGTATGCGCCCCGATATTGGCGCCAACCTCCACCACCAGCATGCCAGGCTTGATGAGGCCGGAGAAAAGCTGTGCTTCAAGCTCGGCAAACTCGCCATAGCGATCCAATGAACCGCCCACATACTGATCCCGAATGTTATAAAGCATCACGCCATGGCGGCATTGCTTCAGGCGCAAATGCGGGCTTGGTAGGTCGGTACTGGCGAGTTTTTCGATCATGACCCGTGGCTTTCGTAGTTGAGAATCCCGGCATGGTATCAGCCAAACGCGCCACAGGCTAATGATTTGGTGCAGGATGATTCGCAAGGGATGCGTAAGGCATGATCCGCCCACCAAAACAGCGCGCTGACCTGTTGCTGGTTGCCACTGGGCTTGCGGAAAGCCGCGCCCGGGCGCAGGCGCTGATCCTGGGAGGCAAGGTCTTCACCGATGGCAAGCGCGTGGAAAAGGCAGGCGATCTGCTGGCTGATGGCGCGCCGCTTGAAGTGCGCGGTCAGGATCACCCTTGGGTATCCCGCGGGGGGCTTAAGCTTGCCCATGCCTTGACCCATTTCGGCCTGAAACCGGAAGGGCGGGTTTGCCTTGACCTTGGCGCCTCCACCGGGGGCTTTACCGATGTGCTGCTGCAGCACGGCGCGGCCAAGGTCTATGCGGTGGATGTCGGCCATGGCCAATTGGCCTGGAAGCTGCGGCAAGACCCGCGCGTGATGGTGCTGGAAAAGACCAATGCCCGCTATTTGGACAGCACCACCATCCCGGAACCGATCGGCGCCCTCGTTTGCGATGCGTCCTTTATCGGGCTGAGAACCATTCTGCCGGCACCGCTCGCGCTCTGCGCGCCGGGTGCCTTTGCGGTGGCATTGATAAAGCCGCAATTCGAAGCGGGGCCCGGCCAGGTCGGCAAGGGCGGCGTGGTGCGCGACCCCGCGCTCCATCGCGCCATTTGCGCCATGATCGCCGATTGGTGGGCGGCGCTTCCCGGCTGGCAGGTGATCGGCATTACCGAAAGCCCCATCACGGGGCCTGAGGGGAATAAGGAATTCCTCATTGCCGCGCGCCGGGAAGGCTAGCGGTGCGATTCATGCTGACCTATCCCCTGCCCGAAAAGCCCCCGCGCACCACTAGCCGTATACTTGGTGGGCCGATTCACGCCGCTGTCGGGAACCGACAGCGGCGATCGGACCACTAGGCAGGGCTTGCGCAAGCCGCCCATCCCGCCTATCCGCCCCCTTTGTTTTTCAGACATTCAGGGGTTTGCCACCATGGCCATCGAACGCACCTTCAGCATCATCAAGCCGGACGCCACGCGCCGGAACCTCACCGGCAAGATCAATGCGGTGTTCGAAGATGCGGGCCTGCGCATTGTCGCGCAAAAGCGCATCCACATGACAGAGACCCAGGCCGAAACCTTTTATGGCGTGCATCGCGAACGCCCGTTTTTCAAGGATCTGGTGTCCTTCATGACCTCCGGCCCCGTGGTGGTGCAGGTGCTGGAAGGCGAAGGCGCCGTGGCCCGCAATCGCGAATTGATGGGGGCCACCAACCCCGCCAATGCCGCCCCCGGCACCATCCGCAAGCTTTTCGCTGAAAGCATCGAAGCCAATTCCGTGCATGGCTCCGACAGCCCGGAAAACGCCGCCATCGAAATCGCCTATTTCTTCGCCGGCAGCGAAATCTTCGCCTGACCCGCCGTCACTTCCCGCCGCAGCGGTAACCAGACCGTAAGCAGTTTGGGTGTTTACTCCGCCCTCAAGCGATTGAGGGCGCGGGCATGAGTGACGGTTTCGGCTTTGATGGCGATAGGGCGGCGGCAGGGCTGGAGCTTGCCCATTCGCCGGCGGAACTCCGCCAGGGCATAGCCGAGGCGCTTGCCAATGACGGTGCAGGGCTAAGGCTTGATCTGCAGCCGGTCTGCAGCGCCAATGGACTGGAAACGGTGGGTTATGAGGCGCTGCTGCGCTGGGTCCACCCCGATCTCGGCCCGATCCTGGCCATGGAAACGGTGAATGCCGCTACCCAGGCGGGGCTCGCGGCCGCGCTGGATGCCTGGGTCTTTGCCGAGGCTTGCCGGATCAGGGCGCGCTGGCCGCGCTCCGCCCCCTATATCTCCGTCAATATCACCGCCGAGGCGTTTTTGCGCGGCGATGGCACTGCCCTGATGCGCCGCGCCCTGCAGGACGCGGATACGGACCCGCGTGGCCTCGCGGTGGAAATGCCGGCCAATGCGGTTTCCCTTTGGCATGATGCGGCGGCCAACCTCGCGGCCGGGCTGCGCGGGCTTGGGGTTGTCGCCGCCCTGGATGATTTCGGCGTGGCGCGCGGCACCATCCTGGCCTTGCGCGCGATTCCCTTCCCCATGGTGAAGCTGCACCCGAGCCTTTGCGCCGGGCTAGATGGCGAAAACCTCTCTGCGCGGCGGGCGCTGGCGCTCACCACCGGCCAGGTGGAAACTGCCCATGCGCTGGGCACTATCGTGGTTGCGAAAAGCGTGGAGACGCTGGCACAGCTCCGTGCCCTGGAGAAAGCCGGTTGTGATGCCATGCAGGGCTGGCTGCTCGGCCGGCCCGGCAAGGTGCCGAACCTGACCGAATAGCCGCCACAGAAGGGGCTTGCTTCAGCCCTTCACATCCATCGCCTGCCTGAGGCCATCACTCACCAGGTTGAAGCAGATGGAGGTCACGAAAATGCACGCCCCCGGCAGCACGGCGATCCAAGGCTGCACGTAAATTGCGGTGCGCAGCGTATTCAGCATCAAGCCCCATTCGGGTTCCGGTGGCTTGGTGCCAAGGCCAAGGAAGGAAAGGCCGGAGGCCAAAATCATCGAAACGCTGATCAGCGATGTCGCATAGACAAAGATCGGCCCGAGCACATTGCCCAGAACATGCACGCGCACAATGGTAAAGGCATTGGCACCTGAAGCGCGCGCCGCATCCACGAAATCCAGATTGCGCACGCCTGTGGTGACGGTTTCCGCCACGCGAATAATAGGCGGGATGAACACCAGCGTCAGTGCCAGAATGGCATTCATGATGCCCGCGCCAAGCGCGCCGGAAATCGCCACCGCCAGCAGCACGGATGGGAAGGCGTAGAAGACATCCGTCACGCGCATGATGGCCATATTGGTCTTGCCGCCGGCGTAGCCCGCCAGCACGCCCAGCACCGTGCCGATCACGAAAGCCAGCGCGACAGGTGTGATACCCATGAACCAGGAAAGCCGCCCGCCATAAAGCAGGCGGGTCAGCATATCGCGGCCAAGCTCATCCGTGCCCAGGATGTAATTCGGTGTGCCGATCGGGCGCAGCCGCCGGATCATGCTGCCCTGATAGGGATCATGCGGCGCGATCAATGGCGCGAAAACAATCGCCAGCAGCATCAGCAGCAGCACCGAGGCACAGAAGATTGTCACCGGATCACGCCGGACACGCTTCCATACCCCGGCCCAATAGCCGGTTGAACGCTCCGGCGCCTGCCGCGCCTGAACGGCAAGTTCGGCTTCCGCCGCAGAGGGGGTGGTGGCGCTATTGGACATGGCGTCAATTCCGCTTGATGCGCGGATCAAGCGCGGTCTGCATCAGATCCACCAGAAGATTGAGAATGACAAAGAACATGGCCAGCACCAGAATGGTGCCTTGCAGCACCGGCAAATCACGCTGGAAGATGGCATTGTTCAGCAAAAGCCCCGTGCCCGGCCAGGAAAACACGGTTTCCACCAGAATGGACCCACCCATCAGATAGCCAAGCTGCAAGCCCATCACTGCCAGCGCGGTGGGCGCCGCATTTTTCACCACATGCAGAAACACACCACCGCGCGTGAGCCCCTTGCCGCGCAACGCGGTGACAAATTCCTGGTTCATGATCTCGGCCACAATGCCGCGCACCGTGCGCGTCACAATGCCCATGGGAATGACGGAAAGTGTGACGGTTGGCAGGATCAGATGCTTGATGTGTTCCCAATCCCAGACCCAATCGGAAGACCCGCCTGGCCCCGCACCCATGGCCGGCAGCCAATTCAATTGCACGGAGAAGATCACCACCATCACCATGCCAAGCCAGTAATGCGGCACGGAAACGCCGCCAACGGCAATCGTCACCGCCACGCGATCCAGCCAGGAACCGCGGAAAGTGCCCGCAAGCCCACCCAGTACACAGCCCAGGATAAAGCCCAGCAAAGACGCAGACGCCGCCAGCATCAGCGTATTGCCGATGGCACTTGAAAGATCAGACCAAACCGGCCGCCCGGAAGCGAGTGACCGGCCCAAATCCCCCTGCACCACCTTCATCAGCCAAAGCCCGAATTGCACGGGTAAGGGCTTATCCAGCCCATAATCGCGCCGCACCTGTTCCACCACATCGCCGGGCGCATCCGGCGGCACAATGGCATTGATGGGATCGCCGGGGGCGATCTGCACCAGCATGAAGCAGACAAAGCCGACCGCGAGTGCAATCGGGATGCCATAGGCAATGCGACGGATCAGGTAGAAGAACATTGTCTCTCCGGCAATCGCCGGGCGGTCGTTGCCGCCCGGCGATCAGGGGTTACTGGATGAAAGGCAGGCGCAGATCAACAAACCAGCTCTGCGGCTGCACATAGCCACGCACGCGCGGGCTCATGGCACGCGGTGACACGTCATGCGCAATCCAGATGAACAGCGCCTCATCCACACCGGCGGCATGCAGGCGGGCGAGTGCGGCGTCACGCGCGGCAGGTTCGAAAGCGTTGCGCGCTTCGGCGATCATCGCGTCAAAGCGCGGATCATTGAAGAAGCCCCAATTGTTGGAGACCGGCGGCGCCATTTTCGAATCCCAGAAGCGCACCATGGCAAAGAAGGGGTCCATGGCCGCGAAGGAGACATTGGTGGCATGCGCCCCGCGTGCCGAGGCATGGGTGCAGCCCTGGCGCCAATTGGCGAACAAGGTGTTCCATTCCACGACATCGAATTCGACATTCACGCCAATTTGCTTGAGGTCCTGTTGCAGGAACTCATTCATCGGCAGCGGCTGCATCTGGCCCGAACCGGAAGCCGAAATCTGCACCTTCAAGGTCAAGGGACGCTGGGCCGTATAGCCCGCTTCCGCGAGCAGGCGACGCGCTTCGGCCTTGTCGGTGCGGATATTGAAGCTTGGATTGCCAAACCAGGGATGGCCACGCGGCACGGTGCCGACGGGGATGGACATCATGCCCCCCAGCAGGGTGCGCAGCCCCTCACGGTCAATGCCAAGATTGATGGCGCGCCGCACGCGCACATCACGCAGCGGCGAGCCTTCCGCGAAGCAAGGCTGCCAGGGCCAGACATGCGGCTGCGCATTGCTGGTGATCACCATGCCACGCTGGCGCAGCTGCGGAATGGCATCGGGTGCTGGCGCTTCAATCCAATCCACCTGGTTGGACAGCAGCGCGGCGGTGCGCGCATTGGCTTCCGGGATCGGCAGAACCACAATGCGATCAAGCTTCGCCTTGTCGGACCAATAGCCATCGAAACGCGCATATTCCGCACGTTCACGCGGGACAAAGCGCGTCATGCGGAAGGGGCCGGTGCCGGATGGCTCACGCGCAAAAGCGTTCCAGGTCGCTTCCGCGCTGGGATTGGCGGCGCGCAGCCTTTCCCATTGCGTCGGGCTTGCCATGAACAGATTGGTCAGGTTGATCGGCAGCAGGCTGTCCGGTTCCGCCGTGAACAGGGCCACGGTGTGATCGTCAATCTTTTCCGCGCGGCGCAGTGTGGGCATGCGGGTTGCGGTAATGCCGACCTGACGCGGGTCATAATGCGGCGCTTCGCGATCCAGGATCTTGCGCACATTCCACACCACGGCATCGGCGTTGAAATCAGACCCGTCATGGAATTTCACGCCGCGACGCAGGCGAAATACCCAGCGCGTCCTGTCATTGGCATCAACGGCCCATTCGGTCGCGAGACCCGGGATGACCACGGAAGGCCGATCAGCCGAGGACAGATCCCACATGGTCAGGCTGTCATACAGCGGAATACCGGTGAAACGGTTGCCCTCAAAGCCCTGGTCGGGCTGGCCATGCGTCAGCGGGACATCCGCCGCCGTCATGCCGATACGCAGCGTGCCCTGCGCCTGCGCGACAGACGCGCCAAGGACAGGCAGCGCCACCAGGCAGGCTGTCATCAAGAATTTCTTCAATCGCATCGCGTCACTCTCCCTTCGTCGCGTTTGGACAGTCTCAGAGGAAACTGCCGCCTGAACTTCATCGCCGCGCGCGCCCCAACGGGGGCAGCGCGAGCAGTCATCAGCATTCGATGGCAGCAAAGCCCGTGCCACCCCCCGGCCTTAGGCCAGCGGTCAGGGATATTCATCCCTGCCTAATTTGGTGGCAGCACTGCCCGACCATGCGGCGCCGCGCGCCAAGGCGCAATAGGCAAAAAGCCGCCCGCCCCCACCCTTGCCAGGGCCAGGGACAAGGCGGCAGAAGCGCGCCATGCGCATCCTGCTTCTGAACGGCAATACCGACCCCGCCATCACCGCCCTGATCGCCGCCCGCGCGCGGGAAGCCCTGCCCCGGCTTGGCCTGCCTGCCTGTGATCTGGTGCCGGCCACAGCCCCCTTCGGCGCGCGCTACATCGCAACCCGCGCGGCGGTTGCCATTGCCGGCCATGCCGTTTTGGCAGGCCTTGCGGAGCATATCGGTGCGGAAAACCCGCAAGGTTTTGATGCCGCGATCATCGCCTGTTTCGGCGAACCCGCCATTGAAGCCGCGCGCGAATTGCTCCCCATCCCGGTGATTGGCATGGCGGAAGCCTCCATCACGCTTGCGCTGGAACAGGCGCCGCGCGTTGCGCTGCTGACCGGCGGCGCCGCCTGGGTGCCGATGCTGGAAGAATTCGCGCTCATTCGCGGCCATGGGCGGGACCGCGTGCAGGTGCGGTCCGTCCCGCCGACCGGCGATATGATTGCGCGCGAACCGGAAAAGGCGCTGGCGCTGATCGCCGAGGAAGCGCGGCAGGCCGTGGCCGCAGGTGCGGGCGTGGTGGTGCTGGGCGGGGCAGGTCTGGTGGGCCTCGCCCCCCGGCTCGCTGCCCTGCTGCCCGTGCCGGTGCTGGATAGCCTGGATTGCGCCCTGGTGATGGCCTGCCGGGGTGGGCAGGCGCCCGCCCGCGTGGCGCAGGCGCCGCAAACCGGGCTGGAACCCGGCCTTGCACGGTTTATGGCCGATGAAAGTGCAAAATCTAAGTAAGGACTACTTACCTTTTTTTGCGTCCGAGGCTAATCTCACGCAAGAAATCAAAACCCCGAGGATACGCAGCAATGGCTTCCTTTCCGATCACCCGCACCACCACCCCCAAGGTGAAGCCCGCCGATGATGAGCTTTCCTTCGGCAAGGTGCTGACCGATCACATGTTCCTGATGGATTATCAGGAAGGGAAGGGCTGGCATTCGCCGCGCATCGTGCCCTATGGGCCGCTCAGCCTCGACCCCGCGACCTCGGTTTTGCATTACGGCCAAGCGATTTTCGATGGGCTCAAGGCGTTTCGCGGCGATGATGACCAAATTCGTCTTTTCCGCCCGGATCGCCATGCGGAACGCTTCAATCGCTCTGGCCAGATCATGTGCATGCCGGAATTGCCGGTGGATATCATTCGCCAAAGCTTTGATGCGCTGGTGGGGCTTGAACATGAATGGGTGCCGCGCAAGCCAGGCACCGCGCTTTATCTGCGCCCGACCATTATCGCGACGGATGTGATGCTGGGCGTGCATCCGGCGCATAATTACCTTTACTTCCTGATCCTTTCGCCCGTTGGCACCTATTACAAGGAAGGCGTGAAGCCGGTGAAAATCCTGGCATCCGACACGCATGTCCGCGCCGTGAAGGGCGGCACTGGCGAAGCCAAGACGGCCGGCAATTACGCCGCGAGCCTGGCTGGCCAGCGCGATGCCGCGAAGGCTGGTTATTCGCAGGTGCTCTATCTGGATGGCGTCAATCGCAAATACCTCGATGAAGTCGGCACGATGAATATCATGCTCCGCATCGGTGATGAGGTGATCACGCCGCCACTGACCGGCACCATCCTGGATGGCGTGACACGCGCGAGCACCATGCAATTGATGCGCGATTGGGGGCTGAAGGTTACCGAACGCCAGATCGCGATTGAGGAAGTGATGGCCGCGGGCCGTGACGGCACACTCAAGGAAATGTGGGGCACGGGGACGGCGGCGGTTGTCTCCCCTGTCGGCACGCTCGGCTATAAGGGCGAGGATGTGCTGATCAATAGTGGTGAAATCGGCGATGTCACGCGCCGGCTTTATGATGCCATCACCGGCCTGCAATATGGCCGCAGCAATGACCCGCATGGCTGGACCAGCATTGTGCGTAAAGGCTGAAGAAGCCTTCGTTCAGTCTTCCTTCTTCGCGCCGTCCGTCACGGCGCGAAGCTTTGCCTTTTCCGCCGCAAGCCGAGCGCGTTCAGCTTTGGTTTGCCCATATCTGGCGCGGTTTTCCGAGGCCTTCGCTTCGGCGGCGTCGCGTGCCTTGGCCTTTCGGGCGCGGTTGAGGTTGACGATTTCAGCCATCCCCGCAGGATAGCCTCATCTCTTTTCGAAGGAAAACGCCCATGCCCCTGATCTCCCTTACCGCTGCCGATGGTTTTCGCCTGCAAGCCTATCGTACCGGCCCGCAAGATGCCGCGCGTGCCCTGGTGGTTA
>JADCES010000284.1 GCA_020250005.1 Roseomonas sp.
AGGCAGAGCTTGCGAAGTTCAAGGGTGTTGTGGAACGCACCGGCGTGAAGATGGAACAGTGATAAGGGCGGGCGCCTGAGGGATTTTCAGGCGCCCCCTTTACTTCAATCCTTCGGCGGCAGATGGAGCGCGACAACCTCGCCCCCCTGCCCCGCCACTTCCGGAAAGCGCCGCCGCACATCCGGGTCATGCCCCGGAATCACGCGGCTATCATCGCCACCCGCGAGCTTCTTCGCCGCGCGCCAACCGGCTGCCATGGCGCCCAGATCGAAAATGATTGGGAAGGGATTGCCGCTTAGCGCATTGGCGTAGAAATGCATGGCGTCGGAGGCCAGAACCACCGGCCCGCGCGCGGTTTGCACGCGCACCACCTGAAGCCCATCCGAATGCCCGCCAACGCGATGGACAGATACGCCCGGTGCGACTTCGCCATCGCCATCATGAAACACGACGCGATCGGCATAAAGCGCCTTCACCATGGCAACCACATGCGCGGCTTCAAAGGGCAGGCGAATGGCATGCACGCACATGTGCCGACCGGTTGCGAAATGCATTTCGCGTTCCTGCAAATGGAATTTCGCGCCGGGGAACATGCCAAGTGAACCCGCGTGATCATAATGCAAATGCGTGATGATCACATCGGATACCCGGGCGGCATCCGTGCCCATGGCCTTCAGGCTATCGCGCACATTGCGCGCGATGGTGCGCCCGCGGGCGGCGGCGGTTTCCTCATCAAAGCCGGTATCCACCACAATTTCCCGCCCATCCGGCGCGCGCAGCAACCAGATGAAGTAATCAAGTGGCATGGCTTCATGCGCGTCAGGCACGGGCAGCAGGAAATTCGTCTGCGCCGTGCGTTCATGCCGCCCGTAACGGATGGCATAGGCTTCCCAATTCATGATTCCTTGTTCCCCCCCAGCACGGTGCCGGTCATTTGTTCCAGCATTTTCGCAAGCGCCGTGTGATCAACCCCCGGCCCAAGCGATGTTGATGCCGCCAGCCA
The DNA here is from genome assembly GCA_020250005.1 of Roseomonas sp. Taxonomy (GTDB): domain Bacteria; phylum Pseudomonadota; class Alphaproteobacteria; order Acetobacterales; family Acetobacteraceae; genus Neoroseomonas. Next base: position 1,004 of record JADCES010000284.1, read on the forward strand.
CATTTCGCGGCAGAGCGCCGAGAATGGCGCAGGCGTTGTTGTCTCCCGCCCCACTTCGAGGGCGATGGACAGATCCTTCACCATCAGATCAAGCCCAAATCCCGCATCGAAGCGACGCGAAAGCACATATTCCTTGAACTTCTTTTGCGTGGAATTGTTCATGCCGGATGAGGCATTCAGCACATCCACCATGGTTGTCGGGTCAAGCCCGAAGCGTTGGCCGATCAGCAGCGCCTCAATGCCGATCAGATAGCCGCCGGCTGAAACGAGATTGTTCAGCGCCTTCATCGCCTGCCCGGCGCCAATCTCGCCGCAGCGATAGATGGACGTGCCCATGGCCTTCAGCACGGGCTCCGCACGGTCAATCTCCGCCGCCGGACCGCCGACCATAATGGCCAGCTGGCCCGATTTGGCGCGCGGCACGCCGCCCGAGACAGGGCAATCAATCATCGCCACACCATGGCCCGCCAGCATCGCCGCGATTTCGCGCGTGCGGCCTGGTTGGCCGGATGTCATGTCAATCACCAGCATCCCCGGCTTGAGTGATGGCAGCATGGCTTCCACCGCTTCGCCTACCTGCTTGCTGGTCGGCACAATCATCACCACGCAATCAGCGCCCTTGGCGGCTTCCGCCGGGGTCGCGGCGGCTTTCGCGCCGGTCTCGGTCGCGAAGGATGCGGCGCGGCCTGGCACCACATCACAGACCGTAACCTCAAAGCCGGCCTTCACCAGATTGGCCGCCATGGGCCAACCCATATTGCCGATGCCGGCGAAAGCGATGCGCTTCAAAGCAGCCGACATCACTTCTTCCCCGGCAAGGCGCCTTCGGCGATCAGCACCTCATGCGCTGCCTTGAAGGCGTCAAGCCCGGCAGGAATGCCACAATAGGCAGTGGCATGCAGCAAAGTCGCCTTGATTTCATCAACCGTAATGCCGTTATTGAGCGCGCCTTTCACGTGCAGCTTCACTTCCGGGATTTTGCCAAGCGCGGTCAGCATCGCAAGGTTCAGCAACGAACGCGTCTTGCGGTCCAGCGTGGGATCGCCCCAGGCCCAGCCCCAGGCCCAGGCGGTGGTGGCGCGCTGGAAGGACATCATGAATTCATCGGCCTTCGCCATGGACGAATCCACATATTCCGGACCCAGCACCGCACGGCGGATGGGCAAACCCTTGTCGAATAGCGCCTGATCGTCGGACATTCTTATGCTCCTTCTGGATTGGAAGGGGCAGGCTGGCGCGATGGCGCCATGCGGTCAACCGTGGCGGTTTCCGCGCAAGCTATTCAGCCTTTTCCGGTTCATACCAGGGCCAGCGCTGCTTCACGACCGGACTATCCGGCGCATAGGCGATGCAGGTGCCAATCAGCGCCGGCCTTACCTTTTTTTCATCCACTGCCTCACCGGCGGCACGGCGGGCTTCGGCCTGTTCAAGTTCACGCTGGCGGCGCACGGGGTAGAGGGTTTGGAAGGCAACCGTACCCATCTGGCCAATCACTTCACGCAAATGCGTGCAGCCATGAATGCCGCCGACGCGTTCATTCACCGCGCGCACAAAACCAGGCCCGATCTTGAGACCTGCGAGCCGCGCGAAATTGGGTGCCGCAGCCGGGCAAACATCATAGGGTGTGAAATCGGATGCGGCTTCGCAGGACAGCACCTCAAAATCCTCATTGATGGTCATGCGGATCCACATGCCATGCAACGCCTCACCGGGTTCAATCCAGCCGCGGCCTTCATTGTTGAAGCCGTAGCTTTTGGTATCCACCAGATGGGCTTCGATATCGAAAAGCCCATCCTTGCGCTGATAGCCGCGCAATTGGATGTCGCGCAGATGAAGCAGGTTACGCTCGGCGGGGTCAGAAAGCGGCATGATGTGTGGTCCGGTTACGCTGCACTGCGGCAGGCTATTGCCACGCGGCGCGCCGCAAGGCCAGATCAGGCGGCGGAAAGGCGGATGGTGCCATGCAGGGATTGACCCTGCGCCAATACGCGCATGGGCGCCGCAGCGGCCAGCGCCGGGCGATTTGGCGCATCTGGCATGTGGCTGACGGGCTCCACGCAGATGATCGGCTGCGCTGCCGGGGCATAGACCTGAACGCCCAACGCGAAATCACCCGTAGCCTTGATTGTGATGGTGCCAGCGGGCGCAGCAAGGCGCGCCACGCCATCCCAACCGGCGAAGAAATTATCGAGGCCGATCAACTCGGCCTCATTCGCCGCAATGCCAGCGCAAGGTGTGAGGCTTTCCGGTAGCCCGCGCTCAGAATGGTTCGCGCGCTGGATGGCGTTTAGGTGCAGCAAAGTGTCAGCACGGCGACTGAACCAAGGATGCCAGCCCATGCCATAGGGCGTGGGCGCGGCGCCTTCATGCCGCAATTCCATCTCCATGAGCAGACCATCGGCATCAAGCGTCACCGCAAGCTGTACCGCGTAGTCGAAAGGCGCGAAGGCCAGGCGCTGTTTCAGTACCGCGTGATCCAGGGTGGCGCTTATCACCTCCCAAGGCAGCTCACGCGCCAGCCCATGAATGGCTGTATCTTCCGCCGCGCGATTGATCGGCAGGACATGGCCGGCGATGCCGCCTCCATCAAGCCGATTGGCCCAGGGCAGCATCCAGAAGGCTCCATAAGCGCCGGGATGGCGCGCGCCTTCGGGGGTTGGCACCAGAATATCGCGCCCGCGCCATTGCAGGCGCGAAAAAGCCGCGCCCTGTTCTGTGCAGATCAGCGCCTGCCAATCACCGCATTGCAGCTTCATTCCGGCGTGAAGTGATCCCGCGGCGATGGCGTGCTGCGGGAATACTCAATCGCGGTATAGGCGCCACCCTGATAGCGTTCCGAAACGGGATCGGCGGTAATGCCTTCAAGCTCCGCCCGCCAGGCTTCGGCATTATCCTGCGGCACCCAGCCAATGCGCGCGCGATGATCCTCGCCCCAATAGGCGGTCGGGTTATTGGATTGCCCCCAAATCACCGCATGGCCAACTTTCCCTGCCAGCACACAGCATTCAATCAATCGCGTCAAATCAGGATAGGACAACCAGGTGGACAGCATGCGCCGATCCAAGGGCTTTGGCTGGCAGGAACCGATGCGAAGGTTGATATTCTCAACCCCATGCTTGTCCCAATACATCCGCCCCATCATTTCGCCATAGACTTTCGAAATGCCGTAATAGCCATCAGGCCGGAAGGCACAATCCGCATCAAGCTTCGCATCATTACCGCCTGGGCGTTCATGAAAGCCGATGGTGTGATTTGAACTGGCAAAGATCACCCGCGCGCCTTCGCGCCGCGCCGCTTCATAAACATGATACAGCCCGCGCAGATTGGGGCCGAGGATTTCCTCAAACGGGCGCTCAACACTCACGCCGCCAAAATGCAGAATGGCGCCGCAGCCTTCCGCCTGGCGGAGCAGCGCCACACCATCATTCAAATCCGCCTGCACAAACCGCGCGAATGACGGCAGCGGATCAGGAAAGGGTGCGATGTCCGTCAGGCGCAGCACCCAGCCAAGTGCACCAAGGCTTTGCGTGAGATGCCGGCCGAGCGCGCCGGATGCGCCGGTCAGCAGCACGGGTTTTGCGGGCACGGTCATGCCATCAGCCTCCATAGCCAAGCAGCAGGCGCGGCAGCGTCAGTGACATGGCCGGCCAATAGGTGGTGAGAATAAGCGCGAGCAGGATGGCGCCATAAAAGGGCCAGATGGTACGCATGACTTGTTCCATGGGTATTCGCCCAATGGCGCAACCGACAAACAATACAGCGCCAACCGGCGGTGTGGTGAGCCCCAGGCCAAGGTTCATCATCATCACCATGCCGAATTGCACCGGGTCCACGCCAATCGCAGTGACCACCGGCAGAAAGATAGGCGTGGTTATCAGAATCAACGCCGCCATATCCATCACGCATCCCAGCAGCAGAAGACAGACATTGATGAGCAGCAGGATGACGATGGGATTGGCGCTGATGGCGAGCATGCCATCCGTCAGCAATTCCGGCAGGCGATACATCGCAAGCAGCCAGGCAAAGGCGGTTGCCGTGCCGACCAGCAGAAACACCACCGAAGTGGTGCGCACACTGGCTTTCACCGCAATCAAAAAATCCGGCCAGGAGAGGTTGCGATAGACCAGCAATGTTACCACCAGCGCCCAGATCGCACCAAAGGCCGCGCTTTCCGTCACGGTGAAAACGCCTGACAGCACGCCGCCCAGAATGATCACCGCGGTCAGCAGGCCCGGCAGCGCATCAACAAAAGTCCAGAACAAATGCCGGAAGCCAGCCCAGCCCTCGGAAGGATAGCCGCGCCGTACCGCCATGACATAAGCCGCAATGCCGAGAAAAAGGCACATGGTGATGCCAGGCACGATACCCGCGATAAACAGCGCACTCACGGAAATGCCACCACCCGCCGCGAGCGAATAGAGAATCATATTATGGCTTGGCGGAATCAAAATACCGGCGATGCTGCTGGTCACCGTCAGCGATACCGCGTAATCCACCCCATAGCCCTTGGCCTTCATCGCCGGGATCAGGATGGTGCCGGTGGCCGAGGTATCCGCCACTGCTGAACCGGAAATCCCGCCAAACAGCATGGAGGTTGAAACATCCACCATGCCGAGGCCACCGCGCATCCAACCAACACAGGCGGAAGCCAGCGACACCAGTCGCCGCGCAATGCCGCCATGCAGCATGATCTCGCCAGCGAAGATAAAAAAGGGGATGGCAAGCAGGGAGAAGATGCTCATGCCACTCGCCATTTGCTGAAAGGCAACGGCGGGGTTCAACCCTTCGTAAATGAAGCCCACAACGGCCGCGATGCCAAGGCAGAAGGCAACCGGCACACCGGCCATGACACCCAAGGCAAAAACCGCAAAAATCAGAAAAAGCCCTGGTTCCATCAGCCTATTCCAAAAAGGCCGCGGCGGGGCCGCGTTTTTCCGGCGCTTCGGGCACGAAGATATCGCGCAGCACCTGCTCCACCGCAAACAGCGCCATCAGCGCGCCACCCAACACCATGGGCGCATAGGTCCAGCCCTGGCTGATGCCGAGCAAGGGAATGCGGAAATTCCGTACCATTTCCACCAATTCCCAGGACCAGATCGCCATGCCAAGTCCGAACAGACCGACCAGCGCATCACAACCCACCGCAATCCAACGCTGCGCCGCACCCGGCAAGGCTTCGCGCAAACCAAGCACGGAAAGATGAAAGCGTTCCCGCACACCCACCGCAGCTACCGGCATGGCGATGCACAGAATGGCGAGTGTCGCACCGCGTTCGATCCAGGTTGGCGTGTCATTCAGCACATAGCGGCCAAACACCAGCCATCCCATCATCACCACCAGCGCGACCAAAGCCGTGCCGGCCAGTGCAATGGTCACGCTGGCCAGCACATCCAAGATGCGCGCAAAAACCGCCAGTGGCGCGGGCAAATCGCCGCGCCGCCGCGTTTCATACAAGCTCACCGCGTTTCACGAATACGCTTGAGCAGATCCGCCATGCGCGGGGCCGAAGCATATTTGGCATAAACCGGTTCCATCAGCGCCTGCCAGGGGCCGCGATCCGCAACCTCAATCACGGTAGCACCTCCAGCGACCACGCGATCGCGTGAAGATTTTTCGCGCTCCGCCCAAAGCTGGCGTTGCAGTACCGCGCTTTCACGCGCGGCATCGCGCAGAATGGCACGTTCAGCCTCATTCAAGCGCTGCCAGCGCTGGCGGCTGACGGCCAGGATTTCCGGCACATTGGAATGTTCCGTGGTGGTGTAGAATTTCGCCACTTCGAAATGCCGTGTGCTTTCATAGGATGGCCAATTGTTTTCCGCGCCATCAATCACACCGGATTGCAGGCTGGTGAAGACCTCACCAAAGGGCAGCGGTGTCGGGTTCGCACCCATGGCGCGCATGATGTCGATCCAAAGATCGGAAGTCTGCACACGGATTTTCATGCCGCGCACATCGGCGGGCGTGCGCACCGGGCGGGTTGTGTAAAGGCTGCGCGCGCCCGCATCATACCAGGCGAGCGTGATGATGCCGATCGCTTCCAGATCGCGCGCGATATCCTCACCAATCGCGCCATCCACGACGCGATGGCTATGGCCGACATCGCGGAACAGGAAGGGCAGAGTCAGAATAGCGGTGGAAGGTGCCAGGTTGTTCAGCGGCGAGAGATTGAAATTGGCGAAATCAATCGTGCCAAGGCGCATCTGCTGAATGGCCTCATCCTGCTGGCCAAGCTGCGCGGAATGGAAGGTGCGCATGCGAATGCGGTTATTGGTGCGCTGGCCGACCAGCTCCGCAAAGCGGTCCATGCCGCGGCCATTCGGGTAATCGGCAGCGTGGATGTTCCAGCCGCGCCATTCCTGCGCCGCAAGCTGAGCCGGCGCGAATGCCATGAGCGAAAGCAGAGCCGCAGCCACGGCACCGAGCAAGCCGCCGCAACGGGGTTTTGAGAATAAGGACATGATGTCTCCTCCAGCCGGGCGGTCCGGGCCGCCCTGTTCTTCGGTGTGAATGGCTGATCCTGAACGGATGGGCGCGCACCCGTCAATGCAAAAGGATTCTGGCCGCGTGGGGATTGGCCTTGGCCGCGCTTCCGGTCATGATTTCCGCCACAACCCTTCTGAACACCGGATGCCGCCCATGCCGAAAACCGTGATTGAAGCCGCCGCCGCGCTTGCTGCCGGGCGCACCAGCTCCGCCGCGCTGGTTGAAGAAGCGCTGGCGCGCATTGCCGATCCCGCCGGTGAGGGCAGCCGCGCCTTCATGACAGTGCATGCGGAGGCAGCGCGCGCGACAGCCGCTGCGATGGATTCGCTCCGCAAGGCGGGCCGTGCGCCAAGCGCCTATGCCGGCATTCCGATCAGCGTGAAGGATTTGTATGATGAAGCGGGCATAGCGTCCCGTTCCGGTTCCGTCGTGCTGAGGGGCAGCGCGCCGGCGAAGCTGGATGCGCCAACCGTGCAGCGCCTGCGCCGCGCTGGATTTGTGGTGATTGGGCGCACCAATATGGTGGAATTCGCCTTTTCCGGTTTGGGGGTGAACCCGCATTACGGCACGCCGAAAAGCCGCTGGGATCGTGCAACGGGCCGCTTGCCAGGTGGGTCTTCTTCTGGTGCTGGTGTGGCCGTTGCGGATGGCATGGGCTTTGTCGGGCTCGGCACCGACACGGGTGGTTCCTGCCGCATTCCCGCAGCACTTTGCGGCGTTGTTGGCTGGAAGCCCACGGCGAATCGTGTGCCGATTACGGGTATTTTGCCGCTTTCGCCCTCGCTTGATTCCGCCGGCCCCTTGGCGCGCAGCGTTGCCGATTGCGCGCTGATTGATGGCTTCATGGCGGGCGAGGAAGCGCCCATGCCCCCTGCCCCGCCTGCGATGCAAAGCCTGACTTTTGCCCTGCCGCGCGGCACCTATTTGACCGATGGCATGGATGGCCATGTCGCCGCCGCATTCGAAAAAACACTGCGCAAGCTTTCGCTTGCTGGTGCGCGCATTATCGAAATTGACCTGCCGGAGCTGGCGGAAATTCCACAAGTCACCGCCGCTGGAGGCTTCCCGGCGAGTGAGGCCCTGGCCTGGCATCGCCGGCTGATTGCGGAAAAGGCGGATGGCTATGATCCGCGCATCCTGAAGCGCATCCGGCGTGGAGAGGGCATGTCAGCCGCTGATTATGTTGATCTGGTCAATGCGCGCGCGCGCATTATCGCAAGTGTTGCGCCACGCACTGCGCCCTTTGATGCACTGATCTGCCCGACCTGCCCGCTGATCCCGCCCGCCATCGCGGAAGTTGAGGAGGAAAAGGAATACAACCGCATCAATATGCTGCTGCTGCGCAATACGAGTGTTGGCAATTTCCTTGATCGCTGCTCGATCAGCCTGCCCTGCCATGCGCCAGGTGAAGCGCCGGTTGGGCTGATGCTGACCGGCGCGCATGGCGCGGATCAGCATCTTTTCGCGGTATCGGCGGCGGTTGAGGCGGTGCTGACGGCGTGAGGGCGCGCCTCAGCCCTTTTTCTCATCCCCCGGCAGATCAATTCCCGTAATCGCCTGCCAGACGCGAATGACAAAACCATCATCCGCACCGCCCTGGCCCATGGCGCGTGCGGCGGTGAAAAGCTGCTGCGCTTGCGCGGCCAGGGGCACCGGGAAATTCAGGCCGCGCGCCATGTCATTCACCAAGCCGAGATCCTTCACGAAAATCTCCACCGCGCTGCGCGGTGCGTCATCGCCGGTCAGCACTCGCGCCATGCGGTTTTCAAACATCCAGGAATTGCCCGCAGCACTGGTCACCACATCATAAAGCGCTTGCGGATCAGCACCGGCGCGAATGCCAAGCGCCATTGCCTCGGCCGCTGCGGCGATATGCACGCCGGCCAGCAATTGATGCACAACCTTCACCGTGGCGCCGATGCCGATTTCAGAACCCAAGCGCCAGACCTTGGTGGCGATGCCATCAAGCACTGGCGCGGCCTTGGCGAAGGCGGCTTCACTGCCGGCACCCATCACCGTCATTTCACCCGCGCGCGCCTTGACCGCGCCGCCTGAGACCGGCGCGTCAAGATAAAGCAAGCCCGCTGCTTCTGCCTTTTCCGCCAAAGCACGCGCCGCATCCGGCGCCATGGTGGCGGAGGAAATGATCACACCGCCTTTCGCCATGCGGGGCGCCGCACCATCGGCGCCAAAGACAGCAGCTTCGGTCTGCGCGGCATTGACCACCAGCACCACCAGCGCTTCCATGCCCGCTGGCAAATCGCTCGCTTTCGCCACCGCAGCGCCACCGGCGGCGATGAATTCATCGCGCGCGGCAGCACGGGGATCGCAGCCCGTCACCTGCAAGCCTGCGCGTAGCAGGCTGAGCGCCGCGCCCATGCCCATGCTGCCTAAACCAATCACCCCAACGCGCATCAGCAAATTCCCTTTTCAAAAAAGCACGCGCAGCAGTTGCACCAACGCCGTGACCACCAACAATACCAGCACAATACGATGCAATGTTCCCATGGAAGGCACGGCAAAATCCTATGCTGCGCGGAACGCCAAAATCACGCCATGCGCTGCCGCTGGCGCGACCGAAATGCCACCACCTGGAATGGTGCTGAAGGGCAGGCCGGCTTTCGTCAAGCAGGCTTGCGCGGCGGCAAAATCAGCCACCGTAATGCCGAGCGTCACTGGCCCGGCATCCGGCAAGCCTGACAGCTCAAGCGCTCCGTAACGCGCCGCCAGCGCGGCACGGTTCAACACAATGATCGGCGCGGCACTGGTCGGCACACGCAGCACGCCATCACCCATCGCCTCAGGCTTGCTGTCCAGCAATGTGGCGATGGAAGCGGCAACGGCAGTGGGATCGGCGGCCAAAACCTCAATCCCCGTCAGGCCTTTGGCGGTATTGGCATGAGTCATGGTCCCAGGCACCCAGGTGGCGCCTGGTGTCAAATGCTGGCAGGCAAAAATCCGCAAACCAGGTGCCACCGGATCAACCAGATGGAAGGTATTGAAACGGGTTTCCGTGCGCGTGCCATCCGGCATATCAACAGGCCGGCCAAAGCGCATCACCGGCATGGTTGGGATGCCGCGGGCTGCGACCTCGGCCGCGCCTTTCTCGGCATCATGCGCGCGCATCGCAATCGCGGTCATGCCTTCGCGGGTTTCCAATACGGCGCGCCATTTGGCATTGGCTTCGGTGGGTGTCAGCACGCCCAGGATTTCGAAGTAGTCCTTTTCCAGCATCACGCAATTGTTGCCAGTGCCCATATGCGCCGAATGCACACCACGCGGCGCCACCGTGAAGCCGGCGCGCGCAAAAGTCTCGGCCGCCTTGTCCAAATCCCTGACCAGCACAACGCAATGGTCAATGCCGCCGACATGTTCCAGCATGGTTTCCCCCTCAGCCCGCCACGGGCACAAGCCGCGTCAGGCGCGGCGGGTTTTGTTCCGACAAGAATATGCTGCCATCCGGCGAAAGCCACATGCCATGCGCGCCATTCAACACCGGGCGGCAGCGGCCAAGCAGCGTGCCATCCTGCGCCAGCAGCGAAAGTCGCGGCACCTGATCCGTGACGTAAAGCGTGCCCCCCGGCCCACCATGCACCGACATGGGCTTGTGATGATCGCCCCATTCTGCGAGCCATTCGCCATCACCGGTAAAAACCTGCACGCGATTATTTTCCCGATCCGCCACGGTCACGCGGCCATCGGGCAGCACCCACACGGAATGCGGCGTGGAAAATTCGCCAGGCCCAGACCCAGGCCGCCCCCAATGGCCCATGGGCGTGCCATCCGCGCTGAAACGATGCACCAGCGACGCGCCATAACCATCCGCGACATAAATTGATCCATCAGGGCCAAAGGCGACATCGCAAGGTGCGTTGAAGGGCTCATTGGGACCATGCCGCTCGCCAAGCCCGCCAAGCCTTTTGCCGTGGCGATCAAAGATGATGATTTCTTGCGCATCGCGATCCACGACAAAAACGCGCCCATCGGGATGGACGGAAAGCATATGCCCATCCGCCACTTCATCACCACCCCAGGCGGCGATGCGCTTGCCATCGGGGGAAAGCACCACAACGGCGGGGCCCGCCGCATCCGCATAGGGGTCTTGCCGCAGCTGGCAATAGACATTGCCATCCGCATCGCAGGCCACATCGGAAGGCGCACCTACACCCATGGGCACATCGCCCCAAGGGCGTTCGATGCGATAGAGCGTCTGGGCAAGACGCACATGCAATACATGGCGGGTCATGCGGTATTCCCTGATACTGCACCATCATGCCCGAAACCGCGCATGGCGTCGAATACCGTCACGCGTTTTGGGGCTTGGAAGGCCAGGCGTTACGCTTTACCTACAGCGTCATGGCCAAGGACCCGCTGGCGACCCTGCAAAAGCTCCGCCGCCTGGAAGCCCAGGCGGAACGTCGCGCCTTGGCTGAAAGGCTGGCCGCCGAGGCTGCTGCGCAGCAAGCCCTTCACGCCGCCGAACAGGTGCTGCGGCAGGAAAGCTCCGAAGGGCTGAACCCGCAGCTTGGCGCCTTCATCCGGAAGGCGCTGGATGATCGCGCTGCGGCCGAGGCGGAAAAGGAACGCGCGCGCCAGGAAACCGATCGCCAGCGGCAGATTTTGGCCGATGCGCGCGCTGCGGAACGCGTGGTGGAAAAGCTCCGCGAAAATCGCGCGGCTGAGGCTGCGCGGGAAGAAGCGCGCCGCCAGCAAATCCTGATGGATGAGGCTGCGCGCAAACCTTCGTGAAAGGCTACCGCCCCTTGAAAACCGGCTTGCGTTTTTCCGCAAAAGCGCGCTGCGCTTCGCGCGTATCTTCCGTGCGTGACAGCGCTGCCGTTTGCGTCTGTTCGTAGCGATAGCCCTCAGACAGCGGCAGATATTCCGTGAGCGTAAAGCCGCGCTTCGCTGCCTCCACCGCAAGCGGCACTTTGGAGGCGATCTCGGCGGCCATCCCCTGTGCGGTCGCCAGCAATTGATCCTGCGGCACGCAGGCAGAGGCGACATTCATGCGATAAAGATCCGGCCCGTAAAACCGCCGCGCGGTATAGAGCATCAACCGCGCATTGGATTGCCCGAAATGGCGCAGCACATGGCGCACGCCGCCGGCAAGGCCGACCTCGACTTCCGTCATGGACATGAAACTGTCTTCGGCGACCACGATAATGTCGCAAACCAAAGCGAGCACGCAGCCCGCACCGATCGCGGCGCCATTCACCGCCGCAATCACCGGCTTGCCGCATTCCATGACGCAATCAAAGCCGGCGCGCACCAGGCGGTTATGGCGCGGGAAGGCGCCTTGCAGTGTTACATCCGGCCTGTCCTTCAAATCCGCCCCGGCCGAGAAATTCCGTCCCTCGCCGGTCAGCACAACCGCGCGCACTTCCGGCATTTCGTGGAAGGTATCGAAGATGCGCGTGATTTCATCGCGAAAGGCGCTGTTTTGCGCATTCACGGGCGGGCGCGCGATCATCACGGTGGCCACGTGATCGGTGATACTGACCTTGAAGGATTGCAGATCAGGAAAGGGGTTCATCGGCTACTCCAACAACAGGCATTCAAAGTGGTTTCAGGGATAGGGGCCTCTCAGCCGATGGAAAGCCCGGTCGCCGCAACAATGCGCCGTGCGACTTCCCGGTCCTTCGCAATCACCGCCTGATAGGCCGCGGGGGAGGAGATTACGGGATCCGCCCCGGTTGCTTCCAAGCGCGCCTGAATGGCAGGGTCCTTCAGCGCGTGATGAATGGCCGCGACAAAGCGATTCTGCACCGCTTCCGGCGTACCGGCCGGGGCAAAACATCCCGTCCAGGACACCAGATCATAGCCGGGATAGGTCTCGGCAATCACGGAAATTTGGCGGAGACTCGCCTGCCTTTCGGCCGCGGTGCTCGCCAGCAATGTCGTGCCGCGTTCCACGGCGGGTTTCAGGCTGGAAAAGGAAATCAGGCCCGCATCCAGCCGCCCACCTGCCAAGTCGCGCGCCACATCGGCGCCGCCGCGATAGGGAATATGTTCCAGCTTGATGCCGGCCATCAATTGCAGCAATTCGCCCATGAAATGGCCGATATGCGCGACCCCCGGCGTGCCATAGGTGATCTCACCAGGGCGTCGCTTGGCTTCCGCGACAAACCCCGCCAAATCACGCGCCGGAAAGCCCGCGCGCACGCCCAGCATATAGGGCTGGGTTGTGACCTGCACGACGGGAATGAAGGCAGTGGTGTAATCTATCGGCAGGCTACGGCTCACCAGCGGCAGCGTCGCGAAGGTCGCGCCTTCAAACAAAAACGTGTGCCCATCAGCGGGGCTTTGCGCCACGGCCATGGCGCCAATCGAACCCGATGCGCCGGTGCGGTTTTCGATAATGAAGGATTGGCCGAGATGTTCCGCCACTTTCGGCTGAATGATGCGCGCAATGGTATCCGCCACACCGCCCGCGCTATAGGGCACAATCATGCGCACGGGCCGATCCGGGTAGCTGCCCTGCGCCCAGGCCTGCCGCGCCAGAAAAGGCGCAGCCATTCCCAAGCCTGCCAGCCCGCGCCGCGTGATCCGCGCCATCTTATTCCTCCGCCCGCTTGACCGCGCATCTTTGGCGCGGCGTGATAGGGGCAGACGGTGCGGCGCCAGCGGTGCCGCCGTCAAGCATTCAGGGGAAGCACATGGCCGCGACGCTATTCGACAAGATTTGGGACCCGCATGTGATTGCGGAGCTCGGTTCCGGCTGGTCACTGCTGCATTGCGACCGCGTGCTGCTGCATGACCTTTCGGGCGGGCGCGCGCTGCGTGAAGTGGGCGAAGCGGGCTATGCGGTACCGCATCCTGAGCTTGTCTTCGCAACCCCTGATCATGCGGTCGCGACAACGCCGGGCCGCACGGCGGAAAGCTTCCCCAAGGGTGGCGAGCTGATTGCCGGCTTGCGCAAGCGCGCCGCTGAAACCGGTGTGCGGCTTTTCGATCTTGGCCAGGATGGCAATGGCATTGTGCATGTGATGGGGCCAGAGCTTGGCATTGTGCTGCCCGGCACCACGTTGGTGTGTGGCGATAGCCATACCTGCACCAATGGCGGGCTTGCCGCCTTGGCCTTTGGCATTGGTGCATCGGAATTGCGCCATGTGCTGGCGACACAAACCCTGCCGCAGAAAAAACCAAAGCGCATGCGCATTCGCTTTGAAGGCACGGCACCGGCAGGTGTCACGCCGAAGGATATGATCCTGCATGCGATTGGCCGTTTCGGCACGGGTGCGGGCACGGGTTATGCTGTCGAATATGCGGGGTCTGCGGTGCGGGCACTTTCCATCGAAGGGCGCCTGACGCTTTGCAATCTTTCCATCGAAATGGGTGCGAAGATGGGCATGGTCGCCCCCGATGATGTGACTTACCAATGGCTCGCTGGCCGGCGCTTCGTACCCAAAGGCGCGGCCTGGGATGCAGCGCTTGCGCATTGGCGTAACCTGCCGAGTGATGCGGATGCCATCTTCGATTCCGATCTGGTGATTGCCATGGCGGAGATCGCGCCGCAGATCACCTGGGGCACCAGCCCGGAACAGGTGCTGCCGGTGACAGGCCGCGTGCCTGATCCTGCTTCAGCGCCCGATCCCATTCGCCGCGCTGCTTATGAAGCCGCCTTGGCCTATATGGACCTGAAACCCGGCCAGCCGATTGCGGGCACGAAGATTGATTGGGTCTTCATCGGTTCCTGCACCAATTCGCGCATTGAGGATTTGCGCGCTGCCGCCGCCGTGCTGCGCGGGCGCAAGGTGGCGCCGCATGTCACCGCCTGGGTGGTGCCGGGATCGGAACGCGTGAAGAAGGAAGCCGAAGCCGAAGGGCTGCATGCCGCCTTCACCGCCGCGGGCTTTGAATGGCGCGAACCTGGCTGCGCGCTTTGTGTCGCCGCGAATGGCGAAGCCGTGCCGCCTGGCGCGCGCTGTGTTTCCACATCCAACCGAAATTTCGTGGGCCGCCAGGGGCCAGGGGCGCGGACGCATTTGGCCTCTCCGGCCATGGCGGCAGCGGCGGCGCTGGCAGGCGCCATTGCCGATGTACGGCAATACGCGGCGTAAGGCGGGGGCAAACACCATGGAAAAATTCACCAAACTTGCTGGCCCCGCTGCGCCGCTGATGCGCGCCAATGTGGATACGGATCTGATCATTCGCATCCAGCGCCTGGTCGGCACCGGGCGCACCGGCCGTGGTCCCTATGCTTTCGAAAATCTGCGCTTTCTGCCCGATGGTTCGGAAAATCCCGACTTC
>JADCES010000285.1 GCA_020250005.1 Roseomonas sp.
AGTGCGGCGGCTTCCGCCATGGCGCTCGCGCGGGTGCGGCGGGATGCGCCGATCATTGCGGCTGGGTCGGAAGAAAAGGCCGTCGCGCCTCTGCCGCTTGGCCCGGCGCTCCGCCTGCCGGGGGGCATGGTGGAAGACCTTGCCCGGCTTGGGCTGCGGCTGATTGGTGATGTGCTGCGTCAGCCCCGCGCGCCACTCGCCCGGCGCTTTGGCGCGCCCTTGCTGGATGCTGTGGATGCCGCAACGGGCCGTCGCGCGCCGCCCATCACCCCCATCGCCGCGCCGCCTGATCTGGCCGTAACCCGCGCCTTGCCGGAACCGATCCTGACCGCCGAGGCCATTGCCGCCTTGCTGGATCGGCTGCTGGCAGCGCTGTGCGCGCGGCTTTCCCGCGCCGGGCTTGGCGCCAGGCGACTTTGCCTGACCGCCTGGCGCGTGGATGGCACGGAACAGCGCCTGATGATCGGCACCGGCGCGCCCAACCGCGACCCTGCCCATCTGGCGCGGCTTTTCGCCGAACCGCTCGCCAGCCTGGCGCCGGAACTCGGTTTTGAACGCTTCACCCTGCAAGCCCTGGCAACCGACCCCATGGGCGCGGAAGGGCAGGGCGCCTTGCCCATGGGCGCCGCGCCGCGCCCGGATGGGGTTTTGGCGCAGCTTTTGGATCGCCTCGGCCAAAGGCTGCGCCTGGCCCGCCCCGCACCGCTGCCGAGCCATTGGCCTGAGCGGCAATGGCGCGCTGCACCCGCGCATGAGGCACCCAACCCCGCCCCGCCCGGCTGGGGCGCGCGCGCCGCGCCGGTGCTGCTGCGTCGCCGGCCTGAGGCTGTGCAGGTCACGGCCTTTGCCGAAGGCGCGCCCGCTGCGCTGCGTTGGCGCGGGCGGCATTACGCGCTGACCCGCGCCGAAGGCCCGCTGCGACTGGAAGCGGAATGGTGGCATGGCGGCGCGCTGCCGCCGGCGCGGGATTATCACCGCGTGCAACTCGCTTCCGGCGAAAGGCTCTGGCTTTGTCATGCCGATGGGCGCTGGGTGGTGCAGGGCGATTTGCCATGACCGCGCCTGGCTATGCGGAAGTGGCGGCGCGATCCAATTTTTCTTTTCTGGATGGCGCCTCGCACCCCGAGGAATTGGTGGAACAGGCGGCGGCCTTGGGCCATGCGGGGTTCGGGCTTTGCGATACCAATGGGCTGGCTGGTGTGGTGCGTGCGCATGGCGCGGCCAAGGCGGCGGGGTTGGCCTTCGCGCCGGGCTGCCGGCTGCGGCTGGAAGATGGCGCGGAATGGTTAGTTTGGCCCGCTGATCGCGCGGCCTATGGCAGGCTGACGGCGCTGCTTTCGGCCGGGCGTATGGCCGCGCCCAAGGGCGAATGTCGGCTGGATTTCGCCATGCTGTGTGACGCGGCCGAGGGCACGGCGCTGGCCGCCATCCCACCTGTTGCGCCCGCAGCCTTGCGCCGCCTGGGCGGCTTGCGCCTTGCCCTGCCGCCGTTGATTGTGGTCGCCTGCCCCCTATTGGGCGATGATGCGGCGGTGCTTGCCCGCCATGCGGCCTTGGCGGAAGCAAGTGGCGCGCGGCTGCTCGCCACCAACAACGTGCGGTATCATGTGCCATCGCGCCGGCGCTTGGCGGATGTGCTGAGTGCCATTCGCCTGCGTTGCTCGGTGGAAGCCTTGGGCCAGGCGGCGGAGCCCAATGCCGAACGCCATTTGAAATCACCTGCCGAAATGGCGCGGCTTTTCGCGCGCTACCCGGATGCCTTGCAGGCCAGCCTGGATGTGCTGGCGACAACGCGCGGCTTTTCGCTGGATCATTTGCGCTACGAATACCCCGATGAGGTGCTGGACCCGGGCCTGAGCGCACAGCAAAGCCTGGAAGCGCGTGTGGCCGAAGCTGTCGCGGCGCGTTGGCCGGTGCAAGTGCCGGATGCCATCACCACGCGCATCGCCCATGAAATGAAGCTGATCAATGATCTTGGCTACGCGCCTTATTTCCTGACAGTGCATGAGATTATCCGCTTCGCCCGCGCGCGCGGCATTTTGTGCCAGGGGCGCGGTTCGGCGGCGAATTCCACCATTTGCTATGTGCTGGGCATCACCGCCGTTGATCCCGAAAAACATGATCTGTTGTTTGAACGTTTTGTCTCCGCTAGTCGCGGCGAACCGCCCGATATAGATATTGATTTCGAACATGACCGTCGGGAGGAGGTGATCCAGCATCTTTATGAACGCTATGGCCGCGACCGCGCGGCGATTTGCGCAACTCTCATCCGCTATCGCCCGCGCAGCGCCATCCGCGAAGTGGGCAAGGCGATGGGGTTGAGCGAGGATATCACCGCGCGCCTCGCCAAGGCCGGCTGGGGGCCGGGGCGGGAGATGAGCCTCGCCGAATTGGCCGCGGATGAGGGCTTTGACATCAGCGATCCGCGTCTGGCGATGACGCTGGAATTGGCTGAGGAATTGCAGGATTTCCCGCGCCATACCGCAACCCATGTTGGCGGCTTTGTCATCACGCGCGGCAAGCTCACGGAATTGGCGGTGGTGACGCAGGCGGCAATGGAAGACCGCACCGTGTTGGAATGGGACAAGGATGATATTGATGCGCTTGGCATTATGAAGGTGGATGTGCTGGGGCTTGGCATGCTGTCCTGCCTCAGGCGCAGTTTTGATTTGCTGGGGCGGCATCGGCGCCTGGCGCTCGCTTTGGAAAACCTGCCGCGCGATTGCGCCGAGACCTATGCCATGCTGCGGCGCGCGGATTCCGTTGGCGTGTTTCAGGTGGAAAGCCGCGCGCAGATGAATATGCTGCCACGCCTGAAACCGCGTGCCTTTTATGATCTGGTGGTGCAGGTGGCGATTGTGCGCCCGGGTCCCATCCAAGGCGATATGGTGCATCCCTATTTGCGTCGGCGTCAGGGGCTGGAAGCGGTGGAATATCCAGCACCTGATCCTGCCTTTGGCCCGGCGGATGAGTTGCGCCAAGTGTTGGGGCGCACGCTTGGCGTGCCGCTATTCCAGGAACAGGCGATGCGGCTTGCGATTGTCGCCGCCGGCTTCACGCCGGAAGAAGCGGATCAATTGCGCCGCGCCATGGCAACTTTTCGCCAACAGGGGCTGGTGACGCGCCACAAGGATAAGCTGGTCGCCGGCATGACACGCCGCGGTTACGCGCAGGAATTGGCGGAGCGTGTCTTTGCGCAAATCGAAGGCTTTGGCAGCTATGGCTTCCCCGAAAGCCATGCGGCGAGCTTCGCGCATCTGGTCTATGCCTCGGCCTGGTTGAAATGCCATCACCCGGCGGCCTTTGCCTGTGCGCTGCTGAACAGCCAGCCCATGGGGTTTTACGCGCCGGCGCAAATCGCGCGCGATGCGCGGGACCACGGCGTGGTGGTGCGCGCGGTGGATGTGAATGCCAGCGATTGGGATAGCAGCCTGGAAGAAGCCCCCGAAAGCGCGGGCGGCCTGGCGCTGCGCTTGGGGCTGCGGCTTGTGGCGGGGCTGGCGCAACGGGAAGCGGGGGCTTTGCTTGCCGCCCGCGCCGCGCGCAATGGCGCGCCCTTCGTGACGGTGGAGGATTTGGCCTGGCGTGCGGGGCTTTCTCAAAGCGCGCTAAGCGCACTCGCTGCCGCCAATGCCTTTCCCGGTGTGCTGCGCCGTGATGCGGCCTGGGCCGCGCGCGGTGCGCGGAGAACGCCGCGCGACTTGCCGCTTTTCGCCCCGCGCGATGGCGTGGATGCCGCGCTGGCCAATGAGGCGCCCATCCTGCCCGAAGCAAAGCCCGTATTACCGGTGGAACATGAGGGCGAGCATATCGTGCATGATTACGCGGCGCTTGGCCTGACGCTTGGACGGCATCCTTTGGCATTATTGCGCGCGCAACTCCGCGCCGAAGGACTGCGCGACACGCGCGATTTGCAAAGCTGGAAATCCGGACGCTTGCTGCGCCTGGCAGGGCTGGTGCTGATGCGCCAGCGCCCCGGTTCCGCCAAGGGCGTGATTTTCATCACCATCGAAGATGAGCACGGCACCGCCAATCTGGTGGTCTATACCGATATCGCCGCGCGCGATCGGCGTGCCCTGCGCGGCGCGCGCTTGTTGCAAGTGGAAGGCCGGGTGGAGCGTGAGGATCGCTACGCTGAAGTGCCGATCATCCATGTGATTGCGCGCCGCCTGGTGGATCGTTCCGATCTGCTGGAAGGCTTGTTGCGCGAAGCGGGCAGCGGCTGGGCAGAAGCCGCGCTTGGCCGCGCCGATGAAATCCGCCGCCCACAGGATGATCGCCGCCCGCCGCGCGCCAAACTGCCCGCGAGCCGGGATTTTAGATAGTGCTGTCCTTATGAAGTAATCATCTGACAAAGGCCGCCGAGGTAACCGGGCGCGGGGTGCAATGGTCTGCGTGCCCGGTTCGCGTTGGCCGGACCGCATGGAAGCGGGATTGATGGCTTTGCGACACAACCCCAAAACACGAAAATCTACGGAGATGACCAAAAAACACCAAGCAGCATGACGAAAAAAGTCACTGCCGAAAATCGCCTTTGAATTGTCGAAAGTGAACAGCGCATACGGAATGATGCGCTATTCGCGCAGGCAACTCAATAAAATTCGGTTGAAATTCCAGTTTGTCACGCAGGCATGGTTACTCCGAGGGACGATGGCGTCCTTCTCGACGTCGCCTGTTCCATCGCAGACCTCAGATTTCTGAGTATGGCAGCCATGCGCCTTCTGCTATAGGCTCAGGTGATGAGCATCATTGAACAATTCAGCCTGACAAGCCGCACCGCACTTGTGACAGGCGCGCGCCGTGAAATCGGGCGGGCCATTGCGCTGACCCTGGGCGAGCTTGGCGCGAGGCTTGCCATCCATCACGCCGGCACCGCAGAGGAAGCATCAGATGCCAATGCCGTGGTGCGAGAGATTGAACGGGCGGGGGGTGTCGCGCGCGCCTTTGCGCAGGATTTCGCGCACGATGATGCTGGCCGGCACTTGGCTGCCGCGGTCTCCGCCTGGGCAGCGGTTGATATTCTTGTGCTCAATGCCTCCATCGAATTGCCGGAAGCCTATGAGGATATCAGCCGCGCGCATTTTGATCGTCAGATCGCGGTCAATTTGCGGACACCGCTTGAGTTGCTGCAAAGCCTTGTGCCACCCATGGCCGAGCGTGGCTGGGGCCGCGTCTTGACCATAGGCAGTGTGCAGCAGATGCGCCCGCATCCCAAGATGATGGTTTATGCCGGCACCAAGGCCGCGCAATGGAACTGGATGCGCAATCTAGCGCGGCAATTCGGCGGCAAGGGCGTGACTGTGAATAATCTGGCGCCGGGCGCCATCCTTACCGCGCGCAACCGCGCCCAAATGGCAGTTGAAGGTGCCGCGCTGGTTGAACGCATTCCCGCAGGCAGACTTGGGCATCCGAATGATTTGCGTGGCGCTGCCGCGCTTTTATGCTCTGAGGCCGGCGCTTATATCAATGGCGTCAATCTTTATGTGGATGGTGGTCGGGCTGCGGTATGAAGGGCGCTACTACGCATTCCCACCATCAATCATCATCGAAAAGATTGGCCAGGCGTCGCTTCATCCGATCAGCGATATATAGCGCTAGCGCCTGGATAGTGGAGGTTGGGTTCACCCCACCTGAGGTAACCCAGATGCTGCCATCCACAATGAACAGATTCTTCACATCATGGCATCTGCCCCAGGCATTGACGACTGATCTTTCAGGGTCATTGCCCATGCGGCAGGTGCCGAGCAAATGCCCTGGGCTGTTCAGTATGGTACGCGACGTATAGATATTGCGCGCGCCGGCGGCCGTGAGCACTTCCGTCGCCCGCGCAATGCCGTGTTCCATCATGCGCGCCGTGTTTTCGCTGATGGTGTAATCGATCCGTGGCGCGGGAATGCCGTGGCTATCCTTCAATACGGGATCGAGTGTGACGCGATTATGTTCTTCCGGCAGATCCTCACACGCGATGCCGATGATCAGCCTGCGATTGACAAGCCCGCGATAGGTTTTGTGGTGGTCCCGCCCCCAAGGTAGGATGCCCGCCGCTGCGCTGGTAATGGCTTCGTTGACCAAACCAGTCGTGCGCCCGAATTGCATGGTATAGCCACGCACAAACCCGCGCGCACGATCGGTTTCGTAAAACTCCTTGCTCCAGATGACATTCATCGGACCGCGATCGCCATCCAATTCATCTTCCACATGGCCACGGATTTGCGGCCAGGGATGCAGCATGAGGTTTCGCCCAACCAGATCACTGGAATTGGCAAGCCCATGCGGAAACCGACCAGAGGCCGAATTCAGCAAAAGACGCGGCGTACCGATGCCGTTGCAAGCAAGGACCACCAGTTCCGCTGGCTGGAAATGCTCCTTGCCGTCAGCGTCGAAATAGATGGCGCCATTCGCCATGCCTTGCGCATTCAAAGTAATTTCACGGACCCGGCATCGGGTGCGCAATTCCACGCCAGCGCGCAGCGCAGCGGGCCAATAGGTGATATCCGCGCTCGCCTTGGCGCCTTGCGCACAGCCAGGCGTGCAATGGCCAAGATTGATGCATTTGGCCCGGCCATCATACTCCGTGGAGGCAATGGCGGAATCGGATGGCCACCAATGCCAGCCAAGCTTGTTCATTGTCTTGGCGTAGAGCGTGCCGGTGCGGCCAAGCGGCAGGGGCGGCATGGGCGGATGGCGTGGTGGCACGCCGGGATCGCCGGGCAAGCCGGAAACACCAATGAAGCGATCATTCTGTTCAAAGTAAGGTTCAAGATCCCAATAGCTGATCGGCCAATCATCCGCGACACCATCCAGGCTGCGGACACGAAAATCCGAGGGATGCATACGGGGAAAATGCGCCGTCCAGAGGATTGTTCCGCCACCAACGCCATTGAAATTGGCAACTTTCATGACGGAGTTGTCTTCATTGATCGGGTAGTCGGCAGGCCGCGCACGGCGGTTCGGATGGATATCGAAATCCGTGTAGCGACGCGCTTCCCAATCGCGGCCATTTGCCGGCAGCTCACTGGATTTGACCCAATCGCCCTGTTCCAGGCACAGGATGCGCATGCGCGTATCAGTCAGGCTCCAGGCGACGGCAGCGCCAGATGCGCCGGCCCCGATGATGAGCACATCCACCATCTCATGTCGGCTCATCGGCTATGCCTCATGATCATCGCGCCAGAAGGGATTTCTCTGCTTGACCACATCAAGCAGTGTCCAATCGCCTTGCGCTAGCGTGTGGCCCTTCGGAAAGGGTGGGCGGGGTTCGCGGCCATGGGCCAGCATCACGCGATCATCGCGATAATAGGCGGCCGCCACAACGCGGGAGAGCACCCGCACCTCTGCCCGGTTTTCACCCAGCATGGCCATCGCCCTTTTTTCGGCCTGATCATCTGGCAGATCGAGGAAGCCAGTCCGCCCCAATTCGGAGATAATGATGCGAATGGCTGGCGCATCGCGCCCCAGGCTTGTTATGCAATCTTCAAGGATCAGCGGATCATCCGCGCATGGCAGCGCCATTTCAGGGTCACTTGGAATCATGATCCCAAGCAGCCGACGGAAAATGGCGCGCTCCTGCAGGTTGAGCGGTGCGGGCTTCAGGTCTTCCATGCGTCCATTTCCCGAGCCATGCGTTGGGATACCCCTTTCTGCAAGAAAAAGCCTATCAGCCCTATCGGCTTGGTCGCAAGAATCTTCGCGCCAATCAGCGGCGACATTTACGCAGCCCGGAAGGCAGGGCGATACTGATGGGCGGCTTCACGGCGGGGCGCCCCATGCGCCGCAATCGCGCTGCGTTTTCCTTTGAGGAAAAGCCATCTTTGTGAGATCACGCGCCCGGCAAGGGGGCCGCCGCTTCCAGCAATCCTTCTGCGCGCAATTCCTGCCAAAGGGCTGCTGGAATCCTGTGATGCAGATGGCCGATATTCTGGCGAATTTCCTCAGCCGATAGCGCACCGGGAATGACCGATGCCACCGCTGGATGCGCCAGCGGAAATTGCAGCGCCGCGGCCGCCAAGGGCACCTGGTGGCGCTGGCACACCGCGGCAATACGGCGTGCCTTGTCAATCAGGTGTCTCGGCGCGGCCTTATAGTCATGGGTCGCATGGTCGGGCACATCACCCGCGAGGATGCCGGAATTATATGGCCCACCAATGATCACGCTGACATTCTTCGCTTCGGCATAAGGCAGAAACGCCTCCAGCGCGCCCTGTTCAAGCAAGGTGTAGCGCCCTGCCAGCAGCATGCAGTCAAAATCGCCGGCCTTGGCAAAGCGCAGGCACATATCCGCTTCATTTAGGCCACAGCCAATCGCACCAATAACCCCCGCCCGGCGCAATTCATCAAGCGCGCGATAGCCGCTATCCATCAGGGTTTGAAAACGCGCATCAAGCAGCGCGCGGTCCTGGATGGTCCAGAAATCTATATCATGCACGAGCAGGATATCCATGCGCGAAATCCCAAGCCTCAGGCAGCTTTGTTCAAGCGAACGCATGACGCCATCATAGCTATAGTCGAAGGCCGGGATGAAACCGGGCAAGCCATTGCTGCGCAAATCGGCCGGCGCTTGTTCGCCCGGCTGCTGTGCATGCATGACACGGCCAATCTTGGTGGAGATGATGAATTCGTCTCTGGGGCATTGCCGCAAGAAATGCCCAAGGCGCAATTCACTTCGCCCATAACCATAAAAGGGCGAGGTATCAAAGAAGCGCACACCGCCCTGCCAAGCGGTCTCCAGCAGCGCTTGGCCTTCAGCTTCGGTAATGGTTGCACGAAAGCCGCCAATGGGCGCGGCGCCAAAGCCGAGCTCTGTGACGCTGAGCGCTGTGGTGCCAATGCGGCGGGCGGCGATGTGTTCCATGGCGTGCTTCCTGATGCGTTATTGGCGCGCCGATATCTGGCGCGCTGGTTGGGGCCGTGAAACGGGCCGGCCCAGATTATTCACCATGCCCAGGCGGATATGGAATAGTGCTCTGCGCGACGGATTGATCTTTTTGCAGACCGCAAATCCTGCCCGCCAATACGCCATGTCCGCTATCAGCAAGAGACGCTGGCGCCCTGACCAAGCCGCTGCGCGTGGCCAATCAGACGGTTCGGCATCCCCCTCATGAATTCCTGCCAGGGCAATGAATGTACAGGTCCGTGGCGAGAGAGAGGCGCGACTTGCAAGTACTGTCACGGTTGAATTCGCGGGAAGATTACCATAAATCCATATCATAATGGTCGGATAGGCCGCCCATTTGAGGAAACGAGAACCAAAACATGTCCCGCTCCATTCATCTGAAGCGCCGCACGGCGCTTGGCCTTGCCGCAGGCGGCGTGCTTGGCTTTCCCAACCTTGCCCGTGCTCAGGCACCGCGCGGGCCGGGTAATTGGCCGGACCGTCCGGTCAACTGGATCGTTGGCTTCCCGCCCGGCGGCCAGACCGATTTCGCGGCCCGCATGCTGCAATCACCCTTCTCCCGCGCCATTGGTCAGCCGGTGCCGATCGAAAATCGCGGCGGCGCTGGCGGCAATATCGCGGTGGAGCAGGTGCTGCGCGCCCGCCCGGATGGCTATACCCTGACGGTCGGCAATGTCGGCACTTTCGTGCTGAACCCCCATACCATGCAGGGGGTGAATTTTGACCCGCTGGAGTTGGTGCCCATCGGGTTGATGCTGCAATCGCCAGTTCTGCTGCTGGTGCACCCGGATGTGCCTGTGCGGAATTTCCAGGAATGGGTCGCGTGGGTACGAAGCCAGCAACCCCGTGGGGTAGATATGGGCACAACCAGTGCCGGCGGCATTGCCCATGGGATTTCGGAAAAATTGCGGGCGCGGCTAGGCAACCCGGTCATCAACTTCATTCACTATCGCGGCAGTGGGCCGGCCTTGCCGGATTTCATCGCGGGTCGTTATCAAACGCAGTTTGAAGCACCGTCGCTCGTGCATGGCTTTGTTCAGGAAGGCCGGCTGCGCCCGATCATGGTCACCTCCTCCACCCGGCTGCCTGCCTTCCCGAATGTGCCGACAGCCGAGGAATCCGGCCTGCCCAATTTTGTAACTGGAGCTTGGGTCGGCCTATTCGGCCCGCGTGGCCTACCGACCGACCTAGCGCAGCACATCAACGCCATGTTGAATATCGCTTGCCGGGATGAGGAAGCGCGTAATCGCATCGCGGAGCGGGGCGAAGAAATCGGCGGCGGTTCCATGGAAGAATTCGCTCGCCGCGTCCGCGCTGAGCATGCCGAATGGGGCAAGATTGTAAGGGAGGCCGGCATCCGCGCCGAATAACGCGGCCTGCTGACCCGACAGATATTCGATCTGATGGAAGCATCAGATCGAATATCCCGCTGCAGTGGATTGCCGCGCCGGCACGCTGCGCGATCATTGTCCTGCGTTGAACCTTGTTCTTGAGCTTAATCTGAAATTCATCCGGCGATAGCGGTGCGGCTGTTGCGCCGATTTGGCTGAAGAATTCCTGGTACGGCGGATCGCGAAAGCCTACTTCTAACCGCCATCGGCACCGCTTCTTGGCGAAATTCTTCGGTCCCGCCTTTGCCTATGGTTCATCTCCTTCGCGGCGTAACAAGTGAACGAAGGGGCGGTACAAAACCGTGACAGCTCCGGACTGGCTACAAAACTCTTGCGATCCAGCCTGCAATCCCCTATTGTTTATCGATAGATAAGTTACTTCTGCCCTCAAAAGGCGAGGCCAAAAGTCACCGGGAGATCAAGCAATGGACCAAGGTATCGCATCCGCTTCGGCACGCTTCGGCATAGGCCAGGCAGTCCGCCGGCGAGAGGATGACAGGCTGCTGCGCGGCAAAGGGCATTTCGCTGGCGATGTCACGCTTCCGAACCAGCTTTACGCCTATCTGCTGCGCTCGCCACATCCGCATGCCCGTGTCATTTCCATAAATATTGCACGGGCGGCAGCGGCACCAGGGGTGCACGCGATTCTTACCGGTGACGATGCGGCGGCTGATGGCCTTGGCTGTCCCCCAGGGCTTTCAGGTGCGGCGCCGCCGGCCTATCCAAAAAATCGCGATGGCAGCGAATTCATCGAGGTGCCCTATCTGCCGCTTGCCCGCGCGCGTGCCATGTATGTTGGCCATGAGGTAGCGCTCATTATCGCCGATAGCCTGCAACAAGCCCGTGATGCGGCGGAACTCATCGCCATAGAGTGGGAAATCCTGCCCCATGTCACCGAGGCCGCCGATGCGCTTGCACCGGGCGCACCAGCGCTACAGGAGCATGTGCCCGGAAACCGTGTGCTTGACTGGAGTTTTGGCGATTCAGCAGCGGTACAGGCGGCTTTTGATGCGGCAGCGCATGTTGCGCGCCTCACGGTCGAACAGACCCGCATCACTCAAGGCTTCATGGAACCGCGCGCTGCCGTCGCGGATTATGATGACGCAACGGGTCGCTGGACTCTCCATACCTGTACCCAGGCGGCGAATCGCGCAAAGGAATATCTCGCCGATCATGTCTTCAAGGTGGATCGTGAACGCTTCAGGGTTCTCTCCGCCGATGTGGGCGGTGGCTTCGGTGGCAAGATCCACCTCTATAATGAATATGCGCTGGTCTGTTGGGCGGCGCGGCGACTTGGCCGGCCCGTCAAATGGGTCTCGGACCGCACCGAAGGGTTTCTCTCGGATTGGATGACGCGCGATCAGCGCTGTTCGGGCGAATTGGCGCTCGATTCGGAAGGGCGCATTCTTGCGCTGCGCATTCGCCAAATCGCCAATACGGGTGCTTTTGTCACGCCTCTCGCCATCATTCCGCCGACCTGGAATTTTCTGCGTTCGACTCAAGTGCTTTATCGTACGCAGCTTTGTCACGCGGAAGTTCAAGTGGCCATCACCAATACCTGCCCAGTCAATATCTATCGTGGTGCTGGGCGGCCAGAGGGCACCTATATCGTCGAAAGACTGCTCGACCAGGCAGCAGCGGAAATGGGGATGGATCGCGCTGAAATCCGACGGCGCAACCTCATCCCCGATGATGCGCTACCCTTCAAGACCTTCATCGGCCTCAATTACGATAGCGGACGCTTTGCGGATGGCCAGGCCATGGCGCTGCGCCTGGCGGATTGGGATGGCTTTGCGGCACGCCGCGCCGCCGATGCCAAAGCAGGCAGGCTGCGCGGCATTGGCATTTCCAATTATGTCGAGGTTGCCGGCGGAATGCCGCGCGAATTTGCCGAAATGCGCATCAAGGGCAGCACCAATCGCGTTGAAGTCATGGCTGGTTCCGGCCCCATGGGCCAGGGATGCGAAACAGCCTATGCGCAGCTTGCCGTGGCACTTCTTGGTGTGGAACCCGGCTGTGTTGATGTCATTATGGGCGATACCGATCGCGTAAAGTGGGGCGATGGGTCCTATGCCACAAGATCAATGCGGGTTGCGGGTACGGCCATTCATCTTGCCGGCACAAAGGTGATTGAGATCGGCAAACAGGCTGCCGCTCATCTGCTGGAGGCCGCGGCGACCGATATCGCCTTTGAGGAAGGCCGTTTCTTCATCGGCGGAACAGACCGAGGGATCAGCCTGTTTGAGGTGGCG
Organism: Roseomonas sp.; assembly: GCA_020250005.1. Classification (GTDB taxonomy): domain Bacteria; phylum Pseudomonadota; class Alphaproteobacteria; order Acetobacterales; family Acetobacteraceae; genus Neoroseomonas. The sequence goes on from JADCES010000285.1 coordinate 12,537, forward strand.
CGCGCGATTGAGACTGGAAAACTCCCGACCGAGCTTGGCAATGCGCTTGGTGCAGAGATTGATCACGTAGCCGATGGGCCATCCTTCCCGAATGGTTGCCATGTGTGTGAGGTTTCGATCTGCACCGAAACAGGCGTGGTGCGGATAGAAAACTATGTGGCGGTGGATGATGTGGGCCGTGTGATCAATCCGATGATCGTACATGGGCAGATCCATGGTGGGATTGCACAAGGCATTGGCCAAACCTTGCTTGAACAGATTGTGCATGATGCTGCCACTGGCCAGATCCTGACCGCGAGCTTCATGGATTACACCATGCCGCGCGCCGATGATTTGCCCAATCTTGTCACGGCAATGAATGAAGTACCCAGCCCGAAGAACCCGCTTGGCGTGAAGGGCGCCGGTGAAGGCGGCATCACGGGTGCCCTTGCTGCGGTGGTCGGCGCTGTTTCAGATGCGGTATCGGTTCATGGCGTGCGGCATATTGATATGCCGGTGACGCCGGAAAAGGTATTGCGCGCCATTGGTAAATTGTGAGCGGTCATTCGTAAGGGCAACGGGATGCGCAATCATCGGGTGTGAAGCGCTTCTGCGAGCTGATGCTGAACCGTCTTGAAGCTGCGGAGGGTGTGATCCCAGGAAGGGATCACACCCCTTTTGGTCAAGCGATCGGATAGGTAATGGGCAGGCGGAAGTTACTGGCTTCCAGCCGTTCCATGTAAGTACGCAAAATCTGGCTGCCGGGCATGCCGCGCCGATCCGCTTCACGCGCCTGTTCCAACGGCAAACCCGAGAGCGCTTGCGCCCAGGCAAGACGCGTTTCGTCACTCATGTAGCTCACGGTAGTGTTAGGGAAAGTACGCCACTGGTCCACCGCCGTTGCATAAAGGCGGTCATTTTCCTCAGCGGTCTTGATCTGCCATTCACTGGCGACTTCCTGGAGCGTATCCTGGACAGGACGGGGCAGGCTCCGCCAGCGGTCGCTATTGACCGTGATATGCGCTGACCCGGAAGCACCGAAACGCGTGACATGCAAATGGGGATTCACCTCATAGAGACGAATTGCAATCATGCCGGCGGTCACGGTCATCACGCCGTCCACAACACCCGACTGGGCCGAGGTGAAGAAATCTGCAAGGCTGCCTTGTACGCCAACGATACCGCCAGGCCGCAGGAAGTTCAGCAGAGCGCCAGCGCCCGCGATGCGACGTCCGCGCAGATCTTCCAAGCGGTTCCACGGTGTGCGGGTGGCAAGATCAACGCTTGGCGCTCCCGAAACAGCGATCATCCGCTGGCCAAACCGCTGTTCAAAGACATTGCGCAGAAAGGGCACACGCTCATACACCTCATGCGTCACCTTGATCTGAAGCGCGTTATTGTCAGGGGCGAAGGGTACCCAGGGATGCCAATTATGGGAGAATAGCCGCGCTGCCTCAAAGGTCGCGAGGAATAGGCCAACATCAACAACGCCGTTTTGTACTGCTTCCAGCGTCTCATTCACCCGCGTGACCGCGCCGCCCCAGCTTACGGTAAAGGTCACGGGGTGTCCGCGTTCCCGTGACCGACGAACAACTTCCGGAATAAAAAAGCTATCTGCGACACCAACATAAGCGAGTGCGGCAGTAGTATGGCCTGACGCGATGCGCAGATTAGTGGCGCGCGCCTGAGCGCTTGCCTTGGTGCCGATCAGCGCAACGGAAAGCCCCGCCGCGCCGCCTGCCAGCGCGCGACGCCGGCTGATGGAAGTGGTGGTCATGATTTATTCCTCCCTTGATGGTTTGCCAAAACTCTAGCCCTTTCACATCAGGTTGCGTGGAATCCAGGTGGCGATCTGCGGGAAATTCCACACCAGAAAGGCAGTCACCAGGATCAACCCGACATAAGGTAGACTTCCCTTGACGATTATCGAAATGCTGACACCTTGCCCGGGCAGGGCGCTTTTCACCGAGAAAAGAAGCATCCCGAAAGGCGGTGTCAGCAGACCGCATTCGATCACCAATATGCCTACAATCGCGAAGGCGATAGGATCAAAGCCAAGCATATTCGCAACCGGCCAGAAGATCGGCACCGTCAGCAGCATGATCGAAACACTGTCAATGATCATGCCAAGCAAAAGCCAGATCACAACCATGATCAGCATGACTTCCAGCGGGCCAAGATCAAGGCCAGTCACTAGGCCTTGAACAGCAGCCGTCATCCCGCCCATGGAAAGCATGCGCGAATACATCTGCGCGGCAATCAACAGCACCAGCAAAGGCGCTGTGATTTTGGCGGTATCGTAGAAAACGCCGAATATCTGCTTGACCGTCATGCCCTTCAGCAGCGCCAGCAGCAATGCACCCAAGGCGCCAATCGCAGCCGCTTCTGTGGGCGTGAAGAGTCCCCCCCAAATCCCGCCAAGCACAAGCATCATCAAGACACCAATGCCACCCGCACCAAGCCATTCCTTGGGCGACATCGGAAGCTGCGCATTGGACCTGGCGCGTTCGACGAAAGCCGGTGTTGCGGCGGCCGGCATTGCGGGCGCCGTATCCGGCGCCAGCGAAGGGTTACGCTTCACCGAAATGATGATGTAGAGGCAGAGAAGCGTGGTCAGCAGCAGGCCAGGCCCGATGCCGGCCAGAAAGAGCTGCCCGATGGATTGTTCCGCCAGAATGCCCCAGACGATCATCAAGACGCTGGGCGGAATAAGCATGCCGAGTACGGCGCTTCCGGCGATGGCGCCCACGGCAAACTGCTGCTGATAGCCGGCATTGCGCATGGCTGGATAGGCAAAACGGCTGAACGCCGCCGCGGCCGCAACCGAAACCCCTGTGACGGTCGCGAAAATGGCATTGCCGATGACGGTCGCCACGGCAAGCCGCCCAGGGATACGACGCAGCCCCCGATTGACCGCCTTGAACATGTCTTCAGCCGCGCCGCAGCGACCCACAAGATCACCCATCAGAATGAAAAGAGGGATCACCGCAAAGATATAATCTCGCAGGAACTGAAACGCTGTTGACTGCAACATGCGTACCGGCACCATTGGATTGCCGGTGATGAGCATCACGCCCGCCATGCTGGCTGCGATCAGACAAAGCGCGATGTGCACACCAAGCGAGACCAGGATGATCAGCAGGCCGACCATCAGCGTGGCGATTTCGATCCCGGTCATGATTTTTCCTCCGTCTGATACCGGGTCATTCCACGGCCGCCGAACTGTCCTTGGGCGCGCCCTTGCGCCAGGCATTGATGAGCATGGCGAAATAAGCAATGGCCGCGAGGCCCGACATGGCCACAAGTACGATACGGACCGGCCAGACGGGTACGCGGAAGGCGCCTTCGCCCTCATAGGCGCCGATCTCAATCGCCTCCAGCATGGGCCGCCAGCCGCCATAGGCAATGGAAGCACAAATGAAAATGCCGAGAATGCAGGTACAGGTTTCAATCGCTAATCTACCGGTATCATTTGCCGCATCATAGATGACGGTCGCGCGGATCATCCCATTGCCGAGGACGGCAAAGGGCAGTTGCAGGAAAACAAGCGCGACAAGCGTATTGGCCACCATCTCAGCCGTGCCCGGGACTGGCTTATTGAAAAGCCCACGCGATACAACATCCGCGCAGACAAGCAGCGCTATGGCGAAAAGGCCAAATACGGAGATCAGGTGAAACATCCTGGCAAAGCGTTCAAGACCGCCATGGGCGATCTCTGCAACGCCTGTGGCTTCGGTCTTTCCTGCGGCCATGGAACTTTCCTTCCCTGTCAGGCCTTGCCAAGGGCGCGCAAGATGCGCTCTGGCGTGAAAGGCATTTCCGTGATTTCAACGCGAAACGGCGATAGCGCATCGTTCAGCGCGTTCATGATGGCAGCCGGCGCACCGGCTGTTCCGGCTTCGCCCGCACCCTTCGCCCCGATCGCTGATTCCCGCGTCAGTGTTTCAACATGCGCGACATCCATATCCGGCATTTCAGCGGCCATTGGCACCAGGTAGTCAACCATGCTGCCATTCAGCATCTGGCCATTGCTGTCATAAAGGCATTCTTCGAAAAGCGTAGGCCCGATGCCCTGCACAATGGCGCCGCGCATCTGTTCTTCTACCAGCAAAGGATTGAGCACCTTGCCGCAATCTTCCACTGCCCAGAACTTCAAAAGCTTGATGAAGCCCGTTTCCGGATCCGCTTCCAAATGGCAGGCAAGAATGCCATTGGTGAAGGCAAAGGCATATTGCGTCGGAAGATAATGCCTGGTGACCGATAATTCGGGCCGCATGCCGCCCAAGGTATCCGGGCGGAAATAGGCAATGCGGCCAACCTCCGAAAGGCTTGTGATTTCCTGTCCGCTTTCGGCATCCACAACAAGCCCGCGGCGGATATCAAGGGATGCGGCGTCACGCTGATGGATGGTGGCAGCAAGATCAAGGATGGATTTTCGCAAGGCGCGTCCTGCCTGCCAGGCGGCCTCACCACCCACGCCAGCACCGCGGCTCGCCCAGGTTCCCCCGCCATAAGGCGTGGCGTCCGTATCACCGGTTACCAGACGCACGGCGCCCATAGGTACCCCAACCGCATCGGCAACGATTTGCGCGAAGATCGTCTCGGTTCCCTGGCCCTGTTCACCACACCCATGCAGCACCATGATGCCGCCTTGCGGTTCCAACCGCACGGTGCAACCATCCTGCGCCGAAATGCGCGCCCCGCCGACACCATAGAACATGGCCGAAGGATTGGTGATTTCGATCATCGAAGCAAGGCCAATGCCGCGATAGATGCCGCGCTTGCGTGCTTCCACCTGATCGGCGCGCAGTTTTTCATAATCCATCATGCTGAGCACCTTATCGAGGCACGCATGATGCGACATGCCTTCGAATTTCATGCCCGATGGTGTCTGTAACGGAAAATCCTCGTCGCGGAGGAGGTTCTTCCGGCGTATCTCAGCCGGGTCCATGCCAATCTCGCGCGCGGCGGCATCCACCAGCGCTTCCGTGACGCCCACCGCGACCGGATGCCCAACGGCACGATAATTGGAATAGGGTGCCAGATTCGTGAACAGGGCGCGCACCTTTGCCCGATAGGCCTGCAGCCGATACCATTGCCCGCAAATATTGGCGATCTGATTGCCTTCAACGACACTCGTGCGCGGATAGACGGAATAAGGGCCGATCGCCTGCGTCCCCTCATAACCCAAGGCGAGGATCGTACCATCGCGCTTGAGCGCGAGCCGGGCGGTCACGGCGTGGTCGCGGTTGTGGATATCGGACAGAAAACTCTCCAACCGATCCGCGACGAATTTAACAGGGCGCCCGATCCGCATGGAAAGTGCGCAGATTGCCAGCTCATCACCATAAACATGCGTCTTGATGCCATAGCTGCCGCCCACATCCGGGCACACCACGCGCACGTCAGATTCCGCAATTCCCAAAAGCCGCGCATAACAATCCTGGATCATATGCGGCGCCTGATGGGAAATATAAACCGTCAGGCGCCGGTCAGATGGATTCCAATCACCGATGATCGAGCGCCCTTCAGGACAGACGCCGGTATGGCGTGGAAAACGAAAGCGCCTTTCCACGAATACATCGGCCTCGGCCGCTGCCTTGTCCCAGTCACCGCCTTCCACTTCGCGTGTGAAGCAGATGTTGTCGTCAAGCTCCGGCTGCGCGCGTATCTCGCCGCGTTCCGCAACATCCAGCGAACTGACCGCAGGTAGGGGGTCATATTCCGCATCAATGCGCGCAGCCGCATCTTCGGCCAGACGACGCGTTTCGGCGATGATGGCAACAACAGGCTCGCCTTGCCAGGCAACACGATCAATGGCGATGCAATGTTGCATGGCTGATTTCATGCCTTTGAAATGGACAAGAAGGCCCGCAAAGGGTTGCACCGCGTCGGCAAGATCGCGGCCCGTGACGATATCGATCACACCGGGCATGGTGCGCGCGGCAGATGCATGAATGGCCAGGATGCGCGCATGGGCATGCGGGCTGCGCAGAAACGCCACATGGGCCATCCGCGCCAAAACGATGTCATCCACATAGCGCCCGCGGCCTTCAAGCAGCCGACGGCCATTCGGGCGCGCGACTGAAGCGCCGATCATGGGCGCTTCGGGGCTGGTTTGCGGCGTGATCTTGTTCATGGTGAGGGCCTTGCCATCAAGCGCTTGGCCTGAGTTGCTTCAACAGCATCCACAATTGCCTGATAGCCGGTGCAGCGGCAGTAATTGCCCGAAAGCTGTTCCCGAATGGCCTGGCGATCCATCGGCGCCGGTACGTCAAGGATCTCCGCTGCGGTGATCAGCATGCCGGCAGTGCACCAGCCGCATTGCATGGCGTTCCGCGCGTGAAACTCCGCCTGCAAATCCGCGATTTCGCCAGTCGCCGTCAGCCCTTCTATGGTCCAGACATCGGCGCCTTCCAATTGTGGTGCCAGCAACAGGCAACCACGCACGATTTCATTATCTACACGGAGCGTACAGGCCCCGCATACCCCATGCTCACAGGCAACACGTGGCCCGGAAAGGCCGAAGATCTCCCGCAGCATATCCACCGCATGCAAACGGGCGGGAACACGGCGCCGTACGGCCTGGCCATTGAGCCGGAAGGCGATTTCCATTTCCTCATCTTCCATGCTGCTCTCCTCAGCCATGGCTGCGCAATTGATTGATGGCACGCTGCAAAAGCACGCCGGCGAGGTATTTTTTCGTTGCCGATGAATGGCAAGGATCCGAGGGCGGATCGAGCTTCTGCTTCAATTCCGCGATCGCCGGCGCCATTTCGCCAGCCATGAGTAGCTTCTCAACCGTGGGGAAGCGCAGCGGCCGATCCGCAACACCAAAAAAGGCCAGACGCAAGCCGCTGAGCTTGCCATCAAGGCATGTGCCCACAATGCCCACAATCGCAAAATCACCGTGACGCCTGGCAAGTTCCAGCGCAACGCTGCGCGCCCCCGGCTTTTGGATCGGCAGCTCTACACGCAACAAAAGATCATCTGGACCAAGCGCTGTTGCGTAAAGACCGCGGAAGAAATCCGCCGCCGCTATGCGCCTTTCGCCGGTGATCTGTGGCCCGGTAAAAATCATCTCAGCGTCAAGGGCGAGGCAGCAGGCAGGCCATTCTGCGGCGGGATCCGCCAAGGCGATGCTACCGCCAAAAGTGCCACGATTGCGAATGGCGGCATGGGCCACATAGGGCAGGGCGCGCAATAAAAGCGGCGCATGCGCGGCAATAAGCGGGTCATTGGACAGTTGCGCATGACGGGTCAGCGCGCCGATCACGAGCCGCCCATCGGCAAGCAAAACGCCAGAAAGGTCGCGCAAGCCTGCAATATCGATCAGGGCGCGCGGTTCAAGGAGGCGTAGATTGAGAGCGGGCACCAAACTCTGCCCGCCAGCGATGAAGCGCGCATCTTCCCCGTAATCGGCCTTGAGCGCCACGGCATCGGCGACGCTTTTTGCACGCAAAAAACGGAACGAAGCCGCCTTCATGCAATTCCCCCTGCCTGGGCTTTTTTCTGAAAGCCCTTAATTATCGCTTGATTAGTTTTAACTCAGCCGAATGTCAAGGGCGAAGAAGGCGGCTTGTTCAGGATTCTTGCGGGACTGGCGCCTTGGGCGCTGGCATGGCCGCGCGGCTGCGGCGTTTCGCCTGTTGTTGGCCCGGGGCTTTGACCCGTGCGGCCGGGCCAAGTAGCCGCTCAAGGACGCCGCTGCTGGCGGTGAAAAGATCATCCATCATCAATTCGATGGCGTCCTCAAAGGTGGCGCGATCGGGCATTGCGTAAACGTAACGTCGAAGATTCCAGTAGAAAAGCCGTCCATGGAGGTGCCAAATATATTCCAGTTCCAAGGGCGTGATCGCGTCGGTCGTAGTGGCGGGGTAACCCGCTGCGACACGCAATTCAACACAAACAGGCCGGAAGATCTTCGTCTCAAGGCGATCCAGGGTTCGGCGATTGTAATCGACGCCATCCAATCCGGCGTAGACGAACATGCGTACCCATTCGCGGGAGAAAATTGTTTCCTGAAACTCATGATAAAACTGCGTGAGTCGTGCACGCAGTGATTGTTTTCGGTCAACCACAAGCGCTTCCCAATCGGCGCGCCAACGCATCAGGAACAATTCTTCATAGACTTTTTCGATAAGCGCCTGCTTTGATGGAAAATATTGGTAGAGAAGGGGCTGCGTAATGGAAAGTTGGCGCGCCAATTCACGCGTTTGTCCATTGAATCCGTGTTCGGAGAAAAAGCGAATGGCGCCTTCAAGTATCTGGCGTTCACGCTCCTCGCGCTTTAAACGTGGCATTCCTCTGGCCCAATCTTTATGGCGCATGACTTACATGCCGATGCGTGCTTTGCGCAAGGCCTGTTCGAAGGGGTTTCTTAACGCCGGCAGGCGCCGCTTGGCCGGGTATATAGGCCGTGAGGCCACGAGCGATTAGGTGAAGCCGCCGCGCCAGGATGCTCGCGCGCTGAGCGAGGTCGTCGCCGAGCAGGTGCTCGAGCTCTACCTGCTCAAGAAACGCATGATCAGGGATGTGGAGGACCGCGCATGACGTACTCCATCGCCGAAGCAGGATATCCGCGCGGCGGTTGCACCCAACATCCCGCATCATTGTTCCGATGCCTTCATGTGCGGCTGCCGTGATCTGGCGCGCAAACATGGTGTTGGTATCCATAGCCATGTTGGCGAAAGCAAGGTGCAGGCCCTTATGGGCATTCGGCGCTATGGCAAGGCGCTGGTGCAGCATATGGATGATCTTGACCTGATCGGCCCGGATTTCACGGCGGCGCATACGATTTGGCTTGATGATAATGATCTCAAGATCATGCGCGACAAGGGCGGGTCGCTTGCGCATAATCCCGACAGCAATATGCCCCCTGGGAATTGCATGTTCCGCTTTCGTGAAACGCGCGATATGGGCGCGAATGGTGTTATCGGCACTGATGGTGCGCATTGTTCTGACAATCAGAATATGTATGAGGCAATGCGCCACGCCTCCACGCCCTCAAAGACGCAGACCCCCAACCCGCGCCGCTGGGCGAGGCTTGAGGAAGTTTAGGACGCCACCACGCGCGGTTCCGGCCGCGCTGTAGGTTTCAAGGATATCGACGCCATCGCGCTGGGCATTTAGGCGGATAAGGTGTTTTTGGATCGCGCCTCGGTGAGCTGGAGTCCGCATCACTGGATCGTCAATCAACTGATACATAAGGATGTTGGCACGTTTGTGCGCCACGTGATGATCGGGGGGCGCTTTGTGGTGCGTGATGGCTGCATCCTGACAAATGCCCGCGATCGCCGGGTCAATGAGGCAGAGGCAGCGTGGGAAGGGCTTGAAGCCCCGAACGCCTAGTTCCGCGACCTGTATGAAAAGCTTGAGCCCGTGGTCGCCTCCTTCTGCCCAGCCTTTGCGGCCTAGCCCTGTCAGGTGCGGTGCTATCTTGGTGATGCGCCTGTTTGAGGCGTCGGTACCGAGTTGGGTGCCCGCCAGGAGCTCCTCGGCCTGGGAGGTGATCAAGAACCGGGCGATGAGGCAGTTTAGCTGCCCGAAAATGCATCAGAACCCATGGATTTAGCCTTGTATGCCTTTCGGGCAGGACGTTCTACCGCTCAAAACCTCGCAGCGTTGGGCGGCATGATTTTTGCCTTCTCTCCGAGGCTAAAATTGTTGTTGTCCGAGTTGCCAGGGTTTATCCATGTCGTGTCATAAAGTTTTCGCAACGGGTTCTGTTATTTTCATCTTGTGTCTAGCGCCTTCGCCGCGCCATAATTGGCCAACAGTTGAACGGTAACGAACGGGAGATAGCTACATGAAATCGATCCAATACCCCTCTTCAACGCGGCGTCGCGCCGGGCTTTTGGGTGCCAGCCTGCTTGCGGGTCTGGCCCTGATGGGGCTTGCCGTGCCGGCACAGGCTCAGCGCGCTGAGCCCTGCATCGGCGCCTCCTGGGAATTGACTGGGCCGCTGGCGCATACCGGTCTGCAAATCCGTTATGCAGTGGAAACCGCCATCGATGAGATCAATGCTGCAGGTGGCGTGCTTGGCCAAAGGCTGCGGCTGGTCGCCTATGATGACCAGGGCGAACCGGCGCGTGCCGTGGATAATGCGCGGCGAATTGGCGAACGCGATAACTGCATTGTCATGATGGGCGGCTTCCGGACGCCGAATGCCATTGCACTGCGCGAACCGCTCGATGAAATGGGCTTGCCCTGGATGGGCGTGATTTCTGCTGGCACTCAGGTGATCGAACACCCGAATGGCCGCAATAAATGGATGTTCCGCGTTTCCATGAAGGATCGCTGGGTGGCGCCCTTCCTGGTGGATGCGGCGCGCGCACGCAGCCGCAATGGGCGCATCGGGCTGGTGTTTGAAGGCACCGCCTGGGGTCAGGGCGCTGTGCCTGACGTGACGAATGCAATGCGCGCAGCCGGGCTGACCCTGGCTGGGCAGGAAACCTATAACATTGCCGATCAAGACATGTCTGCGCAGCTTATCCGCCTGCGTGACGCCAATGTGGATACGATCATCCTCTATGGCGTGGACCGTGAGGCGACCAATCTTGTGCGTTCCATGGATCGGCTGGGCTATAAGCCGCAAATCATCTCTGCCTGGGGGGTCGGTGTGCAATTCGCGCAAACCGCGGGCCCCTTGGCGGAAGGCGTGATTGTGGCGGGTACCTTCACCTGGATGGGGCAATTGTCCGAACGTGCGCAGGGCGTACTGCAACGCATTCAAGCGAAATTCCCGCAGGTGCGCGGTGCACAAGACCTGTTGCTGCCATCCGGCACGGCGAATGCCTATGATGCCACCCATATCATTGCGGAAACCTTGAAGCTTGCCGGTCGATTTGATCGTGAAGCGTTCCGCCAGGCGCTTTATCGCGTCAATTACCAGGGTATCGTGACCAACTACGCCCCGGCCTTTGAAGCGCGCCAGGAACGTCACGACGCGATCAAGCCCGAAGCCTATCGCCTGCTGGCCTTCCATAATGGGCAACTGGTCGCGATCGAACAGACGCCTTACGCTCAACCGCGCCGTTGAGGTATTTGCCAAGCTCAGTCTGATGGTTTGAGGGGCCGCGCCTGTCGCGGCCCTTCTTCCTGATTTGAGGGGATACAGGCTTCGTGGAAGCAATATTGCAATACCTGCTCACCGGGCTTTCCGTCGGAAGCGTTTATGCCATGATTGCGCTTGGCTTTTACGTGATGTGGAGCGCGGCCAAGGCAGTCAATTTCACCTATGGCGATGTTTTCATGCTGGGCGGTGTGCTCACCGTTGTACTGGTGGAAATGGGTTTACCGCTGCTGCTTGCCGGTGGCGGCGCGCTTGCCATTGCCGCGCTGGCTGGGGCGGTGATTGAAAGAGTTTTCGTGCGCCCCTTCAATCGGGAAGCTAATGCAATTGGCTGGATGCTGACCACGATTGCAGTTGGCATCATGCTGGAGAGCTTCACGACCATTACCTATGGCCCGCTGGGGCGGCCCTTGCAGACACCTTTTGTGGAACAGCCGATCCGGATCGGTGGTTCAGGGATTTACCCGCAGGAACTCATTCTACCCGTCGCCCTGATCATTGTGACCTTCGCCCTTGAAGGCTTCTATCGCCGCACCGTTTTGGGGCGGGCGATGCGTGCTGTTGCCTTTAACCGTGTCGCGGCGGGCTTGGTTGGCATTGATGCTGATCGGATCACGCTTTTGGCTTTTGCACTCGCCGGCGGCATTGGCGCCTTGGCCGGATTCTTGATTGCACCCGTGATCCAGGCGAGTTCGACAATGGGCGTCGTCGTTGGCTTGAAAGGCTTCATGGTTGCCATCATCGCCGGCATCGCCAATGCCAAAGGCGTGGTGATTGTAGGCGTTGTTTATGGCGTCATGGAAAAAATGATCGAAGGCTATCTTTCCACCGCAGCGCGCGATGCCATTGGCTTTACCATCATGATCCTGGCGCTGCTGATCTTTCCGCAGGGGCTTTTCGGTCGGCGGGAGGTCCAGAAGGTATGAAGCAAAAAAGCTGGGCCGGCTGGGCCGCGCTTTTCCTGCTTGCCGCGGGCATCGCCATTTTCCCCTGGGTGGGTGACTTCATCGGCCAGCGCTTCCCGACAAGCTATGAACTTCGCCTGGTTATGCGCGCGATGATCCTGGCGATTGTCGTGATTGGCCTCAATCTACTGGTTGGGCTTGCCGGGCTGGTTTCTCTCGGACAGGCGGCGCTTTACGGGCTTGGCGCCCATGTGGCGGCGCTTCTATCACTGCGCGCCGGATTCTCCTTTGCTGAGAGCATGGTTTTTGCCGTTGCCATTCCCGCCATGATGGGCGCGATCTTGGCCTTCCCAACGGTGCGTGTGCGGGGTGTTTATCTGGCCGTGGTCACCATCGCCTTCGGCCTGATTTTCGTGAATATCCTGCGCGAATGGGTGGGCTTCACGGGCGGTGCCTCGGGCCTTGCCAATCTGCCGCGACCGACAATGTTCGGTGAAAGGCTGATGGCAACACGGGCGCAATCCTTCAATTACTACTACCTGATCCTGGTGTGCTTGCTGATTGCGGTTTGGGTGCAATATGCGATCGCCAATAGCCGCTATGGGCGGGCCATGCGCGCCGCAGCGCAAAGCGAAAATGCCGCGCGCGCTTTGGGCGTGAATGTTGTTGGCATTCGTACCCTGGCCTTTGCCGTTTCCGCCGGGTTTGCCGGGCTGGGTGGAGGACTTTTCGCGAACCTTGCGCTCTTTGTGAATTATGAGACTTTCACCTTCACCGCTTCAGTCGAATTGCTGCTGATGGTCATTCTTGGTGGTTCGGGCACCATGGCTGGTCCTTTGGTGGGCACGTCGGTGCTGTTCACAGCAACGCAGTTCTTGCAAGGCCTTGGTCAATGGCAGACTTTCGGTTACGGCTTTTTACTGGCGCTGGTGTTGTTTGTGATGCCAAAGGGAATTGTTGGCTCGCTTACTGCGCTGCGCGCACGGATGATGGCGACATCGCGCGCGCGTGAAACCGGCCCTTGGCCGAATGGTGAACCAAATTTCCTCAACGCCCAGGAAGCCCAAGCTAATGGTGCAATGTCTGCATTGACCGCCAAGGGCGTTACCTTGCGCTTTGGGGGGCTCACGGCAGTGAATGCGGTGGATATGGCGCTGAAGCCAGGCACGGTACATGCGCTCATCGGCCCGAATGGCGCCGGCAAATCCTCGCTGCTCAATGTCATTTCCGGCTTCTATCCAGCGACAGAAGGTGAGGTGACGGTCTTCGGCCACCGCATCAAGAATGATCCGCCCTATTATCTTGCCCGGCTTGGCGTGGCGCGCAGCTTCCAGAATACGGAATTGTTCGGCCAAATGACGGTGTTGGAAAATATATTGGTCGGCGCGCATACGCATTTCCACGCCAGCTTTGCCGAGACCGTTTTGCGCCTACCGCGGTTTGGGCGCGAAGAAAGGACTGCGCGTAGCGACGCACTTAGGCTGCTGGATTTTGTCGGCCTTTCTGATTTTGCCGATGAGGAGGCACGCAATCTCCCCTTTGGTCATCAGCGCCGCCTTGAAATTGCCCGCGCCCTGGCGCTGCGGCCGAAGCTACTTTTGCTTGATGAACCAGCAGCCGGCCTGACCCATGCCGAAATTGAGGATCTGATCCGCCTGATCCGCCGCCTCGCGGATCATGGGGTGACGGTCATCCTGGTGGAACATCATGTGGATATGATCATGGCCGTGTCCGACCGCGTGACCGTATTGGATTATGGTGAGGTGATTGCCGAAGGCTCGCCAGCCGAGATCCAGGAAAACCCCAAGGTGATCGAAGCCTATTTCGGCCACGGTGCGCCGGCTTCGCCCAATGCCCCTCAGGTGCCGGCATGACCGCTTCCGCCGCACCCATTCTTTTTGTTTCCGATTTGCGCGTTTCCTATGGCCGCATTGAAGCGGTTCGTGGGGTCACGCTCGCCGTCAATAAGGGCGAATTCATCGGCGTTATCGGGTCAAATGGCGCCGGCAAAACCAGCATGCTGCGCGCCATTGCCGGCGTGCTGCGCCCGGCAGGTGGCAGCGTTTCCTTCGAAGGTGCGGATACGACCGGGGCCAAGAGCCATCAGATGGTGGCGCGTGGCCTTGCCATGGTGCCTGAAGGCCGCATGGTTTTTGCCGATCAAACCGTGCGCGATAATCTGGTGCTGGGTGCCTATAGCCGCATCTCCTCTGACCCCAAGGGGGTGGAAGAGGATATCGAAAAAACACTCGATCTTTTCCCGCGCCTTAAGGAAAGGATCGCGCAGCAGGCTGGCACGCTTTCCGGGGGGGAGCAGCAGATGCTCGCCATCGCGCGCGGCTTGTTGTCACGACCGCGCCTTTTGGTGATTGATGAATTGTCGCTTGGGCTGGCGCCGAAGATCCTCGATATGCTTTTCCCGGTGCTCACGGATCTCAATCGCCAGGGCCTCTCTATTTTGCTGGTGGAACAGATGGCGAGCTATGCGCTTGCGGTCACGCATCGTACCTATGTCATGGAAAATGGTCGCGTCTTGTTCGATGGCGCGTCAGCCGATCTGGCAGGGGATGATCGCGTACTTGATGCGTATCTGGGCCGCCGCGGCAAGCACTGATGCTGGTACCAAAGCCGCGCGCGCGCGCAGGCTTTAGGTGGCGGTCTCGGTCACTTGGGTTTTGACGAATTGGGCGCGCAAATGTTCCCCGCTGGTGGATGGCGGAAAACGTGGCGTGTCGCCATCATCTACGGTGCCGGGCAGGGCGCTGACTGGCGCGTCGTAATTGGGGTTATGGAAGAACACCAGGGATAATCTGCGGCTACCGGCGGGCTGATCCGCCGGCGGATTGACCACGCGATGTAGATTTGCAGCCCAGCGCCCATTGGTCCAGCACGCCATCAATTCACCGATATTGATGATGTAGCTATCAGGCGCGATGGGCACATCCACCCAGCGCCCTACCTTATTCATTACCTGCAGGCCACACCACCACGAAAGGTGGTGATATCGAGCACGGAAACCTCAAGCAGCATGGTGATACCTCACGGAGGAGATGGCCTGACGGCCTACATCTCATTCACAGTGCAGGAATCTTGCCATTCCGCTGGCGAGGCCCCCTTGGGCGCCCCGCTTAGCCTCCGCGCGCCGCCGTTAACTGTGCCCGCGCTGCTTGCGTTGCCGGTAAATCAACCGCGAGTGTCTCGTCCTCGATCTCTCCAGTGAAAATCACGCCATAGATCGCGCGTGCTTTTTCGCGGCTTTCCCACCCTTCCAGCACATCATGCAGCACGCGGGCGGTATCGCGTGTCAGCGGATCGCCATAGCCTCCGCCTGAGCTATCGCGCCCACGCAAGGCTTGCCCCTTTTGTAGCGTGATCTGCACCACATTCGGCAAGCGTGCAGGATCGCCATTGTCGCCCACCAACCATGTGGCGCCTGGCGTTCCAGGCAGGCCACCAACAACGCCGCGCGGCGGTGCGTGTTGGCCATCGCAGGAAATTACCGCTGTCACTGGATTGCCGGTCGGCGTCAGTTCAATCTGCTGCGCCGGCGCGCCCCGGTGCCGCCCAGCACCTGCGCTATCCTGCACCAATTCAAGCGTATTTACGCGTATGGGGTGTTTCAGCTCATCCACTTCCACACTATCGCGATACATCAGGCCGGCAATGACAGGAATGGCGTAATTCACCCAGCCATCGGCAACCGGCGAAGAAGGCCCACCATTAGTGGAAAGCATCATGCGATTCACGAAAGGCGCATCCGCGCGGCGATGATCCTTGCCGGAAATTACCGCCATGCCAGCACCAAGGCCAGTACCGCCCTCACTCAGCCCATGACCATCACCAAGCTGGGCGAAGGCCGATTGCGTGATATTGACCAAGCGTTCGGATACATTGGTGGTAGCGACGGAACAGGAATGCGGGAATTTCGGCGCGGCCACGACACTTTCTTCGGCATAGGTAAAGCGCAGCCGCCGGAAACTACCGGCATTGCGCGGCAGGTCCTTGTCCAAGGCGTTGAAGATGGCGCCCACCACCGCAGATGTCGCGGCACCCAGCGATGTATTCAACCCGACATCAACGCAAGGCGGATTATCGGAAAGATCAACATGGATCATGGCCTCATCCGGGTCGATCTCGATCTTTACGGTCAATTCCAGCCCGCCAGGCAGAATGCCCTCCAACGGATCGGATTTGCCCTTATTCACCAGGCGCGCCTTTGGCATGCGGCGAATATTGTCAATCATGCGGCGTTCGGAATAATCAAACCAGTCGTGCATGAACCGCTTGACGGTGGGCACGCCATATTTGGCGCAGAATTCCTCAAGCCTGCGTTCCGCCACCCGGGCCGAGCCAAGCCCCGCAAGATAATCGCCATACCATTGGTCTGGCACGCGAATGCGCGCGCGGCACATGCGGACGATGTCTTCAATATTGCGGAAATCGCGCTGAATGCGCACGCCTGGAAATACCAGAGCGCCTTCGTGATAAACATCCCGCGCCAGGACGAAATAGCTGGAAGGGATGGAATTACCAATATCCGCCATGTGGCATTTGGCGACACTGGTGAAAAGATGCTCGCCTTCATAGAACACCGGCACCATGAAAGTGTGATCGGCGGGATGGGTATTGCCGCCATAGGGGTCATTATCCAGGTAAGCGTCACCGCGGCGGATATCTCCCGCGTGATAGCGCCGCATATTGGCGGTTTGGATATGGCAGCCGAAGATATGCACTGGCAGCCCTTCAGCGGGTGCCAATAATTCATCCTCCCCCGTCACGAGGCAGCAGGAGAAATCACGCGCCGAGGATATCACGGCCGAACGTGCGGCGCGCAAAAGCGTATTGGTCATTTCCCGCACAATGCCATCAAGGCGATTGGCCATGACAGAGAGCAGAACGGGATCAAGGCTTGTTGTATCAGTCATCCCCTTGCTCCTTAAGCCGCCATGGGTTGAGAGGGTACGCAATGCAGAATGTAATTCCCTGCTGCGGAGAGAGTGGCTGAAAGCCCCGGATAGACAACAATGGTTGTCGTGGGTTCTTCGATAATGGCTGGGCCGGCGATTTGCGCACCAGGCTTCAGCATCTGGCCGCGATAGACAGGTGTTTGCGCACGGCCTGTTTCAGTGAAGAAGCAAGGGCGCTTCGTATCCGCTTCTGGCCGATAGCTGCGCGCGCTAAAATCCGGTGGCGGAGGTGGTGCAAACAATCGAATGGCGATGCGCCCCTTCCAATTGACGAATTCAACTGGGCTGCCTTCATCGCGCACCGCATAGACCCGTTCATGCGTTTGATGAAATGCCTCAGCCAAGGCCGCGACATCGGCGGCATTTTGCAGGTGTGTTTTCGGCAGGAAGGTATCCAGTTCCCATACCTGCGCACGGTAGCGCGCTTCTACCAGCCATTCCACGCGCGCTTCGGCGCCTTCTGCGCCCTTGAGGCCCTGACGGAAGCTCAGAAGTTCAGCCTCAATCTCTTCAAGCGCGCGATTGACGCCGGCCATGTCAAAGCCGCGATCATCGGTAAAGCGGCTACGCGTCGCTTCAAAGACAATGTCGCTATATTGCATGCCGCATGCCGATAGCGCTGAAGCAAGGCGGGGTAGAATGACTGTTGCGCAACCCAATTCACGTGCGATGGGCATGATATTGAAGCCTGCGGCACCACCGCCGGCAACGACCACACTTTCCCGAGGGTTGACGCCTTCATTGACGGTGATTTCGCCAATCGCCTTGATCATCAGTTCATTAGCAATCACCATGATGGCGGCAGCGGTTTCATCCGCTGTGCGGCCAAGCTGATGCGCAAGGCGCGCCATCACGCGATGCGCCGCTTCTGGATCCAGCTTGAGCCGACCACCGTTGAAGTAATCAGGATCAATATAGCCTAGCACTAGGGCGGCATCGGTTACTGTCGGTTGATCGCCACCGCGGCCATAGCAGGCGGGACCGGGAACGGAGCCCGCGGATTGTGGGCCCACGCGCAGCAAGCCGCCGGCATCAAGCCAGGCGATGGAACCGCCGCCGGCGCCAATACTGCGTACATCCACAGTCGATGTGCCGATGATATCGCCAAGCCAGCGCTGCCCAAGCCATGAATCGCGCGTATAGACCAGGCTACCATCGCGCACGAGGCCGACATCAAACGTCGTGCCGCCGGTATCGCAGACAATCGCATTGCCGCCGAGCTTTTCCACCGCCGCATAGGCGCGTCCCGCAACTGGCGCCATGGCGGGGCCGGATTTCAGGGTGTGAATGGGCCGCGCAATAAGTTCTTCCACTTCCTGACAGCCGCCGACCGAGGTGCTGACCAAAAGATCTCCGGCAAAACCCGCCTTGCGAAGATCTGCCGCCATTTCACGGAGGTGCTTTTGCATCAATGGCTTCAGCGATGCATCAATCGCGGTGGCCGAAGCACGGCGATATTCGCGCAGAATGGGTACAAGTTGCTGCGATAGCGTATAGGGAATCCCAGGCAGCATTTCCTCAATCAGTTTGCCAATCATCAGCTCATGCGCTGGATTGGCGATGGACCATAAAAGCGACACTGCCACCGCTTCAAACCCGCGCTGCTTAAGTGTTGTAAGAATTTGGCGTGCTTCGGCCTCATTCAATGGCTGGACCACTTCGCCTTCGGCACCGATACGCTCCGTCACCTCGAAGGAGCGGCGGCGCGGGATATAGGGATCGGGATAGTCATAGGAATAATCATGGGGGCCGTGCTTGCCGCCTTCTTTCAGGGTCAGCGTATCCTTGAAACCCTTAGTGGTGATGAAGGCTGTCTTGGCAGTGCGTTTGGTAACCACGGCATTGGTGGCGCGCGTGGTGCCATAGATCAGCACATCAGTCGCTGCCAAAAGCCTAGCCAGTTCAATGCCTAAATCTTCGGCAACCACGCCAAGTGCGCCGGCCATACCATCAAAAATGCGCTCTGGGGTCGTCAGGGCTTTGCCGATATGCAAGCTTCCCTGGGGGTCAAGCACAACGATATCCGTGAATGTTCCGCCTGTGTCCACGGAAATCCTGTATCCAGTCATTAAAGCCCTCATAAAGCCACGCAAAAAGAAGTCGGCAGAATTGCTTACATCTGCGCTTTAGGCAAATATCCGTCGCGGAAGATGGGAGGAATTGCGTCATGGAAGATATCTATGCTGCGCGCGGCTATGGGGACCGTCCTGTTGGGTTTGGCGAAAAGCCAGGCGTGGTCGTTGTTGATTTTCAGCGCGGCTTTACCGACCCGGATTTCCCCATGGGCGGGGCACCGCTGGTTGAGCGCGCGCTGGAAAATACCCTGCGCGTGATGCGTGCCGCCAAGGCCGCCGGCGCGCCCGTGATAGCCTGCGCCATCGCTTTTGATGGGCCTAAGGGCGCACCGCATTGGAAGGTAGGGCCAGTCCTGGATTTGCTCGCTGGCACCAAGGCTGTTGAACTTGACCCAAGGATCGCGGCGGAAGAACCCGATGTCGTGCTGGCCAAGACCGCGCCCTCCATATTTTTCGGTA
Organism: Roseomonas sp.; assembly: GCA_020250005.1. Lineage (GTDB taxonomy): Bacteria > Pseudomonadota > Alphaproteobacteria > Acetobacterales > Acetobacteraceae > Neoroseomonas. Next base: position 31,996 of record JADCES010000285.1, read on the forward strand.
CCGCTGCGGGCGCGATCCTGACACGTAATCGCGTAGATACGGTCATCGTCACGGGCTGCATCACCTCAGGCTGTGTACGCGCTAGCATCATTGATGCCTTTTCCTTGGGCTTCCGGGTACAGGTGCCGGAGGATTGCGTCGGCGATCAGGATGAAGTGGCCCATCGGCAGAATTTGAAGGATGTCGAAAGACGCTACGCGGATATCATTGATGCTGAAGCGGCGATTGCGGGTATTCAGCGCTGGGCCCAGGCAAATAATCGCGGCTAAAGCCGTACGCTCCTTCGCGGCACGATGTTTGCTTTTCCCTCCCCGAGGCGTACTGTGATATATACGGAAAGGCACTACCCAAAGTGTCAACCGTTTCTCATTCTTGAACAAAGACCGGGAGAACAAAATGGCAAAAGAAATTCTCTGCGCATTCAGCGTGCATTGTGATGCCGTAGCGGGTTGGCTTGGCAGCTATATGGGTGAGGATAGCCCCGGCGATATCAGCCGCGGCGTCTTTGCGGCTGAGGTCGGTATGCCGCGCCTTCTCAAGCTATTTGACCGCTTCGATATGAAGCAATCCTGGTTCATTCCAGGCCATACCATCGAAACCTTTCCTAGGGAGACGGAGCTGGTCGCCAGGGCTGGGCATGAGATCGGCCTGCATGGCTATAGCCATGAAAACCCGCTCGCACTTTCGCGCTCTCAGGAAGAAGCTATTTTTGATAAATGCATAGGCCTGATCGAGAAATATTGGGGCCGTCGCCCCGTTGGCTATGTCGCGCCCTGGTGGGAGGTTTCCGCTACTTCGATCGAAATCCTGGTGGAGCGCGGCATCGCTTACGATCATTCGCTGATGCATCATGATGCACTCCCATATTATGTGCGCACCGGCGATGCCTGGACGCCGATTGATTACAGCAAGCCGGCTTCTACCTGGATGAAACCTTTTACCCGTGGGCGCGAAACCGATTTGATTGAAATCCCGGCTTCCTGGTATTTGGATGATCTGCCGCCCATGATGTTCGTGAAAAAATTCCCGAATAGCCATGGCTATGTCTCCCCCCATCAGCTTGAACAGATCTGGCGCGATCATTTTGATTTCATCTACCGTGAATATGATTACGCGGTCGTTCCAATGACGATCCACCCGGATGTATCGGGCCGGCCGCAAGTGCTGCTGATGCTGGAACGCCTGATCGGACATATGCTAAAGCATCCCGGTGTGCGCTTCGTGACCTTGGAGGAGATGGCTGCAGATTTCCGCAAGCGCTTCCCGCGCAAAGCTGCTGCTAAAGGAAAAAAAGGCAAGTGATGCTGGTTGGTGTTGATGTCGGTGGTACCTTCACCGATCTGGTACTGACGGATACCGAAGCCGGCAGCGTCACCATCCACAAGGTATCGACAACGCCGGCTGATCCTTCGATCGGCGTTGTTGAAGGTATCCTTGCCCTTTGTGCCAAAGCGGGTGTGGCGCCCGCGGCAATTGGCCATGTGCTGCATGGGACCACCATCGCCACCAATGCAGCACTTGAATATCGTGGCGCTGAATGCGGCATGATCACCACGCGCGGATATCGGGATGTGGTGCATATCGGCAGGCATCAACGGCCGGAACATTACTCGATTCAGCAACGTATTCCTTGGCAGGCCACCCCGCTCGTCAAACGCCGCCATCGCCTGGTGGTGAGCGAAAGGCTGATCCCGCCACGTGGCGACGTGCTTATCCCACTTGCGGAAAATGAGGTCCGCGACGCAGCCCGGCATTTCAAGGAAATTGGCATAGCCTCCATCGCCATTTGCTTCCTGTTTTCCTACTTGAACCCCGATCATGAACACCGCGCACGCGATATCGTTCTGGAAGAATTTCCCGAAGCATTCGTCACCATTTCATCCGATGTGGCGCCGCAATTTCGTGAATTTGAACGCTTCACCACCACCGCGATGAATGCCTTTGTCGGCCCCGCCGTCAGGGATTATGTCGCGCGGTTGGAAGGGCGCATGCGCGCGGGTGGCTTGCAGGCTGATTTGCACATCATGGGTTCAAATGGTGGTGTCGCGACCGCGAAAATGGTGGCGGATCGCCCGGTCATCACCATGCTTTCGGGACCTGCCGCTGGCGTCTTGGGCGGCATTTGGGCGGGCGCGCTTTCTGGCCGCGACAATCTGATCACCTTCGATATAGGCGGCACTTCCGCCGATATCGGTATTGTGACTGCCGGACGCTTTGCTGAAGCAACGGCGCGTGACACCTGGATTGCGGGCTTCCCTTTACTGACGCCGATGATTGATATCCACACCATTGGCGCGGGCGGCGGTTCGATTGCGCGGCTCGATGCGGGGGGAGCGTTTCGCGTGGGGCCGCAATCCGCCGGCGCCATGCCTGGCCCTGCCGGGTATGGGCGCGGCGGCACGCTGCCCACCGTGACAGATGCGAATATCGTTTTGGGACGGCTTGATCCCAAGAACTTCCTGGGCGGCGCCATGGCGCTTGATGTCGCGGCCTCCAAGGGCGTGATTGAACGCTTCGCGGCCGAGACGGCCTTGCCCATGGAGCAGACCGCGCTTGGCATTCTTACCATCATCAACGCCAATATGGCCAATGCCATTCGCAGCCGCACGGTGCAGAAAGGCATTGATCCCAGGGGCTATGCGCTGGTGGCCTTTGGCGGCGCTGGGCCTTTGCATGCGGTGGAGGTGGCGCAAATCCTAGGCATCAAGGAGGTTATCATTCCGCCTGCGCCGGGTATTACCTCGGCTATGGGTTTGCTCACCACTGATCTGAAATATGATGCGGTGCGCACCTGCTTTCAGTTTTCAGGTACGCCCGATCTAGCCCGCATGGCGCGAGACTTCACGGCGATGGAAGCCGAAATTGCCGCACAATTCGCGGCCGATGGGCTTGATCCTGGGTCAGCACGGTATGAACGTGCCGGCGATTTGCGTTACGTCGGCCAGGGCTACGAACTGCGCGTTGCCTTCAATGACGATGCGGTGAATGAAGTGGCGCTGGCCGAAGCGCTTACGCGCTTTCATCAGCAACATCGCGCGGAATACGGCCATGCTTTCACCGATAGCGTCATTGAAATCGTCAATCTGCGCGTCACGGGCTTTGGGTCGCGGCCTAAGCTGGGCAAGCCGCCAGCGCCCCAGAAGGGAGGCAGCATTGAAGCCGCCTTGGCGCACCGAAGCCCGGTTGTTTTCAAAGGGGCTGATGGTAAGCCTTTTGCGCCAGAAACGCCCTTCTTGCACCGTGACCTTCTGCCCATGGATGCGCCCATTCCTGGGCCTGTCATTGTCTTGCAGACCGACAGCACCACTGTGGTACCGCCCGGCTGCACCATTACCGCCGATATCGGCGGCAATCTGATCATCGCGGTTTAAGGATCAGCCATGAACCAGCAGGTAGACTCCGTCACGGCCAGCGTCATTCAGGGCGCGCTTGAAAACATTGCTGTTGAGATTGGCTATAAGCTGATGCGTATGTCATATTCCTCCATCATTCGTGAAAGTGAGGATTTCGGGGCAGCGCTGATGGATGAACATGGCAGTGGCTTGGCAGAATCCGCGCAATCCACGCCGCTGCAATCTGGCCCCATTCCCGGCTATGTGAAGCATATCCTGAAAACGCTGCAGGCCCGTGGTGATGTGGTGCGGGCTGGCGATGTGATCATGCATAATGATCCCTATGGCGGGGCCTCCCACGGGCCGGATGTCGCTTTCATTGTGCCGGTATTCCATGGGGGAGAATTGGTTGGATTTTCCGGCACCACCGCGCATCATTTGGATATCGGCGCGTTGACGCCGGGTTCTTGTGGCATTGTGGATGCGATTGATGCCTATGCCGAAGGCCTGCAATTCAAGGCCATCAAGGTCTATGATCGCGGGCAGCGCAATGATGCCGTATGGCAAATCATGCGCGACAATATCCGCGCCTCTGACCTTGTGGTTGGCGATATGGAAGCGCAGGTTGCTGCAAGCCGCATTGGCGCGGAGCGTATGGAAGCGCTGATCGCGGAATATGGCTTACCGACCTTTCGTGCCGCCTGCGCATCCCTCATGGACCACGCCGAACGTTTGATGCGCCAAGCCATTCAGCGCCTGCCGGAGGGTTCCTGGCGCGCGGAGACTTTCATTGATGGCTATAGTGATAGCCCTGATTCCTCCAAGCGCGATCTGCCTATCGTGGCGACAGTTACAAAGCGGGATGATCGTTTGGTCGTGGACCTGACTGGTACTGCGCCGCAGGTCAAGGATCGTCCCATCAATATGCCTTTCACCGGTACGGTGGATGTCGCGATTTGGCTCACGGTGCGCTCCGTATTGTTGGATACCGCCGTACATGGCCATATTCCGGTGAATGAGGGTCTGACGCGCCCGATTGAAATCATTGCGCCAAAAGGCTGTCTTGCTAACCCGGAATTTCCAGCGCCGACCATTGCGCGTTTCTGCCCAGGCAATCAGGTGGCAGATACGGTAATGCGCGCCTTGGCGCAGGCTGTGCCTGATCAAGTTTGCGCGGGTATTGGTAATCTGAAGGTCATCGCGTTTTCCGGCATCAAGGGAAATTCCCATTGGGTGCATATGGAAATCTTCGAAGGCAGCTATGGTGGCCGGCCAGGTGCGGACGGCATGGATGCGGTGGACACGCTTTACGCCAATACGCGCAACAACCCGATCGAGGATATCGAGAGCCATTTGCCATTGCGTGTTGAACGCTATGAATTGCGCGAAGATGCCGGTGGCGCAGGCCAATGGCGCGGCGGCCTAGGCAGCGTGCGCGAATTCCGACTGCTGAGTGATGGCGGTGCCAGTGTTGAAGGTGAGGGGCACCGCTTCAAACCCTGGGGCCTGTTAAGTGGGCGCGATGGCGCGACTGCGCGCCTCACATTGCGCCGTGCCGATACGGGGGAGAGCATCGCGCTGCCTTCAAAGGTGCCGCATATGCCGACAAGGGAAGGCGATATCTTTATCTGCGAAGGACCGGGCGGGGGCGGTTATGGCGATCCTTTCAGGCGACCCACTGAAAGCGTGCGCGCTGATGTGTTGGACGGCTTGATTTCTACTGCCACGGCTGAACGCGATTACGGCGTGGCGCTTACATCGGCAGGTCAGGTGGATGTGGTGGCGACTGGTCGGCTTCGTAAGGATCGATGCTGAATCGAAAACTGATAGAAGAATCTTTTATTCTGAACTTACCTGAAAATCTTCCCGCATCACGGGCGATTGCCGTCGCGATACCGCTAACCGGGAAATTGTCGAACCGCGGCGTGTGTTCACGTCTAGCAAGCTGCTTTTTTATTGAATCGGGATTCCCGAAGCGGGTTGATTTCTGATTCAAGCTCCGTGCTGGGTTGAGGAGGCCAGCATGGATGCGCCCCTATTCCGAAGATCTGCGTGAGCGTGCCGTTCAGCGTGCCGAGGCTGGCGAGACGATCCGCGCGATCGCTGCTGCCTTGCGGATCAGCCCATCCTGCGTCTCCAAATGGCGCAAGCGGCAGCGCGAGACCGCGGCGCTGACGCTAGGCCAGATGGGCGGTCACAAGCCGCGCACCTTGAGCGGCGAATGTGCG
>JADCES010000286.1 GCA_020250005.1 Roseomonas sp.
CGGGTCCAGGGATGGCCGATCACAAGGTCGCCCTTGGTGACATCATGATGAGCGAGCGCAGCCGAGGCCGGCAGAGCCAGGATCAGGGCGCCAAGGGCGCGGCGGTTCAAATAGGACATTGGGTTTTCCTTCTTTTCAAGGGTTTCAGCCGCGCGGCGCAGGGGCAATGCCGCCCAGCCTTTGCAGCGTTATGGGGGGCGGGGCCAGGCCCAGCCGGGCTTCGAGATGACCAACCAGCCGCATAATGCCGGCGGCCTCCCGCGTGCCCTGGGCGGGGTCCCCGGTTTCGCAGGCATCCCCGGCACGGGCCAGCGCAGCGGCCAGGGCGGTTTTTTCCGCCGGAGGCAGTTGCGCCATGATCGCTTCAGCCGCTGCGCGGGTGGGGTTGAGCGCGCCCAGGCAAATCGTGGTCATTTCCGCATTGATCGCTTCCATATCGCAGGCGCGCGCCAAGGGGGGTGCGGCCAGCAGCAGGGCGGCAAGCGGCAGGGTTTTCAGCATGGGGTGCATTCTCAGTGGCCTCCGGCAGTGCGGGGTGGGGTCAGGCGGAGTGAGGGCGCGGGGTAGCGGTAATCGGTGCTCCGCCGCCCGGCTTCGGGGATTTCTACCCAAGCGGCGATGCCGCCGCCATCGCAATGCTGCACGGTCGGAATCCAGATGGTTTCATCCGGACGGTTCGGCGTGCGCATGGCGATGACAAACTCATCATAATGCTCATTGGGCAGCGGGCCGCCTTCCCAGACAATCTGCGTGATCGCGTGGGTGATCATGCCGCCATGGCCATCGGAAACCGGGGTGGCCAGAGGTTGGCGGGTGATGGAAATGCGCCAGCCGGCCTTCGGCATGGGCCGAGCGACGGTGGTGCCTTCCGGCAGCGTGACGGTCACGCGGATGGTGGCCTGCTGGCCGCAGCCATGCGGCACGCGAAACGCCGCGCGCATATGGCCATTGGCCTGGGCCTGGGGCGGGTCAATGGTGACATGCGCTGCCGCAGGCGTAGCGAGCAGCAGCGCCGCAAGAACAAGATGCTTCTTCATGATGCGTTGCTTTCCTTCAGAAACGATATTGCAGGCCGGCAAAAACGCTGCGCCCCGTGCCGGGTTCGTAAAGCGCGGAATTCGGCGTAGCTGTCGCCGCAACAGAGGCCGAGGCGATGTAGCGCGTATCAGCCAGGTTGCGCGCTTCCAGAAAGGCTGAAAGCCCGTTTTCGAAATCCCAACCGGCGCGCAACCCAAACAGCACATAGCTATCGGTTTTTTGCGTATTGGCATTGTCCACGTAATAGGCTTGCGGCACCCAATCCGTCGTCGGCCCGAACCAGGCACCAGAGGGGTGGCGGTAGCGCATCTCCGCTCGGAACAAATGCCGCGGCACGCCGGGGAGTTCGTTATTCTTGAAGGTGGCGTCATCATCAAAGCGGAAATCGCTAAAGGTATAGGCCGGGCGAAAGCTCAGCCCATCTCCCTTTGTGCCGATATCACGGAGAAACACCCAATCCGCCCCGGCTTCAATGCCCTGATGGATGGAGCGATCCAGATTGAGCGCGACGCATTGGCTAAAGCCCACCGTCTGGCACTGGATTTCATCGCGCAGGCGCGAATGATAGGCCGCGACTTCCCAGGCGATATCGCCACGGCGGCCCCGCGTGCCGATTTCAAGCGTGGCGCTGCGCTGCGCATCCAATTTGGAAAAGCCCTGCACATCCTTCGCTTGCGGGATCAGATCGAACAGGGTTGGCGGTTCGGTGCTCCAGGAAAGATTGCCGAAAACCTGTGCCCCTTCCGCTGCCTGCCACAGCACGCCAAAGCGCGGATTGACCCATCCCCAGTCGCCCTTGCCGGAATCATCGCCATTGGAGAGGAAGCCATCATCACTTTCACGCCATGATCTGCCGGCGGAAGCGCCGGCGATGAAGGCGAATCCCGGCAGCACTTCCAGGCTGTTTTCCAGATAGGCATCCAGATTGGTGGCGCGATCAATGGAATTGGCTGTCATCACCGTGGTGGGGCGCCCATCATTATTGAAAAAGCGCAGTGATCGATTGCGGCCCTTGGCTGCATTGACGCCGATGATGGTGCGATTTTCGCGCCCGAAGATTTGCCGATCAAAGGTACTGCGGCCAAAGGCGGAAATATCCGCCGTGCGCTGATCAATGTATTGGTAGAACCCGGGCGCGAAGGCAACCGGGTGATCCAATTCGCGGCTGACAAAACCCGCACCCGCTTCCACCAGAATGCCTTCTTCCGGGCGGATGGCGGTGATGGTGCCAAGGCGCGTGCTTTCCAGATTGCGCATCGCATTCGCGGCCAGATTGGCGCTATTGGCCGCACGCGGATTATTCAGCGCTTGGCTGCGCGTCACCGCGCCCGGAATCTGCTGCCAGATATTGTTATAGGCGATGAAAATGCGCGTTTCCGCATTATCCGCCCATTGCCAGCCGGTATTGCCATTCAGGCGATAGGCGCGCCCGGCGCTGTGATCCCGATAGCCTTCCTGGGTCATGCCGCTGAAGCTGGCCCAGGCATCATGTGCACCCTGCGCCCAGCCATGTGCCACCTGGCCACGCGCAAAGCCGAATGAACCGCCTTCCCCGCGCAGGATGGTGCCAGGGGCGGTGCGCCCTGTTGGCGTGATGAAATTAAGCGCCCCGCCAAGCGTATTGGCCCCCAGCGCAAAGGCATTGGCGCCCCGCAGGACCTCAACCCGCTGGAAGGTCAGCGGGTCCAATTCCTGGAAATCCCCGCTGCCATCGGCCTGATTGACGGAAAGCCCATCCTGGAAAAGCCGCACGCCGCGCAAATGGAAATTGCGCGCGATGCCGGAACCGCGAATGGAAAGCCTGGAATCCTCGCCCCATTTCGGCTCGGCAAAGACGCCGGGGGTGTATAGCAGCATGTCGCGAATGCTGGTCGCCCCCGCCCTTTCGAGGAAATCACTGGCCGGGACAATGGTGACATTGCCGGGGTTGCGGCGCGCTTCCTCGGCGGCTTGTTCATCGGATGGCCGGGTCAGGCTGCCCGCGATTGGGGCGGCGGTGACGATGGTGGGTGGCAGCGTGGCGCTGGGCACTGCCGGGGCAGCGGTTTGCGCCTGGGCGGGGAAGCTACTGGCCGCCAACGCGGCCGCTGCGGCGAAAAGCCGCGCATGATGGATGTGGAACACGAAAAATCTCCTGAGGTCGAATAACGGGACGGCTCTTGGCCGCCCGCATTCGGGCGGCCTCAGGAGAAGGCTGGGGGACCTGTCGGCTCGTAAGGCGGTGCGCGCGCCGCCGGGCGCCAGCCGGCATCGCCTGAGGCGAGCC
>JADCES010000287.1 GCA_020250005.1 Roseomonas sp.
GGGCTGAGTTTAGAGTGAAAGCCTTGGTCTATTCAATGATTTGAAAAAGTCTCGGTCTCAAAAAACCGGTTTCCTGGCCGTGGCAGCCCCAAATGCTCCCGCAGCGTGGCCCCGGCATATTCCTTGCGGAAAATTCCCCTGCTTTGCAGTTCAGGCACCACGAGGCGCACGAAATCCTCAACCCCGCCTGGGATGGTTGGGAACATGATGTTGAAGCCGTCACAGGCGTCGCTTTCCAGCCAGCGCTGCATCTCATCGGCGATGGTCTTGGCGCTGCCGGTGAAGGAAAGCCCGCCATAACCACCAAGGGCCACGGCCAATTGCCGCACGGTAAGGTTGTCGCGCCGCGCGCGTTCCAGCACGCGTTGGCGCCCGCTTTGGCTTTGATTGGTCTCGGGGATATCGGGCAAGGGCGCATCCAAATCGAAGGCGCGCGCATCGGTGCCGAGCGCGATGGAAAGCGCGCCCATGCCGCTATCGGGATGCACCAGGCTATCCAATAGCGCGCGCTTTTCGCGCGCGGCTTCATCGGTTTCTGCCACCGTCACCAGCGCGCCGGGCAGAATCTTGATCAAGCCTGGGTCGCGCCCGGCCTGCGCGGCGCGTGATTTGATATCGGCGTAATAGGCGCGCGCATCGGCAATCGGCCCGCCAGCGGCGAAGATCATTTCTGCCACCTCCGCGGCAAGTTGCCTCCCGGAATCGGAAGCACCCGCCTGCACAATCACCGGCCAGCCCTGCACCGGGCGTGCGATGTTCAAAGGCCCCGCGATGGAAAGATATTTGCCCTCGTGATTCAGTTTATGCATCCGCGAGGGGTCCCAGAAGATGCCGCTCTCCTTGTCTCGGATAAAGGCATCTTCCGCAAAACTATCCCAAAGCCCGGTTACCACATCATGGAATTCCCGCGCGCGGGCATAGCGTTCGGCATGGTCCATATGTTCGGTCATGCCGAAATTGCGCGCTGCATCGGGGTTGGAGGTGGTGACGATATTCCACCCCGCGCGCCCGCCGCTGATGTGATCCAGCGAGGCAAAGCGCCGCGCGATATGATAAGGCGCGTCATAGGTGGTGGAGGCCGTGGCGATCAGCCCGATCCTTTCCGTTACCATCGCAAGCGCGGATAACAGCGTGAAGGGCTCGAAAGAAGTCACGGTGCCGCTCCGCTTCAGCGCATCAATCGGCATATTCAGCACGGCCAGATGATCGGCCATGAAGAAGGCATCGAATTTGCCGCGTTCCAGGGTTTGGATGCAGTGAACCAAATGTTTCAGGCTGAAATTCGCCTCGGGCGCCGAGTCAGGATGCCGCCACCAGGCAGTGTGGATGCTGACGGGGCGCATGAAGGCGCCAAGATGCATTTGCTTCATGGGGATGATTGATCACCCCGCCCGGCCATTCGCGCAAGCCTGCCAGACGGCCAGCGCCTGAATGGTTTCCGCCACATCATGTACGCGCAGAATGGCCGCACCGCGCGCTGCGCCGGCGAGCGCCACGGCAAGGCTACCAGCAAGCCGCGCTTCGGCCTGATCCACACCCGATAGCGTGCCAATGAAGCGCTTGCGCGATGCGCCCAGCATGACCGGGCAGCCAATCCCTGCCAGAATGGGCAGGGCTTCGATCAAGGCAAGGTTATGCGCCATGGTCTTGCCAAAGCCGATGCCTGGATCAATCGCGATGCGCGCACGCGCAATGCCAAGCGCTTCAAGCGTGGCGACACGATCACGCAGAAAGCGCGCAACTTCCAGCACCACATCAGCGTAATCGGCCTGCGCCTGCATCGCTCGCGGGTCGGTGCCCGGCATATGCATCAGGACAATCGGTGTTTGTGTGCGCGCCAGGAAATCCACCGCCGCCGGATCGTGCCGCAGCGCGGTAACATCATTAATGATTTCAGCGCCGGCCTCCAAGGCGGCCTGCATGGTCGCGGCATGGCGCGTATCAATGCTGATCGGCGCTGCCTTGGCCAATTCCCGCACCACGGGGATGATGCGGGCGATTTCCTCATCCGGGAGAACAGGCTCCGCGCCGGGGCGCGTGGATTCACCGCCCACATCCAGAATATCGGCACCCGCTTCCAGCATGGCGTGGCCCGCTTCAATCGCCCCCGAGGCATCAAAATGCCGCCCGCCATCAGAAAAACTATCGGGCGTGATGTTGAGAATGCCCACCACCAGGGGGCGCTGGCTTACCAGCCCGGCAAAGGGCAGAGGCCGCGCCGTTACCGCCTCAATCTCATCACCCCATTCTTCCGGGAGCGCCGCGACGGGCAGGGTCGCAACCTCTCGCCCATCTTCAATCAACCGCGCCAAGGAAAAGGCCAGATCGCCGCCCTGCAAGGGAAGCGCCTGACCTTCGCCAATGGCCCGACCCGCGGCTGGGCCTGACAACAGGCCCAGCGGATGCAACCAACGTTCAACAGTCACAGATTAAGTGGCGGGCGCCGCGCCCGGAGAAAGCCCGCCGGGACGCATGGTCGGGCGGCCAGAGCTTGGCACACTACCACGGCCCTGGTTCACCGGCTCATCCGGGCGATTGCGCACCACGGGTTCACCCTTGATCACTTGGCGGATTTCATCGCCGCTGAGAGTTTCATGTTCCAGCAGGCCCTTTGCCAGCAGATGGAGTTCATCCATATGCTCAGTCAGGATATGTGTCGCCCGTGCATA
>JADCES010000288.1 GCA_020250005.1 Roseomonas sp.
AAAGCGCGATCCTCATCCCAAAGCTGGATCAACCCGGCAATGATCGTATAGGCGGTGCCGGAAGAATTCGGATTGGGCAATTGGATTTCACCGCGATAGACGGGGTTCAGCATATCCGCCCAGCTTCGCGGCAGCGGCAGGTTCTTGCGCGCCATCAATTCACGGTTCCAGGCCAACCCAATCGCGCCCGATGAAACGCCAACGCAGCGCTCACCCGACATGGCATGCACGCGCTTCGCCCAATCATGCAGCCCCGCCATATTGGGCGAGGTATAGGGCTGCAGCAGATTACCCTCAGCGGCGGAGAAATGCGTCTCGGCCGATGCGCCAAACCAGATATCGGTGCGCGGATTCTGCGCCTCGGCACGGATTTGCGCCAGGATTTCGCCGGATGATTTGCGCGTCATGGCCACGCGAATGCCGGTATCGCGCTGAAAGGCGGCGGCAATCGCCTCACACCAATCAGCCGCCGGCGCGCAAACCATGGTAAGGCTGCCCTGCGCCGCCGCGGGCAGGGCAGAAAGGGCCAGGGCCGCGAAGCCGGCCAGCAGGCGAAGACGCGTTTTCATGGCGGCCCCCCCGGCGTCAGCGTGGCAGGGCGCCGACGTCACGATCCCAGCGCGCAATCAGCCGGCGCCGTTCAGAAGCCTGGCCAAATTTCGCGAAATCATAGTCAATCAGGCGAATTTTTGAGAGATCAGGCGCATTGGGCGGCAGCGGTGCATTGCGGTTGGACGGGGTTTGCAACTGGCCACCCGCATCAAAGCCAAGCTGCTGCGCCGGCGCGGTCAGCGCCCAATCATAAAAGCGGCGCGCCTGCGGCAGGTTGCGCGCGCCACGAATGATGGACATGGACCCGATCTCATAACCCGTACCCTCGCAAGGGGTGGCGTATGCCACGGGGAAGCCGGCATTACGTTCCGTCACCGCATCATGCACAAAGGAAAGCGACACGCCGGTTTCGCCGCGCGCCACGGCCTTGATGGGCGCGGTACCGGAACGGGTATAGGCATTCACATTGGGATGCAGGCGGCGCAGATAATCAAAGGCCGGGTCCTCACCCATCAACTGCACCAGGGTCGCAATCACCACATAGGCCGTGCCCGATGAATTCGGATTGGCCATCTGGATTTCGCCCCGGAAGCGCGCATCCAGCAAATCCGCCCAGCACGCAGGCGGCGCGATATTCTTGCGCGCCAGCAATTCAGTATTGATGCCAAAGCCGATGGCGCCCGCGTAAACACCAATCGCGCGCTGCTGGGATTGGCGCCATTGCGTCAGCGCCCAGGGCTGCAATTCGGCATTATTGGCGCTTTCATAGGCCTGGGTCAGGTTTTCCTCAGCCGCCGCCAGATGCGGGTCCCCCGTGCCGCCAAACCAGACATCAGCACGCGGGTTCTGCGCTTCCGCCCGGATGGCGGCCAGGCTCTCACCCGAACCGCGCTGCGTCATATTCACCCGGATGCCCGTATCGCGCTGGAAATTGGTGACAATCGCCTGGCACCATTCATTCTGCACCGAGCAGTAAAGGTTCAGCGAACCCTGCGCCTGCGCGGCTTGCCCGAAGCCGAGCATCCCCAGCGCCATCGCCGCCAAAGCCAATTTTCTGGTGAACATGGTAAGCTCCCTCTTGTTTTGTGACGCTTTTATGACCGCCTTTTCGCAAGGCCGGGGGGGCTTGGCAATGCATGACGCGAGGGCCCGAAGGCTCTCACGCCATGAAAAATCGGAATTTTGCCCGAAACCTGCCTCAGGCAGCCACTGCGGCCTCGGCCGAACGGCGCATCCGCCGGCGGAGTGAGAAGGCCATCATCGTCGCTCCTGCGAAAAGCGGGATATAGGCGAAGCTCGGGTTCACCATCACGGTGCGGGCATTGGCCGTTTTAAGCATGGTCTGGCGCAGGCCGGTCCAGGGGTCGAGAGCCATCATGAAGCCGATCAAGGCGGGCGCCAGCACCAGCAGAATGGCGACAACCGCAGCCTGTTCGGCGAATTTCTCAAGCGAGGGCACATAGCGAGTCGCCACCGCCGCCGCCATACCGATAAAGGCAAGCGCGCTCATCAACGGCAGCTTGCTGAAGATGGAAAGCCCATGCACAGACCCGCTGCGCGGGGCCCCAAAGGTCACGGCCGGCAGCAAATAGGCCACCAAAACCAAGGCGATACCGCCAAAGAGCAGCCCCATTTCAATGCCATCCGGCTTGCCCTTGTGTTGATTCACCATCTCTTGTCTCCCTGTTTCTTCCCTGCCGCGCCTGAAGCCTTGGAGCGCGATTGATCGGGTATATGTCCAGGATGTGACAGATAAGTAACTCAACGCCCAAGGGCAAGTGCCCAGGCGCGCATCCGGCGCCGCAGAAAGCCTGAGCAAGTCGCGGCTTCGCTGCGCAGAGACCTTGGGCTTCTGACTGGGAGACTTGGGGCTTGCATCCTGGGAATAGGAAATGCCCAAAACATGAGGAAGATGCCAGGCTGCGCGCCGGTCCCTCGCGCGTAAGGGAAAGGCCCTCCGCCTGACCGCTTCAGGCTTGGGCCGACCTGCCTTGGCGCAAGCCAAAACTGGGGCGATAGATATCCTGACCCGCATCCTGGCAGCCCATGATTCACGCCGCCGGCAACCGCGTACAATAAAGTCCAACATACGCCTTCAGGGCTGAAGCGCCGCACCGATCCGCCCAACGACCCCGTCCCAATCGCCAGGACGCTCTTGCCGGAACAAGCGCATATTTGGGTACCAGGGCGAATCCTCCCGATCGAGCAGCCAGCGGAAATCCGGCGCAAAAGGCAGCATGAGCCATACGGGCTTCCCAAGCGCCGCACCCAGATGTGCGACAGAAGTATCCACCGTAATCACCAGATCAAGACCGGCGATCAGCGCTGCCGTATCAGCAAAATCAGCAAGCTCTGCGGTCAGATCACATAGGCCTGAGGCGTGCAACGCTTTCTGATCAGCTGCGCGCACCTCCTTCTGAAGCGAAACCCAGACATCACCTGATCGAAATAGTGGTGAAAGCCGCGCAAGCGCCACAGAACGATTGGCGTCATTGTTGTGGGTGGGGCTACCGCTCCAGACCAGGCCGATACGCCGCCGCCCCGTTGGCAAGCGTGGAAGCCAAAGCGCCGTTGCCTCAATGGGGGTGCTCAGATAGCCATTGGGCCATGCCGGAATATTTCCAAGTGTGGTTCCAAAGGCGAGTGGCAGGCTAAGCAGCGGACAATGCAGATCGAAATCGGGTGGCGCTTCGTCTCGATCGAGGATTGTGACCGCCGGATGGAAGTTCCTAAAAAGGCGCTTCAAAGGCGTTTGTACCGCAAGAAACACCTTTGCACCGGCCTCAGCGCCCAGCAGGGCATAGCGACTGAAATGAATAGTGTCACCCAAGCCCTGTTCGCAATAGACATAAAGGCGACGATTGCTGATCTGCTCCTTGCCCAACCACAAGGGCTTTGAATAGTCGCGGATCGCTACCGTGTTTTGGCGCGCGTTACGACATTCGTAGGCGCGCCAACCTTCTTCCAATCGTCCAAGCGCGAGCAGGGCAAAGGCCCGGTTGTAACTTGCTTCAGAGGCATCAGGCTTCAACTCAAGCGCTCGATCATAAAAGACCAGCGCCTCTTCAAGCCGGTTCAGCGCGGCCAGGATAAAGCCGTGATTGACATGGGTACTTGGATCATGGAGCGCGATTTTTCGTGAAAACGCGGACAGATCAAGGGCGCTTTCGGGCTGCCCCAGCAGGATCAGGATCCGGCTGCGCCTGATATGCCCCTGCAACGACTGAGGGTGTTCCGCGATGAGTTTTTCCGCCACCTCAAGGCTTTCCTGCAGCTCGCCACGCGAACGAAGGACATCCACCAGGCACAGGAGCGCCAATTCCATGCCCGGCTGGCGCGTCAGGGCCTTTTGGATCAAAGGCTCAGCCTCATTGTATCGCTTCAACAGGCAGAGCGTGGCTGCCGCAGCAGACAAGTAGGTGGCGGACTCCGGTTGCAGGCCAAGCGCTTTTTGCTGCGCAGCCAAAGCTTCCTCTAGCCGATTAAGCTCGCTTAATGCACAGCTGCGATTGTAATGGGCTTCGGCATGATCCACTTCACGACTAATGACAACATCAAAGGTGCTGATGGCGTCAGCGTAACGTCCCATTTGCAAAAGAAGTAAGCCGTAATTGAACCTGGCACCCGTTTCGTTTGGGCTAAGGGTCAAGCTACGTTCAAGACTTACCGCAGCCTCCTCGTTACGGCCCAGCCTCATTAAGGCGAGCCCCAAATTGGCGTGAACATCCGGGTTTTTGGGCGCAACCGCCGCCGCTCGCTTCAGACGCGTCACACTTTGATCGAAACGGCCTGCCTGCAAGGCGATCAAGCCCGAAAAATGAAGTGCTTCGGGGTGCAGCGACTGCTGCCTGAGGATCCCAAGACAAATCGCCTCGGCGCCAGCAATATCACCCTTCTTGAGTAGTGTAAGCGCTTCAAGCAATCTCGCCGTGGTGTCTTCGGGCGGCTTCTTCATGTCTGAAAGGCTCACGGGCTTGAGGTGATGGGGCGTTAATGCTGGAAGATCGACATCGGCTGACCGGGCAGCGCAGCATCAGTTCAGAAAATCATTTTTGAGCCATCGCCGCAAACTTCTCATGCGGGGTCGGAGAAAACCAAGCCCCTCAGGTCACAACACTCACCAGCAGATAAAATCCCCAAAGCGCCAGGGCAAAGGCGCCGATCCTATCCGCATGCCAGCGGAGCCTATTCGCGAAGGCCGTACGCATGGCCGCCTGCATCGGCAGCGCGTCCGGGGAATGGCGTTCCGCCACCATCAGCCAGATCTCGCTATGGCGCATATCCTGGCTTGGCACGTAGACGAGTTTGAGCAGCACAATCAGCCAAAGCAGGGTCACCAGCATGGCGCCGGAACGCAGCGCCAAGGCAAGCTGGAAGGAAAGCGAGAGCACGACAAGCACGATGGCCAGGCTCGCGAAGCCAACCGCGCGCCGGATGACCAGATCCGCCATTGCCTCAAGCCGCTCCAAGCCATGGCCCTCATGCGCGGTGCCCCCGGTGGATCCAGGTGCGATGCGCATGAGCCTAGCCCTATGCGCTGCCGGGTGAAAGCAGTCTTTTCCGGGAAGGCCGCCTCAGCCCAATCCCAGCAGTACCAGCAAAAGCGCGGTGCCGAACCAGACCATCATCGCCCTCTCAAGGCTAAGGCCCAGCCGCTCAGAAATCGCCGCTGGTACGGCAGAGAGCAGCAGGGTCGCGGTCGAAACAATCAGGGAAGCGCCGTAAAACACAACCTCCTTCGTCGGCGGCAAAAGCTCCGGCAGCCAGACGGGATAGAGATGCCAGACAATCGGCAGGGTCGGGCTGATCATGCCATTCAGCAGGCAGGTCGCAACCGTCGCCACGAAAAGGTTTTGCGGGGTCATCATGGCGGCTACCCCGCCCCTGGCGGGCTGATGCGTGGCGCATGACCAAGCCCAACCATGACCAAGCCGAAGATCATCCGCACCGCGAAAAGCCAGAAGGCGGCGACCAGCGGCAGAAAGGGCGGCGAGACATAGGAAGGCACCAGCCGCTCGGCGGTCCAGACCGCCCAATTGGT
>JADCES010000289.1 GCA_020250005.1 Roseomonas sp.
GCCGCCGCCGGCGGCAATGTGATCGAAGTCAGCCACCAACGGCTTTTCGCCGCGCCCAGCGTGCAAAGCGCAGAGCTGGAACTGATGATCGAAGTGCGCGACACGGCGCAGGGGGATGCGATCATCGCGGCGCTTGAGGCGGGGGATTACGTCGTGCGGCGGGGCTGAAAGCCCGGTCGCCGCACGCAAAATCAACACCTTGCGACGGGGCTGAAAGCCCGGTCGCCGCACGCAAAATCAACACCTTGCGGCGGGGCTGAAAGCCCAAAAGCTGCGCGCAAAAGCAATACCTCGCGGCGGGGCTGAAAGCGAGGCGCTGCCTCGCGCTCCGCCGGGGTGGCCGCTGGCGTAGGCCAGCGGTGCGCGCAGGGTTGGTGTGGCGGCTGCGCGCCAAAACACAGCTTGCCACCCCGGACCCCGCCAATACTTGGGCGGCACTTGCCCATCATGCGCGCCAGTCGCAGTCTCTCCGCCTCAAAGGGGGAAACGCGACATGGAACTCAGGGGCAAGGTTGCGCTCGTCACGGGCGGCAATGGCGGGCTGGGGCAACGCATCTGCCACGCCCTTGCTCGCGAAGGCGTGCACATCGCGGTCATGTACGCGCAAAGCAAAGACCAGGCAGAAGGCGTGGCGCGAGACCTCGCCAGCCAATACCAAGTCAACGCGGCTGCCTTTGGCTGCGACATCACCGATGGCGCGGCAGTTGAAAACCTGGTCGCGGCGGTCACCGCACGCTTCGGGCGGCTTGATATCCTGATCAATGACGCCGCCTTCAATAAATCCGTGCCCTTCCAGGATCTTGATGGCCTGACCATCGACCTCTGGGAGAAAATCATGGCGGTGAACCTGACGGGGCCCATGCGGCTGATCAAGGCGGCAGCGCCCGCGCTGAGGGCCAGCGGCGCGGGGCGGATCGTCAATATCTCCTCAGTCGCCGGGTTGGGGCCGACCGGATCGTCCATCGCTTATGCCGTTTCAAAGGCCGGGCTGATCCACCTGACCCGCTGCATGGCCGTGGCACTGGCCCCGGAAACGCTGGTGAATTGCGTCGCCCCCGGCCTGCTGGAGGGCACCCGCGCCACCGCCAACCTCCGCCCGGAACAGATCGAACGCTCGGCGTCCTCCTCCCTGCTGCAAAAGGCTGCCGATAAGGATGATTGCGCGGATATGGTGGTCACCATGTGCCGGACGGACACCATGACGGGCCAGACCATCGTGATTGATGCGGGGCGGATTTTTCATTGAAGGTGTATCAGGGCGCATGTAGATAATTTTTGGTTGCTTTAATCCTGCTGTTTATCTATCTCAGATTGCATAAACCCAGCCTGGGAGACACCCCATGCCCCGCCTCGCCCCCCTGCTTGCCCTGCCCATCCTGCTCGGCTGCGCCTCTGCCACGCAAACCTATGCGCCGGATGGCCGCACAGCCCATGCGGTGGATTGTGGGGGGCTTTGGCGCGATTGGGGGGCCTGCATGGAACGCGCCGGGCAGCTCTGCGGCGCCCGCGGCTACGACGTGCTGGCCCGCGACACGGACCGAAACCGCTCAGGCGGCTATCTGCGCTCTGGCTCCACGGCCGGGGGCAATTATATCAGCACCCATACCCGCAATATGTTGATTGCCTGCCGCGGCACGCAGCAGGCGCAAGCCAGTTAAACGTTAAACCTGAACAACATCACATCGCCATCGCGCACGATGTATTCCTTGCCTTCCACGCGCATCTTGCCAGCTTCCTTGGCGCCCTGTTCACCATTCAGCGCCACGTAATCATCATAGCCAATGGTTTCCGCCGCGATGAAGCCGCGTTCAAAATCGCCATGGATCACGCCCGCCGCCTGCGGCGCCTTCATGCCTTTCAGGATGGTCCAGGCGCGCGCTTCCTTGGGCCCCACCGTGAAATAGGTGATCAGCCCAAGCAATGCGTAGCCGGCACGGATCACACGATCCAGCCCGCTATCTTCCAGCCCGAGGGAAGACAGAAACTCCCCCCGATCTGCCTGCGCCATTTGGCTGATTTCCGCTTCAATGGCGGCAGAAACCACCACCGCCTGCGCGCCTTCTGCCTTGGCGCGTTCAAACACGCGCGCGGATTGAGAATTGCCCGTGGCGGCTGAAGCTTCTTCCACATTGCAGACATAAAGCACCGGCTTTGTTGTCAGCAATTGCAGCCGCTTCGCTGCTTCTTCCTCACCTGCCGGCACGGCGGTGCGCGCCGGGCGGCCCGCTTCCAGCGCGGCCTTGATCGGTTCAATCAAGGCCATCTGCGCCAGCGCTTCCTTATCGCCACCGCGCGCGCGCTTCACCAAACCCTGGGCGCGTTTTTCCAGGCTATCCAAATCCGCCAGCATCAATTCGGTTTCAACCGTATCGGCATCGCGGATTGGATCAATGCTGCCTTCAACATGCGTCACATCGCCATCTTCAAAGCAGCGCAGCACATGCACAATCGCATCCACTTCGCGGATATTGGCGAGGAATTGATTGCCAAGCCCTTCGCCCTTGGAAGCGCCACGCACCAGCCCCGCGATATCCACGAATTCCAAACTCGTCGGCACGGTTTTTTGCGATTTGCCGATGCGCGTGAGTGTATCAAGGCGCGGATCGGGCACCGCCACGCGCCCGACATTGGGTTCAATGGTGCAGAAGGGGTAATTCGCTGCCTGTGCGGCGGCGGTTTGCGTCAGTGCATTGAACAGCGTGGATTTGCCGACATTCGGCAGGCCCACAATACCGCAATTGAAACCCATCTCTATGCTCCCGGCGCGGCGGGCCAGGCGGCACGCAGCGCATTCCAGAATGTCTCGGCAACCACACCGGCGGCGATACGCGCGGCACCATCATCACTGATCGGCATCAGCGCTGCCGCACGCAGCGCCGCCGAAATTTCCGGTAACGCTATGGCCATTGGTGCCAGGGCCGTAGCGCTTGCTTGCGCAGCCCGCGCGGCATCGCCGATATGGCACCGCAATTGCCGCGCAATCAGCAGCAGCGCGGCAGCCATGGCGGCGGCGCGGCGCGCTTCGTCTCGTGGTATATCATCATCCGCCAGATCAAGCGTCGCGCGCAGCCCAGCTGCCGCCTGCGCCAGCGCATCCGCTTCGCGCACCAAGGCGGCCGAGAGCAGCGCAGCACCAT
This sequence comes from Roseomonas sp., assembly GCA_020250005.1. Taxonomy (GTDB): domain Bacteria; phylum Pseudomonadota; class Alphaproteobacteria; order Acetobacterales; family Acetobacteraceae; genus Neoroseomonas. Next base: position 3,138 of record JADCES010000289.1, read on the forward strand.
TGGCGCGATCTTCCGCGCTGGGGCCCATCATATCCATGCTGAAGGCGTCTTCGGCTTCCATCACTTCTCCTGCGTCAGCAGCGCGATGCGTGTCATGAAGTCTTCTGTCTTCAGCGTGGCGAGCATGGGCGCGGCATCGGCCACCGCATCCAACAGCTTCTCAAGCCACGGCTGATCCTGCTTGGCAAAATTACCCAGCACATGGCCCGTCACCGCATCCTTATGGCCGGGATGGCCAATGCCCATCCGCACGCGCCAGAAATCGGGCGATCCAAAAGCGCGGCGCATATCCTTCAAGCCATTATGCCCCGCAACACCGCCGCCCAATTTCACCCGCAGCTTGCCGGGTGCCAGATCAAGCTCATCATGAAAGGCAATGACATTCGCGGGCGGGATTTTCAAAAACGCAGCGGCTGGCTGCACGGAATCACCGCTGGCGTTCATATAGGTTTGCGGCTTCAGCGCCAGGATGCGCTGCCCGCCTATGGCGCCTTCCGCCACTTCGCCCTTGAAGCGCTTGCGCCAAGGGCCAAAGCCATGGCGCCGCGCAATCTCATCCAAGGCCATGAAGCCGATATTATGCCGCTGGCGCGCATGTTCGGGCCCTGGATTGCCAAGGCCGACCCAAAGCATCGGGGCGCTGTCGCGAGATGTCATGACATCATGAACCCAAAAAGGGTCCGGGGGAGGTTTCCCCCGAACCCTTGATGTTCGGAAATGGGGGCAAAACCCCTGTCCGGATTACTTTTTCTTCGCAGGCGCCTTGGCCGGCGCAGCGGCGCCAGCGGCAGGCGCCTTCTGCTTGGTCGCTTCCACCGGGCCAGGGGCCGCGGCCGGCGCGGTATCATCAACCACGGTCGGCGCAGCGATGGACGCCACCATGAAGTCGCGGCCCACGATCACTGGCTTGGTGCCGAATTGGTCCTTCACGGCAGACCAACGCAAGCCCGCACCGATCTGCGCTTCGGCCAGATCAAGTTCGAACTTTTCGGGCACCGAGTCAGGGTCTGCCAGCACTTCAATTTCGCGGCGCACCACGTTCAGCACGCCACCCGCCTTGATTCCAGGGCAGGTATCTTCATGCAGGAAGGTCACCGGCACCTTCACGCGGATGCGTGAACCAGGCGCCAGGCGCTGAAAATCCACATGCAACGGACGATCCGTCACAGGATGGAATTGCACATCGCGCATCAGGCAGCGTTCCGTATCGCCGCCCTTCACCGCCACTTCATAAAGATGCGATTGCCAGCCGGTCTTGTGCAATTCCTTCATCACATCGCGCGGGTCGAGGGCGATCAGGGTCGCCTCACGCTTTGCGCCATAGATGACAGCGGGGACATGCCCCTCACGCCGAGTTGCGCGTGCCGCCCCCTTACCGGCCCGCCCGCGCGCTTCGGCTTCGATCCGTACAGTTTGGACCATTGTCCGTGCTCCTTCGGGTTGTCGTGATGCCGCGGCGCCATGGCGCCAAACAGCAAGCGCCGGCCTCCAGGGGTGCCAGCGCTGCGGAGCTTCTAGGGGAAGGGAAGGCGGGGCGCAAGTGAAGCGCGCTGAATTCGGCCATTCCTACCCAAGGCGCAGGCCTTTTTTGCGCTAGATCAAGTTTTGAATGCAAGGCGAGGCTAATATTAGTATAAAGCAATTTCGTCAGCCGGGGCTGGACGAAGCAGGAGGATGAACGCATGGCCGGGAATAAAGACGCCGTGGCGCTGAAGCGCCGATCCATCTTATTGGGCGCACCCGCCCTTGCGGGGGGCCTCGCCTTGGCCGGCCCCTCGCGCGCCGGTGTCAGGACCAATGCGAAAATCGTCATCATAGGGGCGGGGGCGGCGGGCCTTGCCACGGCATCGCGTCTGGCGGATCGGCTGGAAGGCGCCTCCATCACGCTGGTGGATCGGCGGCGGGAACATCTCTATCAGCCGGGCTATACGCTGGTGGCCGCCGGGCTGAAATCCGCCGATTATACGGTTTCCACCACGCGGGAGTTTGTCGCGCGCGGTGTGACGCTGATCGAAGAAGCCGCCGCCGAAATTGACCCGGTCGGCAAGACCGTGACCACCGATCAGGGCAAGCGCTTGCCCTATGATTTTCTGGTCGTCGCCACGGGGCTCGAGCTCAACTACGCCGCCATTGAAGGCATGGATGTGGCGCGCATCGGGCAGAATGGCATGGGCAGTGTCTATGCCGGGCCAGAGCAGGCAGAGGCCACCTGGCGCGCCATGTCAGCCTATGCCGATAAGGGGGGCGTTGCTGTCTTTGGCAGACCGCCAACCGAGATGAAATGCGCCGGCGCGCCGCTGAAATACGCCTTCCTGACCGATGATACGCTGCGCCGCCGGGGCAATCGCGACAAGGCAGAACTCATCTACAATGCCCATGTCAAAACGCTGTTCAGCGTGCCGATCGTGGCTGAGAAGGTGCGGATGCTCTATGCTGATCGCGGCATTCGCGTGACGCATGATCATGTGCTGCGCAAGATTGACCTGGAACGCCGGATTGCGACTTTCCGCACGCCCAATGGCGATAGTGAACAGCGCTATGATTTCATCAATGTCGTGCCGCCCATGCGCGCGCCAGCGGTGGTGCGCAATTCACCGCTGCCCTGGCAGACCGGGCCTTGGGCAGCGGATGGTTGGGCGGAGGTCAATCGCCACAGCCTGCGCCATGTGCGCTTCCCCGAAGTGTTTTGCGTGGGCGATGTTGCTGGGGTCCCCAAGGGCAAAACTGCGGCCAGTGTGAAATGGCAGGTGCCTGTCGCCGTGGATCATTTGATCGCCGCCATCCAGCAAAGGGAAAGCAAGGAAAGCTATAATGGCTATACTTCCTGCCCGCTGATCACCCGCGTTGGCCGGGCGATGCTGGTTGAATTCGATTACAACGATAATCTGGTGCCATCCTTCCCCGGCATCATAGCCCCGCTTGAGGAGCTTTGGATCACCTGGATCATGAAGGAAGTTGGCTTGAAGCCCACCTACCTTGCCATGCTGCGCGGCAGGGCTTGAGGGAGAAACACCATGAAAGATCTCGACCTTGGCACATTGCTGGCCGTGTTTCAGGAAATGTTGGGCTGGACCCTATGGCCAATCATTGCGCTTGCCGTCTTGGCGAGCCTCGCCTTCCTTTGGGTGGTGCTGCGTGATCGGAGTTTGCTGTCGCGCCGCCTGGTTTGGGCGGAAATCTGCGGCCTGGGCGGGGGTATTGCCGCAGTGCTGATCATGCAGGCGGTGACGCATTCGGGCTTTGCGGATTTGGGCGGCCCGATTGATTGGCTGCTGGTGCTTGGCATTTTCGCCTTTGGCGCCATCGGCGCCGCACTTGGCTGCTACGCGCTATTCGGTCTTTTGGCAGGCCGCAAACAAAAGACGGCGTAATCCATCGCGTCATTATCTCAGGAGCATCATCATGACACGCAATATCGGCAGTATTGATCGCGCGCTCAGGATTGGGGGCGGCATTCTGCTGCTGGCACTTGGTGCCTTCGGGCCTTTGGGCTGGTGGGGGGCGATTGGGCTCGTTCCCATCGCCACCGCACTGATCGGCTGGTGCCCAGCCTATCCGCTGCTGGGGATCAATACCTGCGCGCGCAATAGCTGAACCCCCGTCAGGGTTTCAGCCAAGCTGGGGCAAATGGCTTGGCGTGATTGACCAAACCTTGCCCACTGCCGGCGGTTCGCACCACAAAGGCAGCGCATTGGGTGTGCGCACATTCGGCACATGCCCAAGCGCGAGGCGCAGCGCACGGAACAGCGCGCCATGCGCCACCACCAAAACAGGGCCTGGCTTGGCGGTGGCGCGGTTCACCGCCGCCACGGCGCGGTCATGCAGCACCTGAAAGCTTTCCGCACCTTCCGGCGTGAAGCTGCCTTCAATCCAGCTATCATACCAATCGCCCATGGGCCGGCCTTCTTCCACGCCAAAGCCCACTTCCATCAGCCCCGCATCGGTCGCGACCGGCAGCGCCAGCGCTTCCGCCACAATTTCCGCCGTATGCAGCGCGCGGCTGAGCGGTGAAGCGATGATGGTCGCGATCCCGCGATCCACCAGCGCGAGCGCCGCGCGCCGCGCCTGGGAAATCCCGACCGCATTCAGCGGAATATCCGTATGCCCCTGGCTCAGCCCTTCGGCGTTCCAATCGGTTTCGCCGTGGCGGAGGAACCAGAAGGCGGTCGGGTTCAGGCTCACGCTAGGCCTTCCGCCTTCATGGTGCGCTGCACGGCCGGGCGCGCATTCATGCGCGCATAATGCGCCGCGACATTGGGGGGCAGTTGCTTA
>JADCES010000029.1 GCA_020250005.1 Roseomonas sp.
GCTTCAAACGGGTAGAGATTCACCGCCACCAGATCAATTGGCGCAATGCCATGCGCTTGCATTTGCGCCAAATGCTCTGCCAAATCGCGCCGGCCCAGAATGCCGCCATGCACTTGCGGCACCAAAGTCTTCACCCGGCCATCCAGAATTTCCGGAAAGCCAGTATGGTCCGAAACATCCTTCACCGGCACGCCAGCATCGCGTAGCGCCTTGGCCGTGCCGCCGGTGGACAGGATCTCTACCCCGCGCGCAGCGAGGAAGCGGCCAAATTCGATCAGCCCGGTTTTGTCGGAAACGGAAAGCAGCGCGCGGCGCGGCGCGATCACATCAGTCATGGCGGGAATCCGTGCAAGGAATGCCCCGCGCCATACGCCCGGCGGCAGAGGGGAGCAACCCTGGCACGGCTAATCAACGGGCAGGAAGATGAACACCACTGCCCCCACCAGGCACAGCGCGGCGGCGGCGAAATTCCAGCGCAAAGGCTCCCCCAGCCACATCAAGGAAAACGCAGCAAAAATCGCAAGCGTGATCACTTCCTGCATGATCTTGAGCTGCTGGGCGGTAAAGGCGCCATAACCGATGCGATTGGCCGGCACCGCCAGGCAATATTCAAAAAACGCAATGCCCCAGGAAATCAGTACCGCAAGCCAGATCGGCCAGCTTGGCTGCTTCAAATGCCCATACCAGGCGAAGGTCATCAGGATATTGCTGCCCAGCAGCAGCAGGGGCGTCAGCAGGAAGGGGCTGGTCATGTCGCGGTTCTTTCGGATGTGGGCGGCAGGCGGCGCAGCAGCCAGACCATGATGGCCATGGCGGGCAGCGCCGCTGCCGTGGTCAGCACGAAAAACCATGGCCAGCCCAGGCCTTCCGCTAGCATGCCCGATGTCGCGCCCAAGGTGCGCAAGGGCACCGCCGCCAAAGATGACAGCAGCGCATATTGCGTGGCGGTGAAGCTGCGATTGGTGAGCATGGCAAGGTAGGAAAGAAACGCCGCATCCGCGAGGCCATCGGTGAAATTCTCAACCCCCACCTGCGCGAACAGCATGCGGATATCATGCCCCGCAAAGGCCAAGGCGACATACATGAGGTTGGAGAGCATTTGCGTGATCCCGGTCAGGATCAAGGCACGCCCGGTGCCTAGCTTCGCCACCAGCCAGCCGCCAGCCAAGGCGCCGGCAAGTGTCGCGATAAGTCCAAAGACAGAGGAAACACTCGCCACTTCCAGGCGTGAGAAACCAAGCTGGCGATAGAAGGGCGCGGTCATGATGCCGGCCAGGGCCTCGCCCAGTTTGAACAGGGCAACAAAAGCCAGGATCGCCAACCAATAGCGCCGACGCATGAAATCGGCGAAGGGATCAATCACCGCATAGCGCAGCCGCGCGACCCAACCTTGCGGGACAGCACCCCCCTGATGCGCGGGTTCGGCGGCAAACAGCACGGCGGCAACGCCTATGCCCACCATCGCCGCACAGCCGGCAAAGGCAAAGGCCCAGCCGGCGAATTCAGCCATGGTGAGCGCCCCCGCTGTCGCCGCCAGCAAGGCGCCGCGATAGCCCCAAACATAGCAGGCGAGGCCATAGCCTTGATCAGTCTCCTCCAGGCTTTCGATACGAAAGGCGTCAATCACAATATCCTGGCTGGCGGACAGGAAAGCGACCGCGACCGCCACCGCCACCGTCAGGCTGACATTCAGCGCCGGGTTGGTCTGGCCGAGTGCGATAATGGCGCCGATCAGCGGGATTTGGATGGAAAGCAGCCAGCCGCGCCGGCGCCCCAGCGCGCGGAAGAAGGGCGGCGGGCTATGATCTATCAGCGGCGACCAGAGAAATTTGAGCGAATAGGACAGCCCAATCAGCGCCGTGAAGCCGATGGCGGCAAGCGAAAGATTGGATTCCGCCAGCCATTGCCGGAGCGTGAAGGCCGAAAGCGGCAACGGCACGCCCGCGGCAAAGCCAAGTGCCAGCATCACAAGGAAGCGCTTGTCGCGCCAGCGGGGAAGCGAATCGGCCATGGGCTGAAACTGACAGATGCGGCGCCCGCCTGCCACCATGAATGACTTGCCCTGCCGGCACTTGCCGTCGCAACATCGCGGAAAGCAGTGTGGGAGGCAGCGGCATGAATACCATCGCCAAGGCGAAGGGCCTTTTGGTGGAACCCGGCAAAACCTGGGATGGCATCGCGGCAGAGCCCATGAGTTTGGGCGGGGTTTTCACCAGCTATGTGCTGCCCCTGGCGGCGATTCCTTCCATTGGCAGCGCCATTGGCACCTTTCTGGCCGGGAATATGCCGAATGTTGCGGAATTGGTGATCAGCTACGTCATTGCCCTGGCAAGTGTGCTGATCATGGGCAAGATCATGCCGCCCTTGGCCGCGCGTTTTGGCGCCACACCCGATGCCGAGGCGGGGATGAAGCTGGCGGCCTTCGCACCAACCGGCGCCTGGCTGGGCGGGCTTGCGCTGATTGTGCCTTCCGTGGGCGGGTTTCTGGCGCTGATCGGGGCGCTCTACACGCTCTACCTTTTTTATGATGGCGCGCAGCGGTTGTTTCCCGTCGCGCAAGTGAAGGCGCGGATGCTGGGCTTTTCGGCGGTTTTGGCCTCCATCCTGCTGAATATGCTGATTGGCCTGATGGTGGGCATTCTGGCCAGCTGACCGCCCGCCCTTCCCGCCGCGCCCGCTGCACTTATATCGGGCGGGAGGATTTAGGGATTTGGGCCATGCTTGTGACAGTTTTTGGCGGCGGCGGCTTTATCGGGCGCCATATCGTGCAGCGCCTGGCGGCGGCGGGCCATAGCATTCGGATTGCGGGCCGCGATACGGAACGCGCCGCCAGGCTTTGCACCATGGGCGGTGTTGGGCAGATCACGCCCATTGCGGCCTCGATCACCGATGAGGCTTCGTCAGCCCGCGCGGTAGCGGGGGCGGATATCGTCATCAATCTGGTCGGTATTCTGTTTGAAAGCCGGGCGGGGGATTTCCAGCGCATCCAGGCGGAAGGGGCGGGGCGCGTCGCGCGGCTGGCCGCTGCCGCCGGGGCCAAGCAATTCCTGCATCTTTCCGCCATTGGTGCGGATGCCGCGAGCCCCAGCCTTTACGCGCAAACCAAGGCAGCGGGCGAAGCGGCGGTGCTGGCGGCCTTCCCCGGCGCCATCATCCTGCGGCCTTCGGTGGTATTCGGGGCAGAGGATCAATTCTTCAACCGCTTTGCGGGTCTCGCTTCCCTGCTGCCCTTCATGCCGGTGGTGGCGGGTGAGACGCGCTTTCAGCCGGTCTATGTGGGGGATGTGGCGGATGCGGCGATGGCTGCGCTGGCGGATCCGGCGGCGGCGGGGAAGGTATTTGAACTCGGCGGGCCGCGCGTGATGAGCATGCGGCAAGTGCTGCGCTACATCCTGGATGTCACGGGCCGGCGCCGGCCGATGATCGCCCTGCCGGAGGGCTTGGTTCGCCTGCAAGCGCGCCTGGGGGAGCTGCTGCCAACGCCGCCTTTGACGCGCGATCAGCTGATCCTGCTCGGCAAGGATAATGTGGTTGCGCCGAATGCCCTGGGATTTCAGGCACTTGGTATTGAACCCAAGGCGGTGGAGGCGATTGTGCCCGGCTACCTCGCGCGGTTCCGCGTGGGTGGGCAAAGGGTGACGGCGCCAAGGTAATTAAGTCCGTATCGGGCCTTTATAGGATGGTCTAAATGCAGGCTGAGGTTTAATGAGGGATCGCTGCCACTAATTAGGTCATAAAAACTGTCCTTATCGCGCAAAAAAGACTCGCCCTGCCCGATCGCTTTGGCTAAGGGCGGGTAAGGGTGGCCGTGAAACCGCGCTGCCCTGGCGTCAACCGCGTTCAAGGACACCCCCGATGGCCGAGAAAATGCTGCAATTCGTCCGCCTGGCGCAGCACCAGCCGGATAAGCGGGAAGCGACCGACCGCCGTGCGGATTGGCATGAGGTCTATCGCCCCTTCGTCGCAGAGGCGGCGACCGAGCAGGCATCCCGGTGTTCCCAATGCGGGGTGCCCTTCTGCCAGGTGCATTGCCCGCTGAACAACAACATCCCCGATTGGCTGAAGCTGACCGCCGAGGGCCGGCTTGAGGAAGCCTATGAGGTTGCCTCGGCCACCAACAACTTCCCGGAGATTTGCGGCCGCGTCTGCCCGCAGGATCGGCTGTGCGAAGGCAATTGCGTCATCGAAAAGGGATTCAATTCGGTCACGATCGGTGCGGTTGAAAAATACATCACCGATACGGCCTGGGAGAATGGCTGGGTGAAGCCGCCCAAGCCCGTGCGCGAAAGGCCGGAGAGCATCGGCATCATCGGCGCCGGCCCCGCTGGTATGGCGGCGGCGGAACGGCTGCGCGTACTCGGCTTTCAGGTGACGATTTATGATCGGCATGACCGCGCCGGCGGCCTGATGATTTACGGCATCCCGAATTTCAAGCTGGAAAAGGATGTGGTGGTGCGCCGCTGGCAACAATATGCCGAAGGCGGCATTGAATTCCGGCTGAATTGCGCAGTGGGGCGGGATGTTTCCTTGGCGGAGCTGCGCCGTAAGCATGCCGCGGTACTGATTGCGACCGGTGTCTACAAGGCGCGCGATATTGCGGTGCCTGGCGCTGATCTGCCCGGCGTAGTGGCAGCGCTGGATTTTCTGATTGCGTCCAACCGCAAGGGCTTGGGTGATAGCGTGCCGGAATTTGACTCTGGCGCGCTGAATGCCGAAGGCCGGCATGTGGTGGTGATTGGCGGCGGCGATACCGCAATGGATTGCGTGCGCACCGCAACGCGCCTGGGTGCCGCTTCCGTCACCTGCCTTTATCGGCGCGACAAGGCGAATATGCCTGGGTCCATGCGCGAAGTGTATAACGCCGAAGAAGAAGGCGTGCGGTTTGAATGGCTGGCTGCGCCGGACGCCTTTGAAGGCAAGGCAAAGGTTGAAGCCGTGCGCGCCGTGCGCATGCATTTGGGTCTGCCGGATGCAACCGGCCGCCAGCAGGTGGAACCTATCACGGGCAGTGATTTCACGCTGAAGGCGGATCTGGTGATCAAGGCGCTTGGCTTTGATCCGGAAGATTTGCCGGTGATGTTCGATGAAGCGGCACTTTCCGTCACGCGCTGGGGCACGCTGAAGGTGGATCATCGCAGCATGATGACATCGCTGCCGGGCGTATTCGCTGCCGGCGATATCGTGCGCGGCGCATCCCTGGTGGTCTGGGGCATTCGCGATGGCCGCGATGTGGCGGAACAGATTGCGGCTTTTGTTGAAGCCGGCAAATCCAGTATGGCAGTGGCCGCGGAGTAATGATGATGAACGATATGGCACAAGACATTGCCCTGATGCGCGCTTCAGCCGCGCGCCTTGCTACCAAAGCACATCTTGACCTGACAGAACACGACGCCTGCGGCGTTGGCCTGGTGGCAGCGCTGGATGGCAAGCCGCGGCGCGCGGTGGTGCAGGCCGGCATTGATGCGCTGCGCGCGGTTTGGCATCGCGGCGCGGTGGATGCCGATGGCAAGACTGGCGATGGTGCCGGCATTCATGTTGAAATCCCGCAGGATTTCTTCGCCGCCGTGGTGGAACGCGGTGGTGATCGGCTCCGCCCTGGGCGCATTGCGGTCGGCCAGGTGTTTTTGCCGAAATCAGACCTCGGCGCGCAGGAACGCTGCCGGCAGATTGTGGAAACCGAAATCTTGAACGCCGGCTATGCCATTTATGGCTGGCGGCAGGTGCCGATCAATGTCGCCTGCATTGGCGAAAAAGCCAATGCAACGCGGCCCGAGATTGAACAAATCCTGATCCATGACCCGGAACAGCGCGATATCGCGACCATCGAGCGCGATATGTATGGGATCCGCCGGCGGATCGAAAAACAGGCCATCGCGGCGCAGATTGCGGAGCTTTACCTGTGCTCGCTTTCCGCGCGATCCATCATCTATAAGGGCATGTTCCTGGCGGAAGCACTGACGGAATTCTATCCTGATCTATTGGATGAGCGTTTCGTCAGCCGTTTTGCGATTTATCATCAGCGCTACTCCACCAATACCTTCCCGACTTGGCGGCTGGCGCAGCCTTTCCGCACGCTGGCGCATAATGGCGAAATCAATACGCTGCATGGCAATGTGAATTGGATGAAGTCGCATGAAACGCGGCTTTCACATCCTTTGCTCGATCCCTTCATGGAAGATATCAAGCCCGTGGTGCAGGCTGGTGGTTCTGATACCGCGACATTGGATAACGTGTTTGAATTGCTGGTGCGTGCCGGGCGCGATGCGCCCATGGCCAAAGCGCTGCTGATTCCGGAAAGCCTTGGCAATAACGCGACGATTCCGCCGGCGCATCGCGACCTGTTCCTGTATTGCAATGCAGTCATGGAACCCTGGGATGGCCCGGCGGCGATTTGCGCGACTGACGGGCGCTGGGTGGTGGCGGGGCTGGATCGCAACGGCTTGCGCCCTTTGCGCTACAGCATCACGTCTGATGGCATGCTGATTGTGGGTTCTGAGACCGGCATGGTTAAGCTGGCCGAAGACCAGATCATCCAAAAGGGCCGCGTTGGTCCTGGCCAATGCATCGGCGTTGATCTGGATGCGGGTCGGTTCTTCGAGGACAAGGCGCTGAAGGATCTGATCTCGGCCCGCAAACCCTATGGCCAATGGACTGAACGCACCACGCGCATTGATGAGATTGTGAAGGCCGAAGCCGATGAACGCGCCAATCTGAACGGTGAGGATCTGCGCCGTCGTCAGCTTTCTGTTGGCTATACCTTGGAAGAATTGGAATCCATTCTGCACCCCATGGTGGAAGACGCCAATGAGGCTGTGGGGTCCATGGGTGATGACACGCCGATTGCGGTGCTGTCTGAACAATATCGCGGCCTGCATCATTATTTCCGCCAGGCCTTCAGCCAGGTGACCAATCCGCCGATTGATAGCTTGCGCGAAACCCGCGTGATGACGCTGAAGACCAGGCTCGGCAATCTTGGGAATATCCTGGATGAGGATCCAACCCAATGTGACATGCTGATGCTGGATAGCCCCGTGCTGTCCAATGCCGAATTTGACGCTATGCGCGCCTATATGGGCACAACCGCTTGCGTGGTGGATTGCACCTTCCCTGTGGCTGAGGGCGAAGCGGGGCTGCGCCGCCACATTGAACGCATCCGGCGTGAGGCTGAAGAAGGCGTGCGTTCGGGCTGCGCCCATGTGATCCTAACGGATGAGGCGCAATGCGCCGAACGCGCTGTGATCCCAATGATTCTTTCGGTTGGTGCGGTGCAGACGCATCTGGTGAAGAATGGGCTTCGTACCTTCACATCGCTCAATGTCCGTGTCGCGGAATGCCTTGATGTGCATTACGTCGCGGTGCTGATTGGTGCGGGTGCGACCACGGTCAATGCCTATCTGGCGCAGGAAAGCATTGCGGATCGGCATCGGCGCGGCTTGTTCGGTGCCATGTCTTTGCGTGAAGCCGTGGGGCGCTACAAGAAGGCGGTGGATAAGGGCTTGCTCAAGGTCATGTCCAAGATGGGGATTGGCGTTTTGTCTTCCTATCGTGGTGGCATGAATTTCGAAGCGATTGGGCTTTCCCGCGCGTTGGTGGCGGAGTTTTTCCCCGGCACGCCTTCACGTATTTCTGGCATCGGACTTTCCGGCATTGCGCGGCGCGTGCTGGCCTTGCATGCCAAGGCTTGGGCAGAAGGCGCGGTGACGCTACCGATTGGCGGGCTTTACAAGCTGCGCCGCCGTGGGGAAGCGCATGCTTTTGACGGCACGCTGATCCACACACTGCAAAGCGCGGTGGAGTCCGAAAGCTACCAAACCTTCAAGCGCTATTCCGATGCGGTGCGGCGCTTGCCGCCAGTGGCGCTGCGCGATCTGCTCGATTTCCGCACGGAAGGCCGCGCGCCGATTGCGCTGGAAGAAGTGGAAAGCATCACGGAAATCAGGAGGCGCCTGGTCGCGCCGGGTATTTCGCTTGGCGCCCTCAGCCCCGAAGCGCACGAGACACTTTCCATCGCCATGAACCGCATTGGTGCGCGGAGCGATTCCGGCGAGGGCGGTGAAGACCCGGCGCGTGCCAAGCCACGCGCCAATGGCGATAACGCCAATTCCGCGATCAAGCAGATCGCCTCTGGCCGCTTTGGCGTGACGGCGGAATATCTCAACAATTGCCGAGAGATTGAAATCAAGGTTGCACAAGGTGCCAAGCCTGGTGAGGGCGGGCAATTGCCCGGCTTCAAGGTGACGGGGCTGATTGCCAAGCTGCGCCATTCCACGCCGGGCGTGACGCTGATCAGCCCGCCGCCGCATCACGACATCTATTCGATCGAGGATCTGGCGCAGCTGATTTATGATCTGAAGCAGATCAACCCGGATGCGACGGTTTGCGTAAAGCTGGTCAGCCGTTCGGGCATTGGCACCATTGCGGCTGGGGTTGCGAAGGCCAAGGCGGATGCGATTCTGGTCTCCGGCCATTCCGGCGGCACCGGCGCTTCGCCGCAATCTTCCATCAAATATGCCGGCCTGCCCTGGGAAATGGGGCTGTCTGAAACGCATCAGGTGCTATTGCTCAATCGCTTAAGGCACCGCGTGAAGCTCCGCACCGATGGTGGCATCAAGACCGGGCGTGATGTGGTGATTGCCGCCATGCTGGGCGCTGAGGAATTCGGCATTGGCACGGCATCGCTAGTGGCGATGGGCTGCATCATGGTGCGGCAGTGTCATTCCAATACTTGCCCGGTTGGCGTTTGCACGCAAGATGAAAAGCTGCGCGCGAAATTCGCCGGCAGTCCGGAAAAGGTGATCAATCTTTTCTCCTTCATCGCCGAAGAAGTGCGCGAGATTCTGGCAAGCCTCGGCATGCGGAAACTCACTGACGTGATTGGCCGCACCGATCTGCTGCAACAGGTCAGCCGCGGGTCGGAGGATTTGGATGACCTCGATCTCAATCCGCTGCTGGTGCAGGCAGATGCCGGCGCCTTCACACCCTATTGCACGCTTGAAGGCCGCAATGAGGTGCCGGAGACCCTGGACGCGGAAATGATTCGCGATGCGGATGCGCTATTCCGCCACGGCGAGAAGATGCAGTTGCAATACAATATCCGCAACACGCATCGCGCCATCGGCACGAAAGTGTCTTCGCGTATTGTGCGGCAGTTTGGCATGAAAGGGCTGCAAGCTGGGCATTTGACCGTGCGGCTGCGCGGCAGTGCCGGCCAATCACTCGGCGCCTTTGGCGTGCGCGGCTTGAAGCTGGAAGTCTTTGGCGATGCCAATGATTATGTCGGCAAGGGGCTTTCGGGGGCTTCCATTGTGGTGCGCCCCGCGCCTTCATCCAGCCTGATCTCTCAGGAGAATACCATCATCGGCAATACGGTGCTGTATGGCGCCACGGCTGGGGAGCTTTTCGCCGCCGGCCAGGCCGGTGAGCGCTTCGCCGTGCGTAATTCCGGCGCCATTGCCGTTGTGGAAGGCTGCGGCGCCAATGGGTGTGAATACATGACTGGCGGGACGGTGGTGATCCTGGGCGCGGTTGGCGATAATTTCGGCGCGGGTTTCACCGGCGGCCAGGCCTTTATTTATGATGCGGATGGCACGTTTGAAAAGCGCATCAATCCGGAAACCCTGCTCTGGTCGCGTCTTGCGCATCCGCATTGGGAAGAAGCGCTGCGCGATCTGATCGCGCGCCACGTCACCGAAACCGGCAGCCGCTTCGCCGCGCGCCTGTTGAATGAATGGGCGACGGAACGCGGGCGCTTCTGGCATGTGGTGCCGAAGGAATATGCGAAATATCTCCCGGTACCGATGAGCGAAGTGCCTGCGATTGCGGCGGAGTAAGGCCATCCAACAACTGCCAGCACGCTGAAAGGAATTGGGAATGACTATCGAACAGATGGCCCATTATCAAAGCAAGCTCGCCTTTGAGATGGATTCCTGGGACCTGCACGTCGCGCTCAGTAATGGAGAACCCTTCGTGGTTGTGGATGGCCGATCCGAAGCGGCCTTTGCGAAGGAACATATCCCCGGTGCGATCAACCTGCCGCATCGGGGCATTTCCACACTCAGCACCGAAGCCCTGGATAAGTCGAAGACCTATGTCTGTTATTGCGATGGCATTGGGTGCAATGGGTCAACCAAAACCGCGCTCAAATTGCTGACGCTTGGCTTCAAGGTACGTGAATTGATCGGCGGCTTGGATTGGTGGAAGCGCGATGGCTACCAGACTGCGGGGCTTGAAGGCCGGGCTGGTACGCCGGTTGGTTGCGGTTGCTGAAAGCCATTCCCCAAGGCGCGCAGCCGATCTAGGCTCGTGCCATGGGGCCCGATACCTGCCATGACATAGCCGATCTGCGGGCAGCGGCGCGCTGGCGCTTGCCGCGCGGTCTGTTCGATTATGTGGATCGCGGCTGCGATGGGGATATCGGCATTGCGCGCAACCGCGCTGCGTTTGAAGCCATCACCTTCGCGCCACGCGTGCTGCGCGGCGTCGCGCAGCGCAGCACGGCAACCACGCTGTTTGGCCAAAACCTCACCATGCCGGCGGCGATAGCGCCAATGAGCCCCGCCGGGCTGTTGTGGCATGAAGGCGAAGGCAAGCTTGCCGCCGCTGCGCGCGCTTTCGGCATTCCCTATACGATGCCGACAGAATCCATGACGAGGCTGGAGGACATCAGCGCCACCATGGCGGGCAGGCCTTGGTGGTTTCAGCTTTATGTCTGGGCCGACAAGGCGGAAAGCCTACGCCTGGTGGAGCAAGTCGCCAACGCTGGGGCCTCTGTGCTGCTGCTGACGGTGGATACCGCAGTCGCACCTCATCGCGCCTTCAATTATCGCAGCGGCTTCGCCACGCCATTCAAGCCGGGCATCAGGAATATCACGGATATGCTCACGCATCCGCGCTGGCTGCTTGGCACCATGGGGCGTTATGCGCTGACAACCGGGGTGCCGCGCATGCTGAACCATCCCGGCGCTCCGGGCGCGCTGATGGGGGGCGGCCCGCGCACCAGGCTCAATGGCGGCATTACCTGGCAGGATGTGACAGAGCTGCGGCGAATTTGGCCTGGCAAGCTGCTGGTCAAGGGCATTTTGCGCGCCGATGATGCACGCCGCGCCATTGAAGCCGGCGCGGATGGGGTGGTGGTGTCCAATCATGGCGCGCGGAATCTGGATGGTGCCACGCCTTCCATCACGGCGCTGCCTGCGATTGCGGCCGAGATCGGCCAGCATGGCACCATCCTGCTTGATAGCGGCATCCGCCATGGCGCGGATATTGCGCGCGCCCTGGCACTGGGCGCTGATGCGATACTGCTGGGGCGTGCGGTTTTGTTTGGCCTGGCGGCTTATGGGCAGGCCGGTGCGGCGCGCGCCTTGCAATTGCTGCGGCATGAATTCGAAACCGCCATGGCGCTATTGGGCGCGACTTCCCCGGCCGAGATCACGCGCGATCTGGTACTGGCCTGAAGTAGCGCCCGATTCCACTCATCGCTGCTCTGCCCGCCAGCGCGCCCAGGGCGCAATATCCGGCAGGCGCTGTGGTGCTGCGGCAGGGCCGGAAAAGCGCAGCCCAATCTCTGGCGCCTCGGCCGCCGGGGGGCGTAGCGCGAAGCCGATATCAAGCGTCGCGCGCGGCAAATCCACGGAACCGGTGACGCGGGCGGAAACGCCGCCTTCGGCTGCCAAGCGCATTTCTTGCACCGAAAGCCGCCCGGCAGAGACTTGCCAGCCACCTTCCAGCCGCTCCACCGCCGTGGCACCACCAATCAGCGCGCGCCGCAAAGCGGCCTCGGCCATCAAGGGATCAGCCAATCCGGCGGCGGCATAGGCATCACGCAGCGCCAGACCCGCTACCACCCCATCCGCCAGCAAGAAACGCCCGGAACCTTGCAAAGAAGAAAGCAGCGCGGCCGGCGCATGGCCGGAAGCCGCCAAACGCCCGGCGGCTTCAACACGCCCCGCCGCCAGATCAAGCGGCAGATCGAAGATCGGATGCGCCAGGGTTGCGCTGGTGATCTCAAAACTGCCTTCCAGCCGCGGTGGCTCGGCCGCGAAATCCAAAAGGCCCTTCCCTTCCATGACGCCGCCGGCAAATCCGGCGCGGAAGGCGCCCAAGGCAAGGCGGCCATTATCCAGTGTCAGCTCGGCCTGGGCATTATCGACAGGCGGCAGGCCCAGCACTGCGATGCGCGCGGCACTAAGCGCGAAACTGCCATCCAAACCTGCCAGCACCGCCAAGGGCAGCGGTTCCTGATCCGTCAGATCAGGCCCTGGCAGGGCCAGATTTTCTGCCGCAAGCCGAAGCGTGAGCCTGGGTCGCGCACCGGTCAGGTCCAGCCGCGCCTCCCCCGCAGCGCGGGTTTCCGCCGCGACCAGCGTAAACAAGGGTAGGGTGAAGACGCTGCCCTCCCCCACCATGCGCGCGATGAGAGAGGCTGAGCCCTCACCCATCCAGCCTAGCTCCTCACGCCCGAAAACCTGGGCGTAAAGCCGTGCCGCACTTGGGTGGCGGAAGGTCAGGCTGCCTTCACCGCGCGCCCTTGGCAGATCAAGCACCGCATTCGCGTCAAGCCGTGCATCTTCGAGGGCAAGTTCAGCGCCGAGCGTCAGCGCCTCCGCCGCGCCATTGCCGCGAAGGCGCAGCGTTGCCGGCAGCGCCGCCAAACCCGCCGGCAGCGGGAAGCCCCCAAGGATTGCCGGCGGCAGGGCATTTGCGGTGGGGGCAGCGATTTCCAGCACAAGATCGGCGAAGCTGGGGGCGGCACCGAGGGTGACGCCACCGCTGACGGCCAAACTGGCATTGCCCTGGCGCGCTGAAAGCCGCTGCACGGCAAGCCGCCCGGCATCCAGCGTGGCATCCAGCGCCACGCCATCCAGCGCCTGGCCTTGCCATTCCAGCCGCCCGGCGGTCAGGCGCAGATTGGCGTCAAAGCCTTGCAGCGCTTCATTCGCCGCCTGCCAGGTCAGGCTTTCGGCGAGCAGCCCATCCAAAGCCAGCGCATCAATGGAAAGGCCAAGCCCAAGCGCGGGCCGGGCACCCAGCCGCAAGGCGCCCGCCCCGGCATAGCGCCCGCCATCCAGCAACAGGGAAAATTCTGGCGCTTCAATGAGGTTGGGTTCCAGCACCAAGCGCCCACGGCCTTCAAAGCGGCGCAGCCTTGCGGGGTCTGGCGCTGCGACCGCTAAGCCGAAGGCGGCAAGGCTATCACGCAGGCTGGGGCCGGCGATGTTGAATGCCAATTCCAGCCTTTCGCCCAGTGTGGCACCGCGCGCTTCCAACTCAGCCTCTCCGGGCAGAACTGCCGCGATATCGGTCAGCGTCATGCGCGCGCCGTCGCGGGCGATGCCGGCCTTGAAGCGGCGCAATTCCTTGCCCTGCCAACGCGCGACCTCCGCCGAGACATCCAGCACGATCGGAAAGGGCCAATCCTGCGCGGCGCGCATGGCGGCAATCCAGGGGTCCAGATCCAGCCGGTTCATGCTGACGGCCAGATCCATTTTCGCTTCCGGCGCCAATTGGATTTCCGCCGCGGTGCGGCCGGTGCCGCCATCAAATTCCACCGCCAGATCGGGGGTGACGATCCTATCCT
Source organism: Roseomonas sp. (assembly GCA_020250005.1). Lineage (GTDB taxonomy): Bacteria > Pseudomonadota > Alphaproteobacteria > Acetobacterales > Acetobacteraceae > Neoroseomonas. The sequence goes on from JADCES010000029.1 coordinate 13,577, forward strand.
CACTGGCGCGGATGCGGCCCGTGATACGGAAGGGCAAGGCAGGCGCGGGCAGAAAGGCCGAAAGATAAGCGCCGGAGGCTTCAAGCCGCCCCTCATAGCCACCTTCGGCCAGCAAGGCACCGCGCGTGACCAGCGACGCGCCCTGGCCATTCAGGCGCAATTCCAAGGTGCCAATGCCATCATAGCCGGGCCGGCCGAGCACGGCCTGGAAGCGTGCCTCGGCCCCTGCGCGCACAAAACTGCCTTCCAGGCGCACTGCGTCCAAGGGTCCGGGGGCCACCAGCCGCGCGGCGACATTTTCCAAGGCCACTTCACCCAGCGTGACGCGGCTGGCTTCAATGCGCGCGGCGAAATCGGAAAGCCAAGGCGGCGGGCGGAGCGCACCGGCAGCGGGCAGCGGCCAGGGCAGGCGGATATCGGCACCCACCAGCACCAGATCACGCGGTTCCAACCGCCCAAGCACCAGCGGCAAAAGACCAAGCTTAAGCCGAAGTGTGCGCGCCTTCACGCCAAGCCCGCCCTGGTCGCCGCCCAGATGCACCTCATCCGCTTCAATCACGGGCTGCGGCAGCAGCACAACACGAAGCGGCCCTTGCAAGGCAACCGGCCGACCAAGCCGCTCCTCGGCCAGCGCTGCCAGGCGGTCGCGCTGCCCTTCCCAGGAAATCAGGCGCGGCCCGACCCAGACCGCCGCCAAGGCGATCCCAGCAAAAAGAAACGCGAAAAGGCTGCGGCGAGATTTCAGCTTGCTGCCCCCCAGCCACCACCGCCGGGCGTTTCAATGCCAAGCACTTCGCCGGCCGCGAGATGCGCGGAATCGCTCCCCCCCAGCCATTGAATGCTGCCATCGGCGCGTTCCACCCATTGCCGACCAGCAGCACCATCGGCACCGCCTTGCAGCCCATGCGGCGGGACATTGCGACGCGATGCCACAATCACCGCTTCCATGGGATGCAGGAAGCGAATGCGCCGGCGCGATCCATCACCGCCGCGCCAGCGCCCCGCACCGCCCGAGCCGCGCCGGATGGAAAATTCCTCAAGCCGGACGGGGTAGCGCAGTTCCAGAATCTCCGGATCGGTCATGCGCGTATTGGTCATGTGCGTTTGCACCGGGCCAGTGCCATTGAAGCCCGGTCCCGCGCCGATGCCGCCGCAAATCGTCTCGTAATATTGGTAACGCGCATCGCCAAAGAGCAGGTTGTTCATGGTGGCCTGAGCAGAGGCGCAAGCACCAAGCGCGGCGAGCAGCGCATTGCAGGTCATTTGACTGACTTCGGTATTGCCGGCTACCACCGCCGCACCCGGGCGTGGTGACAGGAAGGTTCCCTCCGGGATCACGATTTCCAAAGGCTTCAAGCAGCCATCATTAAGCGGAATATCCTCGCCCACCAGGCAGCGAAAGCAATACAGCACCACGGCGCGGCAGACTGCCGATGGCGCATTGAAATTGCTCGGGCGTTGTGGCCCAGTGCCGGTGAAATCAATCACTGCCTTGCGTGCGGCACGATCAACGCGGATTGCAACCTTGAGCGGCGCGCCATCATCAATGCTGGTCTCAAAACGCCCATCAGGCAGTTTTTCCAAGACGCGGCGCACGCTTTCTTCGGCATTGTCCATCACATGCCGCATATAGGCGCTGACGGTGACAAGCCCGTAATCGGCCACCGCGCGGCGCAATTCCTGCACGCCTTTTTCATTGGCAGCGATTTGCGCCTTGATATCGGCCACATTCACATCCGGGCTGCGCGCGGGATAACGCGCACCCGCCAGCAAGGCGCGGAATTCCGCTTCCCGGAAATGCCCGCCATCCACCAGCAGGAAATCATCAATCACCACGCCTTCTTCTTCCAGCGTGCGAGACAGTGGCGGTGTGGATCCAGGCGTGAGGCCACCAATATCGGCGTGATGCCCGCGTGAGCCGACGAAGAACAGAATATCTTTCCCCGCCGCATCAAAGACCGGCGTGATGACAGTAACATCCGGCAAATGGGTGCCGCCATTATAGGGATTGTTCAGTGCTACCACATCGCCCGGTTTCAGCGTGGCGCCGCGCGTGCGGATCACGGTGCGCACGCTTTCCCCCATGGCGCCAAGATGCACCGGCACATGCGGCGCATTGGCAATCAGCGCGCCGGTCGCATCGAAAATGGCGCAAGAGAAATCGAGCCTTTCCTTGATATTCACCGAAAGGCTGGTGTTTTGCAGCACGGCGCCGGTTTGCTCGGCAATGCTCATGAACAAATTGTTGAAAAGTTCGAGCATCACCGGATCGGGGCGATCTGTCGCCGCCATATCCGCCGCGCGCGCCCTGGCCGCGATGCGGCGCAGCACCAAATGATTGCGCGCGGTGACTTCCGCTTCCCAACCGGGTTCGACCACAGTGGTGGCATTGGCTTCGCGCAACAGCGCCGGCCCTGTGATGCGATCCCCCGCACACAGCGCTTCACGGTCATGCACAGGTGCTGCGTGTTCAGCACCGCCAGTGAAAAGGGCGATGGTGTCCAAAGGCTCAGGTGCCTCACCCGCAGCACGCGGTGGCAGCGCGGCTTCGCGCACTGCCTCACCGGGTGCGGTGACTTCCGCGATGCAGGCTTCCACAATCACCTGGCGATCCGGTGTGGCAAAACCAAAGCGGCGGCGATGCGCTTCCGTAAAAGCGGCCAAAACGTCCTGATGTGTGCCAAATGCCACCGGCAGGAAGGTATCCGTGCCGGCATAGCGCAAATGCAGCCGCCTTGCCGCTTGCAGGCGCGCAGGATCGGCACCTTGGCGCGCCAGTTCTTCGCGCCCTGCCGCCACCAGCGCTTCAAGCCGCGCGGTGAGATCATTGATGGCATCAGCGGTAAAGGGCGCTTCCACTGCCGCTTCGCGGATCACCGCCTGATCCGCGAGGCCCATGCCATAGGCAGAAAGCACGCCCGCGAAGGGGTGGATGAAGACCGTTTCCATGCCCAATTCATCAGCGACCAGACAGGCGTGTTGCCCACCCGCGCCGCCAAAGCATTGCAGCGCGAAGCGCGTCGCATCATGGCCCTTCTGGATCGAAACCTGCTTGATGGCATTGGCCATGTTGGCGACCGCGACCCGCAAAAACCCTTCCGCGACCGCATGCGGATCGGGCGCTGGCTTGCCTTGCGCCTTGCCGATTTCAGCCGCCAGTGCGGCGAATTTCTCAGCAACAATCGCCGCATCCAAGGGCTGATCACCATGTGGGCCGAAAATCGCCGGGAAATGATGCGGCTGGATTTTGCCCACCATGACATTCGCATCCGTCACCGTGAGCGGCCCGCCGCGCCGATAACAGGCCGGCCCCGGCACGGCACCGGCGGAATCCGGCCCCACGCGGAAGCGCGCGCCATCGAAATGCAGGATGGAACCACCACCAGCGGCCACCGTATTGATCGCCATCATCGGTGCGCGCATGCGCACGCCAGCGACTTCGGTTTCAAACGCGCGTTCAAAGGCGCCGGCATAAAGCGCGACATCGGTGGAGGTGCCGCCCATATCAAAACCGATGATACGCTCAAACCCGCCCATGGCCGCGGTGCGCGCCGCACCGACAATCCCGCCGGCGGGGCCAGAGAGGATCGCATCCTTGCCTTGGAAATGCCCGGCTTCCGTCAAGCCACCGCTCGATTGCATGAAGTAAAGCCGTACGCCGGGCAATTCCGCCGCCACCTGATCCACATAGCGGCGCAGAATGGGTGAGAGATAGGCATCCACCACCGTGGTATCCCCGCGCGGCACAATGCGCGGCAGCGGGCTTGCGCGATGGCTCAAGGAGATTTGCGTGAAGCCTTCTTCGCGGGCGATGGCGCCAAGCCGTTCTTCATCCGCCGGATGCGCCCAGGCATGCATCATCAGAATCGCGACAGCGCGGAAACCTTCACGATGGGCGGCGCGCAACGCCTCACGCGCCCCGGCCTCATCCAAGGCTTCCAATTCCGTGCCATCCACCGCGACACGCCCGCCGATTTCAACGGCGCGTTCATGCAGCAATTCCGGCAGGCGCACATCAAGGTCGAACAAGCGGGGCCGCGCCTGATTGCCGATGCGCAGCAGATCAGCAAAGCCGCGATTGACCAGCAGCAAAACGCGCTCACCTTTGCGTTCCAAAAGCGCATTGGTGGCGACCGTTGTGCCCATTTTCACGGCTTCGATCAGCCCGGGCGGGATCGGCGCGCCGGCGGCAAGGCCCAGGCATTGGCGAATGCCTGCAACGGCCGCGTCCTTGTAGCGTTCCGGGTTTTCCGAGAGCAGTTTCAGCGTGGAAAGCCGTCCGGCCGGATCGCGCGCGACGATATCGGTGAAGGTGCCGCCGCGATCAATCCAGAATTGCCAAGCCGACATGCAAAACCCTTGGGTCGAAGGAAGTTGAAGCCAAGGGGTCTAAAACATTATGCGCCCAAGCGAAATCGGGTCAGAGGCCCGCATCGGCCGGCACCAGCACCTGCCCCGCCTCATCCACCCGCGCCGGCACGGCTTCCAAGGCTTCCCCATAGCAGGGACCGGAGACGCATTCGCCCGATTCGATCTCAAACCGCGCGCCATGGGCGGAACAGAGGATGTGCTGGCGCTTGGCATCCAGAAAGCGATCCGGCACGGGGTCCAAAGGCAGGCCGATATGCGGGCAGGAATTCACATAGACCCAAACCACGCCGCCGCGCCGGACAGCGAATAACCCCATGAAGGCGCCGGGGGCGGCCGGGAAGCCTTTTGATCCGCCATCGGGGATATCCTCAAGCGCGCAAAGCGCGCGTTCCGGCTTGCTCATTTGCCGGCCCAGCCGCCCATGCGGGCGATGATATCCCAATGCTCCGGCGCAATCGGCATCACGGAAAGCCTTGATTGGCGGATCAAAGCCACCTCGGCCAGCGCGGGTTCAGCCTTGATGGCGGCCAGCCCCACGGGCTTCGGCATGGGCGCAACCGCTCGCATATCCACACAGACCCAGGATGAGCCTTCCTCGGCGGTCGGGTCGGGATAGGCTTCGCGCACCACCTCGACCACGCCCACAACCTCTTTCCCGATATTGGAATGGTAGAAAAAGGCCAAATCGCCCAGCTTCATGGCCATCAGGTTCTTCTTGGCGAGGTGGTTGCGCACGCCCGTCCAGGGCTCCACGCCATTGGCGACCTGCTGGTCCCAGGAAAAGGCATCGGGTTCGGATTTCACCAGCCAGCGGGAAGCGGGCGCTTTGGTCCTGGCTGCTGGCATGGCGTTCCTCTATCCCCCGGCGCCGGATCGGGGCGCCTGACAAGCAGGTAACGCCAGACGCGTTGGGCTTCAATAAGCCAAGGTCGGGTTTTCGAAGCGGGGGGACTCCCTTGGCGAAGCACCGCCCCCCATGTGAAGCTGGCAAGGAGGCAGGCGGGTGATTCCACCCGCCGGATATGTAGGCTAGTCTGACCATGTGGACGCCAGAATGACAGCTAAAGCTGACAGCAGCCCGAGCGGTGCCGCCCCTGGCGCGCGTTCGCTGCACCGCTTTGCCAATCCCGGACGCTTCCTCCGCGCCTCGGCCAGGGTGCAGCTATGGCTCTGGGCGGCGGCGGCGGTAGTGCTGGGGATAGGGCTGGTTTGGGGCCTTTTCCTTTCCCCGCCCGATTGGCAGCAGGGTGAGACGGTGCGCATCATGTATGTGCATGTGCCGATGGCCTGGCTGGCCATGGGGGCCTATACGGCGCTTGCGACCGCTTCCATCATGTCGCTGATCTGGCGCCACCCCTTGGCTGATCTTTTCGCGCGGGAGTTATCGCCGGTGGGCGCCTTGGTGACGGCGCTTTGTTTGGCGACAGGCAGCCTTTGGGGCCGGCCCATGTGGGGCACCTGGTGGGTCTGGGATGCGCGGCTGACTTCCGTTTTGGTGCTGTTCTTCCTGTGGTTGGGCCATGCGGCACTGACGCGCGCCTTTGAAGATCAGGAACGCGGCGCGCGGGTGGGTGCGATCCTCGCGCTGGTGGGCATTGTGAATATCCCGATCGTGAAATTCAGCGTGGATTGGTGGAATACGCTGCATCAGCCGGCTTCCGTCACGCGCTTTGATGCGCCGGGGATGCATGTGGATATCCTTTACCCGCTGTTGACCTGCGCGCTTGGCTTTTCGCTGTTGTTTGGCGCGGTGGTGCTGGCGCGGACGCGCGCCGCCGTGATGGAACGGCGCATCCGCGCCCTGCAATTGGCCCGCGCGCGGCGTGAGGAGGCTTTGGGCGCATGAGCCACACATTCTTCATCACCGCTTCCTATGCGCTGGTCCTGCTTGGCTTCGGTGCATTGGTTTTGGATGCGGCGCGCCGCCATGCCGCGGCAAAGCGCCTGCTGGCGGAATTGGATCCGCGTGGGGATCGGCCATGACACGCAAAAAGCGCCGGCTTTATGTTCTGCTGCTCTGCGGGCTTGGGCTTGGCAGCGCGACCGCGCTGACGCTGACAGCGTTTCAGGACAATCTGGTGTTTTTCCGTTCGCCGTCAGACATTGTTCGCGAAGCGCCGCCGGCCAATCGCGCCTTTCGCCTGGGCGGGCTGGTGGAAGCGGGCAGCCTGGAACGCGGCACGGGCGCTGATGGCAAACCAACCGCCAATTTTCGTGTGACCGATGGGGCGCATACCATTCGCGTTTCCTATGCCGGCGTGCTGCCGGATTTGTTCCGTGAAGGCCAGGGCGTGGTGACACTTGGCATGATGCAGCCCGATGGGGTTTTCCGCGCGCGCGAAGTGCTGGCGCGGCATGATGAAACCTATATGCCGCCGGAAGTGGCTGATGCGCTGAAGCGCGCCGGCCATTGGAACCCGGCGGAAGGTGCGCCACCGCCGCCGGCGGAATGGAACACCGCACCAAGGAGAGGCGGATGATCGGGGAACTTGGCCATTTCGCATTGGCGCTTGGCTGCATTCTGGCCTTGGCACAATCGGTCCTGCCATTGGTTGGCGCGCATCGGGCGGATGCGCGGCTGATGGCGCTGGCGGCACCCTTGGCGGTGGCGCAGCTGATTGCAATTGCCGCTGCTTTCGCCGCGCTGCTTTGGGCCTTTGCGGTGAATGACACCACGGTTTCGAATGTGGTGCTGAACAGCCATTCGGCGAAGCCGCTGCTTTATAAATTCTCAGGCGCCTGGGGCAATCATGAAGGGTCCATGGTGCTTTGGGTGCTGACGCTCGCCCTTTGCGGTGGTGCGGTTGCTGCTTTCGGGCGCGATTTGCCGAGTGCCTTGCAGGCGCGTGTGCTTGGTGTGCTGGGGCTGATCGCCGCCGGATTTCTTGGCTTCATCATTTTCACCTCCAACCCGTTTGAGCGTGTTTGGCCGCCGCCCATGGATGGGCAGGGGCTCAATCCCTTGTTGCAGGATCTTGGCCTCGCTTTGCATCCGCCGATGCTTTACCTGGGTTATGTCGGTTACGCGGTGACTTTCGCCTTTGCGGTGGCGGCGCTGCTGGAAGGCCGCGTGGATGCGGCTTGGGGGCGTTGGGTGCGGCCCTGGTCGCTCGCGGCCTGGTCGTTCCTGACACTTGGCATCGCGCTTGGGTCCTGGTGGGCTTATTATGAGCTCGGCTGGGGTGGCTATTGGTTCTGGGATCCGGTGGAAAATGCCTCGCTGCTGCCCTGGCTGATTGGCGCGGCGCTGTTGCATTGCGCGATTGTCGTTGAAAAACGCGAAAGCCTGAAAATCTGGACCGTGCTGCTGGCGATTTTGGCCTTTGCCATGTCCCTGCTTGGCACCTTCCTGGTGCGCTCGGGCGTGTTGAATTCGGTGCATGCCTTCGCCAATGACCCGGCGCGCGGCGTGTTTATCCTGGGGCTGCTGATGGCCTATGTGGCGGGGGCCCTGGCATTGTTTGCCTGGCGCGCGCCGCGGCTGGGCGGCACCGGCATTTTTGCGCCGATTTCGCGTGAAGGCGCGCTGGTGCTGAATAATCTGCTGCTTTGTTCCATCACCGCCGTGGTGTTGGTGGGCACGCTTTGGCCGATGTTCGCCGATATCCTGTTTGGCGCGAAAATCTCGGTGGGGGCGCCCTTCTTCAATGCGGCGACAGCGCCGCTGGCGATCCCGCTGGTGGCGGCCATGGCAGTGGGGCCGCTGCTCGCTTGGAAGCGCGCTGATCTGGCGGGGGCCTTGCAGCGGCTTTGGTGGGTTGGGTTGCTGGCGGTGGCGGCAGCTTTTCTGACGCTATTGATCGCAGGCTATCATGTCTGGCCGGCGCTTGGCTTTGCCGCGGCCGCCTGGCTGATTGCCGGTGCGGCTGCGGATATTCTGGACCGCGTCGCGGCATTCCGCAGGCCATCCCAGGCCTGGAATCGGGCTCGCGGGCTGCCGCGCGCTGCCTGGGGCGGCGCGACTGCGCATGCCGGCATGGGCGTGATGTTTGCGGGCCTTGCGGGGATGGGTTTGGCCACCGATGCGCTGGTGGAACTCAAGCCCGGCCAATCAACGCGGCTGGCAGGCTATGAATGGCGGCTTGAGAGCATTCGCGATGTGCAGGGGCCGAATTGGACATCACGCCGCGCCACCATCACCGTGCTGGCGGATGGGCAGGTGGTGACAGTGCTGACGCCGGAAAAACGCTTCTTCCCGGTGGCGCGCATGCACACCACCGAAGCGGCGATCCATACCAATACGCTGCGCGATCTTTACGCGGTGCTGGGTGATGAGCGTGATGGCGGTGGCGTGGTGCGGCTGCATCACAACCCGCTTGCGCCCTGGATCTGGTTTGGCGCGGGCATCATGGCGCTTGGTGGCGGGCTATCGCTTTCTGACCGCCGCATCCGGGTTTCCGCGCCCTCCCGCAAGGCCGCACCCGCCCCGGCATGAGTGACGCAGCTTCCCCCAAGCGTCCGCGGCGCTGGATGCTCTATGCGCCGCTGGGTATCGCCGCGGCGGCGGGTGTTGGCTTTTACGCCATGCTGCAGGGCTTGCAGGATGGCAGCTATGATCCGCGTGGCGTGCCCTCCGCGCTGCTTGGCCGGCCAGCGCCTGATTTCAGCCTGCCGCCGCTTGAAGGCTTTGACCTGCCGGCGCTGACCGCGGCGGATTTGCGCGGGCCTTTGCCCGGGCCGGTGCTGGTGAATTTCTGGGCTTCCTGGTGCGCGCCCTGCATCATTGAACACCCGCAATTGATGCGCTTGGCGCGCGAAGGTGTGGCTGTCTACGGAATCAATTACAAGGATCGCGTGGCGGAAGCGGGCGCCTTCCTCAGGCGGCACGGCAACCCCTATCGGCGGCTAGGGCGCGATGAACCTGGGCGCACCGCGATTGATTGGGGCGTCTATGGCGTGCCGGAGACCTATTTGCTGGACCGCCAGGGCATGATCCGCTGGCGCTGGGCCGGGCCCATCACCACCGATACTTTGGAGAATGAATTGCGCCCGTTATTGCGGAGATTTGCGTGACGCGCTGGATATTCTTCTGCCTGCTGCTCGCGCTGCCCGCCTGGGGCGCGGTGGGTGACCCGAATGAAAGGCTGGCCGATCCCGCCAAGGAAGCCCTGGCGCGGGAGATCGGGCGCGAATTGCGCTGCCTAGTTTGCCAGAACCAATCCATTGAAGACAGTGATGCGCAATTGGCGCGCGATCTGCGCCGGCTGGTGCGTGAACGTGTCGCGGCCGGAGAGGATCAGGCGGCGGTGATCAGCTTTGTGCATCAGCGCTACGGCGATTTCGTGCTGCTGCGCCCGCCCGTGACGGCAGCGACGATTCTGCTTTGGGCCACGCCCTTCCTGGCGCTGGCGGGCGGCATTGCCGTGATTATCCTGCGTCGCCGCCGCGCGGTTGCGGAAGCGACAGCGCTTTCACCTGAAGAAGCACGGCGCCTGGCTGAGCTTGATCGCGGCACGGCATGATCTGGATTGCAATATTGCTGCTGGCGCTGGCCGCCATGGTGCCGATTATCGCCACGCTATTCCGCCCGGTGGTGACGCGCGGGCGACGGGAAGCGGATTTGGCGCTGTATCGGGCGCAATTGGCGGAGCTTGAACGCGAAGCGGCGGCCGGCAGGCTGGAAGGCGAATCGCTCCGCGCCGCCCAGGTGGAAGTGCAGCGCCGATTGCTTCAGGCGCCGGAAGAAACGACACTGAATACACGTGGGCGGGCACTTGCTTTCCTGCCCTTGGTGTTTCTGTTGCCCGCTGCGGGGATTGCGCTTTACCTGGTGCAGGGCGCGCCGGATATGCCTTCCGCCCCGCATCGTGAAAGGGCGGAAATTGCCGCACGCGATGATGCGCTGTTGAACCAGCTTCGCGAAAGGCTAGCCGGGCTTGACCCGATGAGCGAGGCGGCGCGGCAGGGTTTTGTGATGCTGGGCGATGCGGAGCGTACCCGCGGCAATGGCGCCGCCGCGGCCGAGGCTTGGCGCCGCGCCCTGGCGGCACGGTTTGATGTGGAATTGGCGGGCGATCTGGTGGAGATGGAAATCGCGCGGGGCGAATTTGTCGCTGCCGGCCCCATCCTGCTGCGCGCCTTGGCGGAAGCGCCGCGCGAACCGAAGCTGCGTTTCTTGCTGGGTGTGATTGAGGCTGAGGCCGGCCACCCGGAACGCGCGCGCGCGACCTGGCGCGCGCTGCTGGCCGATAGCCCGCCGGATGCGCCCTGGCGCGCGCTGGTGGAGCGGCGCTTGGGGGCCTTGCCGTAGCTTTTGCGCCTAGAGTATCCGTGACGGTCAAGCCACCCGTGTTTGCCATTGTCTACCTTTTTTGAGAAGCGCGTTGGCGAGGATGATGAGCTTTCGCATGACGGCGGTGATGGCCTGTTTTGGGGCTTTTCCTGCCTTGATGAGTTGTTCGTATTTTGTTTTGAGAGCGGCATTGAAGCGGATGGCGACCAGGGCCGGCATGTAAAGC
>JADCES010000290.1 GCA_020250005.1 Roseomonas sp.
ATGCCTTGCCAAACACCACATAGCTGTCGCCAGCATTGGTTTTCGCATTGCCGGCCGCGTCCCCGTTCGTCGCCCCGATGATCAGATCGGCGAAGCCATCACCATTGATATCCCCGGCCGAGGCCACAGACCAGCCGGATCGGTCATTGCCATCCTGCCCATGGATGACAAAGCCACCCGTGCCGGCGGCGATGGTGGTAAGGTCAATCGGTGCATTCAGCCGTTGCACGCCGGTCTGCACTTCTACCTGCGCTTGGCCATTGGAATAGGTGGTGAAGCCGCCCGCAGTTGCGCCGCGCACCCAGCCGAGATCATCAAACGTCAGCCCTGCCCCAGCCCCACCCGTCACGCGGAGCGTATTGGTTGTATCCGACAGGTTCAGCACTTCAAGCGCCGTCAGGCGCAGCAAATTGCCGCCCGCGCCAAGGTCTATCGCTTCAATGCCTTGCAGCTTGGTATCGCCAATACTGGCCAGGTTCAGCGTAAGGCCAGAACCCGTCAGCGCCAGCATATCGTTCCCGCTGCCGCCATCCACATCGCGGAAATTCAAATCCGCAACCTGGATCAGGTCATTCCCTGCGCCGCCTTCCAGCGCATCGGCACCGCCACCGCCATCCAGCGTGTCATTGCCAAGCCCGCCCACCATGACATCAGCGCCGGCGGTGCCGGTCAGCGTATCATCACCATCCGTGCCGGCATGGGTGACACTGAGCGTGAAGTCCCGCCCGAAGATCACATAGCTTTCGCCGCGACTTTCGCTGGAGGTTCCGCGCGTCCCGGCCCCGGGCGCCCCGATGATCAGATCATCAAAGCCATCGCCATTGATATCCCCGGCCGAGGCCACCGAAACGCCAGACCGATCATCCGCATCCCACCCATTGATGACAAAGCCGCCCGTGCCGCCGGCAATGTCTGCGAGGTTAATCTCCGCACCCCAGTCAGACGCCGCCTTGCCGAACACCACATAGCTTTCGCCGCGATTATCACTGAGGTCCGTTCTCGCCCCGTCGCCATACCGCGCCCCGATGATCAGATCCGCAAAGCCATCGCCATTCACATCCCCGGCCGAGGCCACCGAAAAGCCGGAGAAATCACCCGCATCCCGCCCATTGATGACAAAGCCGCCCGTGCCGCCGGCAATATCTGCAAGGTTAATCGCCGCGCCCCAGCCACTGGCCTTGCCGAACACCACATAGCTTTCGCCGCGCTGGTCGATGTTGTTTGTGCTCGTCCCATCGCCCGAGGGCGCCCCGATGATCAGATCATCAAAGCCATCGCCATTGATATCCCCGGCCGAGGCCACCGAATAGCCGGACCGATCATACGCATCCCGCCCATTGATGACAAAGCCGCCCGTGCCGAGTGCGATATCGTTAAGGTTGATCGCGCCCCAGCCACTGGCCTTGCCGAACACCACATAGCTTTCGCCGCGATTAGTGGCGCTCGCCCCATCGCCCTGCGGCGCCCCGATGATCAGATCCGCAAAGCCATCGCCATTGATATCCCCGGCCGAGGCCACCGAAATGCCGGACCGATCATCCGGATCCCGCCCATTGATGACAAAGCCACCCGTGCCGCCGGCAATCGCCGCCAGATCAATCGCGGCAGCCCAGCCAGTGGGCTTGCCGAACACCACATAGCTTTCGCCGCGATTGTCAATGGAGCTTCCGCCCGCCCCATCGCCCAGCCACGCCCCGATGATCAGATCAGCAAAGCCATCGCCATTGACATCTCCGGCCGAGGCCACCGACCAGCCGGAGAAATCAAACGCATCCCGCCCATTGATGACAAAGCCGCCCGTGCCGCCGGCAACATCAGCAAGATTGATCGGGGCAAGGGATTGCGACATGGGAACATACTTCCGAGCAACAGACAGCCAACCCTGCCGGTGCAAGGCGGATTCTGAGATAATTAACAAAAATCTAACGCCCAGCCATCTTGCCGTCAAACCTGTTAACGGCGATAGACGAAAATAAGGGCGCTTAAGTTGCATCTTTTTTTTGATACAATGTCACCCTGGCAGGAAAACCCCCATGTCCGAAACCGCCGAACCCCGCTTCGCCGTGCATACCTCCCGCCATTTCAGCGCCTGGCTGGCGGGGCTAGGCGGCAGCCTGGCAGTCACCACCTATCAGGCAGGGAAGCTTTTGCTGCTCGGCACGCGCCCGGATGGCAGGCTTTCGGTGTTTGAACGCAGCTTGCCGCGCTGCATGGGCCTGCATGTCAGCGCGGATGCGCTGCATGTAACGACGCTGTCGCAAATCTGGCGCTTTCGCGATCTGCTGGCTGATACGCCAGGCGCGCCTCCGCCGCCCGCCTATCAGGGGCATGATGTGCTTTACGCACCGCGGCGCTGCTGGGTGACGGGCGATCTGGATGCGCATGATTTGGCGCTTTTGCCAGATGGTCGGCCGGTTTTCGTCAATACGCTGTTTTCCTGCCTCGCCACCGTGGATGAGGATCACAGCTTTGCGCCACTCTGGCGCCCGCGCTTTATCTCAAAGCTCGCGGCGGAAGATCGCTGCCATTTGAACGGGCTTGCGATGGATGAAGCGGGCGCGCCGCGCTACGTGACGCTGGTGGGGGCTTCCGATGTTGCGGATGGCTGGCGCGAACATCGGCGATCTGGCGGCCAGGTGATTGATGTGGCGTCTGGCGAAGTTGTCACGCAGGGGCTTTCCATGCCGCATTCGCCAAGGCTGCATAAGGGTACGCTTTATCTGCTGAATGCGGGCAGCGGAGAATTCGGCCGCGTTGATGTGGCAAGCGGGAAGTTTGAACCGATTGCCTTCTGCGCCGGTTTTTTGCGCGGCATGGCCTTCCTTGGCGATTACGCCGTGGTTGGCCTTTCGATGCCCCGCGAAAACCGTACCTTCAGCGGGCTTGCCTTGGATGAGGCTTTGGCATCACGCGGGGCGCAGCCGCGCTGCGGTGTGATGGTGATAGATCTGGCATCGGGCGATGCGCCGCATTGGCTCCGCTTTGAAGGTGTGGTGCAGGAACTTTATGATGTGGCCGCCATTCCTGGCCGACGCTCGCCGGCCGCGATTGGCTTCATGGGTGAGGATGTGAAGCGCATGGTGAGTATTGGGGATGCGCCTGAGTAAAGCCTGATCGCGGGTGTTTTCTGCGGCTTACCAGGGCACGCTTATGCAGCAAGTGCGGCAGTTATGGCAGCCACGGGCGCGGACCAATCACCTGGGTGCTGCTGGCGAAAAAGGCGCAGGCTGGCGTACCAGTTGGATTTTTCTCCCGAAATCCCCCAGCGCCAATCCGGCACATGCGGCAATAGCACCAAGGCGGGAACGCCCAAGGCGCCGGCAAGATGTGCCATGGCGGTATCAACCGTCACCAGCAGGTCAAGCGCAGCGATCATGGCCGCGGCAGTGCCGAAATCCGTGATATCGGGCCCCCAATCCATACCAAGGCTTTGCGCTGGTGCGGGGCGCGTAATCGGTGGAACTTGCAGCCCAACGAGTGTTATGTCGGCATGTTCGAAAAGCGGGTGCAACAGCTCTGGCGCCATGGAACGCTGCGTATCTTGAGGATGAGTGGCGCGGCCTTCCCAGCACAACCCAATGCAACGCATTTGTCTTGGACGACGACGGCGCCAGACCGCGATGCTTCCCGTATCGGCGGTCAAGTAAGCCCGAGCGCAGCCACTGGCAGCGCCCAACAAAGACGGTAAGCTGCCGATCCAGGCATAAGCATCAAACGCGGCAGGATTGATCTTGCCAGTCAGGGCACTGATCCCGTGCTTGACACAGAAAGGCTCCAGCAGCGGTAGCAGGGGTGGGGCGCAGCCAAAAGTGACTTGCGCGCCGCTGCGTTGCACCGCATCCGGTAAGAAGCAGGCGAACTGGATGACATCGCCAAAGCCTTGCTCTCCCAGCAGCAGCAGGCGGCGTCCGGGCATTGGATTGCCGTTCCAGAGTGGAATGGGAAGCTTTGGAAAGTTGAGCACCGACAGGCGTTCTTCCCAGCCCTGCCAACCCGCCTTGTAATCGCCGAGCAGCAAGCGCAGCAGGCCGAGGTGATAGCGGGCGCGTGGTGCATCGGCACCCTGAGTTGCGGCTTGTTCAAAGACGGCAATGGCTTCGTCAAGGCGCGCCTGGTCATGCAGGGCCTTACCCAGGCCATGCAATGCGGAGACGTCATCAGGGCTTTGGCGCAATACCGATCGGAAGAAGTCTTCCGCGGTTACTGGGTCATTGGCCTTGAGGGCGCCGAGCCCAGCGGCAAGAAGCTCAGTCCCGCGCAAGGAGGGTTTGGTCTCAGACGAGGACGAATTGTAGGACATGGGGTAGATAACATCGCCAAATACAGCGCATTTAACAAGTGACGTGCTAAGGTCGCTCGATAAGCCTGAACCCCCGCGACGCCAGCGGCAGGCTGTCCCGGCTGATGGCGGCGTCCTCGCCGGGCGCGTTCATCGCCCCCCAGATAGCGCGGCGGTTCCGTTCGGCCAGGCTGTCCGTGAGTTCCGCAATCCATAGCGTATCCCGCGCTGCACCGAGGCGTCGCAGCATATCGCGATGATGATTGCGGGCTTCGGCGGTGGAAAGCGCTGGCAGGGTGAACGCCGCCATGCGCGGGTTCACGATGGCAGGGACGGGGAATTCTGCCCCGGTGTAGGGATTTCGGTCGCGCCCATCGAACATCACGCGGCCCTCGCGAATGCCGTAGGCCGTGCCGCGCAGCAGCCGCCATAGCTGCCCCGCAACAAGCAGGCCGATGTCCATGAAAGGCGCCGCGCCGTCGGTGAGATCAACGCGGAGATACCGCGCAGTGACTGGTGCGGGGAGCACCAACACGACATTCCCCTGGCTTTCATCCTGCGCCTCGGCATTCAGTAGCCCGGTGTCCGCAAGCGTCACGCTGAAATTCGCGACATTCGAAAGCCGCGCCTGTACCATGGCGCCCGCGCGAAGCGTGGTGGAAATCAGCGCCACGCAATCCACCGGCACTTCCGCCCCGAGATCGGCGGTGATGGTCGCTGTGCTGCCCATCAGCCTCGCGCGCCGGCGCGGCTGCGGATCCTGCAGGTTCGTGATCGGCATGGTGGCAATGGTGGCCTGTGCCGAGGCCACGCTGCCCGTTGCCACCCGGTCCTGCTGCAAGAACGCCCCCGGCATCAGCCCGCCCCCCAGAGTGTGATTTCAACCCGCCGCGCCGTCAGGCTTTCCCGCCAGCCAACGACGACACCGACAAATCCCTCATCAAAGCCAAAGGCCGGATAGGTCACGCGTCCGATCTGCCCGATCTCGATCTGCCCCAAGAACCGATCCGTCAGCACGCGCACCATGCGCGGCCCCGCTTCCAGGACGGCGCGCCATTTCTCGGCACGCGCCAGCGCCTCCGCCTCGGTCCAGTAAGCGGCCGGAAAACTGATCTCGCGCTGCTGCGCCACGCGCGAAGTAATCAGGCTGCTTTCCGCCCGGGCAAAACTGCCTTCTTGCGACAGGCGCTGCCTGTCCGCCGCCGCGACACTACCGGCCATGTTGGAAAGTGGCGCGTGGTTGCGCCCCCAGCGCACCGCAATGGCGCGCGGCAGGGGCCGCAGGCTTGCCGGTAGTGGCAAGGGCTCGCAGGACAGCATGCAGGCCGCGGGCAGATCGAATTGCGGCGTATCGGTTGCCAGAGGGTCCGCGAGGCGCAGCTTCCCGCCGCGCCCGGCTGCCAGCATGGCGCCTGACCCCGCCAGGATTTCCTCGGCGGCCGCAAGCGTCGTGGTCGCGGTCGCACCCTGGTGAAAGCCGACAATACCGGGCAGATCGGCCTCGGCAAAAGCCCAATCGGTGCTATCGAAATCTGCGGCATCATAAGCCAACCCAAGGCTTTCCAGCATGCGACGCAAAATACCGGCGATGCTGTTCACATAGATCGGCACAGTGTCGCCGCGTAGATCGGCGGTGACATCGCCATCGGGTGATGCACCAAGCTGGAACAGCCCGAGCGCGGGATAATCTCTGGCTTGTCCAACCAGAGGTGTGCCGGAAGTGATCATGGCCTGCACCACGCCACGAATGCGCATAGCATCATGCCCGGCAATCGCCCGCCAATGCGATTGATAGGTCGGCAGGCTGCCAGCGCCGAGATCGACATTGCCCAGAAACACCGGCGCGTTATTGAACACCTGCCCAAGCGTGACCGGCTTTGGGCGTCCCTTCAATGCAAGCCCACCTTCCTGACCGCCGGTGCCTTGAAACAACACAGGCTGTAGTGGCGTTGCCATACGCTCCGTCACATCGCCCAGCGCCAGCCTGGCGCGGAAATCGCCACCCCGTTCCACGCCGCGCAGAATGCCGGTGAAAGGCAAGCTCGCCGCCGCAAGGCTTGTGCCGAAATCACTCGCGCGCGCATTGAGCACCGGCAGGCTCAGTACCCGCACGGCCCGACCATCGGCTACACCATAGCGCGCGAGATCGGCGGCAAAATTGTCTCCATCCGCCAGCGCGATTTCCGAGACTGTCAGCGCCACCCTGCCACCGACTGCCAGCGCATCCGCGGCAGATTGGCCGATTTCGATGTCCTCGAGTATGCGCGGTTCATAAAATGCGAGCGCTGGCGTGTCGCTTGTCGCTGAAACAAAGGCGGCCGAGGCAAGGCGCAGCGTCGCGATCCGCTCCGGCGCCAGAAAGGCATCCGGCAGAAAGGCCGGCGCCAGCATGCCAGGGGCGTCAAAGCCGATCATAGCCCAAAGCGCCCCCGGTGGATGTTGAAGTTTTGCTCGATCTCCGTGATCATCAGCGGGCGATTGTAGATCTCCACCGCCGCGATGCTGCCGACAAAAAAGCCGGCGGCGGCGGAGGGCCAGAAACCGACGCTCTGGCCCCCAATGCGCCAATAGCCATCAAAGGGCTGCGATGCCGCGCTGACATTACCAATGACCTGACCATTCATGCCGAGCAGCATGGCGCCATTGTTGAAGGACACCACGGCGTAGCGCCATTGATTGTCGGTGACATTGCCGTAGAGGAAAGTCGATGTCCCTGGACTCCAGACGCCCCAGCGCAATTGGCCGGCGGTATCGACATAGAAATGCCGGTCATAGGAACTTGAGCCGCCGATTTGCGATGATTCCAACCCGATCAGCTTGCGGCCAAGGGCGGCAGAGGTGCGGAACCAGATGCCGATGGTAAAACTCTGCGGGTTGGAGATCAGGTTGGTGGTGGTGAGGTTGGTGGTGCCGTCAAAATTGATTGCACCATCGGCAATACTGGCGGGGCCAGTCAGGGTGCCGTGATTGCCGTTGCCGCTCAGATCCGTGAAGGCGAGGCCGCCGCCGGGATAGCATGCCGGATTGGCGATATCGAAATGCAGCACCAAACCGTCGCTAATGATGCTTGGCGGCGGTGGTGGCTCGGGCGGCACATCCTTCGCCGTGCGAATGGCGATTTCGAGGAGCAGCACGGCGGCGCTAGGTTGCGGGCCAAGGATAAGGCTAGGCCGTGTTGCCAGGGCTGCATTGGACATGCCGCCGCCAAGAAAGGCCGGCGCGTCCATGGCGGGCGCATCGGAGACGATCATGCGATCAGGCTGGCGGGATCGACGCCGATGGCTTCAAGCAGCGTGGCCACTTCCGAAGCGTGCAAATTGAGCGACTGGGCTGCGAACCAGCGTTCGCGCAGCAGTAATTCCGCATCGGTGAGATCGGTAGCAGGTGCCTCAAGCTTCAGCAGCGCCATGGCTTCACGCAGTTTTCCTGCGGCACCCAACGCCTCGACCAATCGAAGCTTGGTGATTTCGCCGGTTGGCGGCGTGGGCAGCGCCAGTGGAGATGGCGCTGCGGGGGTTTCCGGTTCGGGGGGTGGCAGAGCAGCGGCAATCTCGACCGCATCCATGCCACCCGCCGCGACGATGGCCTCGACCAGCGGGTGTTCCACCGGGCGGGGTTCGCCGATACTGAACCGATGCGCCTCCAGCGCGGCGGTATAGGCTGCCACACGATCGGTGAGATCATTTCCGAAAGCTTCGATCGCCTCGGCGGGGATGCGAAGCTTCGGGACCGACAAGGTATCCGCACCCTCCCCCGGCAGCATCGTCGCGCCCTGGATGGTATCACCGCTTGTATTGTCCATGCTTGGCCTCCTCGGGTTTTTGGCTTGAAGCCCTCACGCCCCCGCAAACAGCGCGACGGTACAAATCAGCGCCGGCGGCATATTGGCTGAGGCGCCGCCGGCGAAGTCGCTCACCGTGATCGGCGGTGTGGCATTGGCGATGGTGATGCCGGTTGGCGAAAAACTGGTCAGGTGCGAGGTATCGCTCGTCAGCCCACCAAGCAGCGAATACCTGGCCGATGTGTTATTGGTGCGGTTCGCGGGCGAACTCGCGCCGTAGTAATCCCCGCCGCCGCCATTATTCACGCCGCTCCAATGCTGATGCCCGGGGTCACTCAGGCCGTGGTTATGCGCCGCCTGCGTCGCGGCATGGCCATGTGTGCCGATACGCTGATCACCACCCGCAGCACCCAGCGCCGCAGCATTGATGCCCGAAACACCGTTTGTGATGCGGCTGGCCGCCGCCCCGCCCAGATTATCCAGGGCAAAGAGCCCCCTGCCCCGCACATCCGGTGTGCCAAAGCTGGTGCTGCCATCTCCCGCGCCATAGGTGGTGCCAATCGCGGCAAAGAGCGTCGCATAGGCGCTGCGCGACAGGTTCTGCCCATTGGGCCAAACACAGAATGGCGGCAGGTTGGGGCCGGCCACTTGCACATATTCGCCGATCAACCGGCCATGGCCATAAATGCTCGCCACCCATTGCGCACCGCCCAAGCGCAGGATGTTGGCTGTCATCCCAGGCTGCAGCGCGATGGTCGCCTGACCATTGATGGTCTCGCTGGCATTGGGATCAATCGTCAGCGCCGCATTGCCAAGGTTCATCACCAGCCAGCCAGCGCCGGAGGCGACAGCAGAAACCGCAGGCAGATTGAGCGTTGCCGCCGCGGCACCGGAGAACACCACCGTATTGCCGATATCCGCCAGTGCCAGGGTGGCGGTGGCAGCGATGGCAATCACTTCCCGCGCGGCTGGGTCCACCACGCTGAATACATCCTTGGTGCCGGCGGGTAGCGCGACCAGCCCGCCAGAATTGGACGAGGCCAGGATGGTCGCGCGCGTCAGTGACCCGGGCGAGCCACCATCAAAATCGCCAAGCCCAATCTCGAACCCGGCCTGCCAGGAAATGCAGTATTGAACGCGCCGCGTCGCAGCGCCGAAGGCTGCCTGGAAACTGCGGGCATTGCTGCTGGCGCCGTTCAGCACCAGCGTGCCGGTGCCGGCGGTGTCGGTGCTTTGTTTGGCGCGATAGGCGATGATTGGCATGTCTCACCCCGTCATGTGCTGGCGCGGGCCAGGATGGCTTCGTTTTGCGCGGTCAGGCGGCGCAGTTCTGAAAGCAGGCTGCGCAGCACTTCTGTCTGTGTTTGGCCTGTGCTCAGCACCGCCAGTTCCAGCCGATCAGCCCCCGCGACTTGTGCTTCAAGCAAGGCGCCCAGATTGGCGGGATCGCTGCCGGGCGCGGCGGTGCGGAGTGTGCGCGCGACATCGGCGACGAGTTCTGCAAAGCTGGTCGAGATGCCGAGAAAATCCTTGGCAATCGGCAGCGCGATTTGCGCGACGCGGGAGAATTCCGCGAGTTCTTCGGGCGTTGCACCATCCAGCAAGGGAGCCTGCGCCGCAGCAAGGGATGACAAGGCCGCGCCATAGCGTGCCTCGAGCGGCAGGCCGCCCAGATCGCCCATGGTCAGGTTTTCCAGCAGGCCGCGTGAAATGCCCTGTAGCTGCGCGTCGAATTGGCGCATGACCGCCAGGCGTTCATCCGCAATGGTCTGTTCCAGCGCCACCACACGGCGGATGTATTCCTGGCCGGTTTCGTCCAGCCCAAGCTGGAATAGTTGTTCGCGAAAGGCGCGCAGCTCCGCCTCGGCCCTCAGATCGAATTGGCCGAGTGCCACGCCGCGACTATCGCCGCTCAAGGCCAGGCGGCGAATGCCAAGGCTGCGGTCAATGATATCCAGATCCCGTGCGCGGTCGGCTTCCAGCTTGGCGATACGCTCCGCGCGCTGGGTGTTCAGGTCGGCCTCGGACAGGCCAAGATCCCTGGCCTTGGTGATGGCCTCATCATAGGTTTTGGTCAGCGCATCCATCGCTGACCTGAAGGCGCTGGTTTTTTCTACTGCGCGGCCGAGCGGCTCAAACACCTGGGTCACGAAATCGGCAGCCGAAAGCGCTTCCTCAAGATCACCGCCGCGCCCGGCCAGCGTACCAAAGGCGGTCATTTGATTGGCATTGTCGCTGCGCAATTGCCCGACCAGCGCGGTCATGGACAATTCGCGCGGCGAGCCTGAGGCCGGGCCAAAGCCCACGGCATGCTGACCCGGTGCAGCAAAGCTCAGATTGCGCGCAGCGATCTGCCGGTTGATGGCGTCAAGCTGCTGCTGCACCTCGGCCACCGCGCCGGCCTGATCCCAGCGCTTGCCGCGCGCGCCGGTGATGGTGAGCAGCCCAGCATCATCCACGCCCAGAAACACATCGCCGCCAGAACGCGCTGCCATGCCTCTACGCGTCGGGCCAAACAGCCCGCCAGCCGTGCCGCCGATGGCGCCACCGACCATCATGCCAAGCGGCCCGCCCACCAGAAAGCCGAGCCCCATGCCAAGCCCGGTGCCGATCAAAGTGCCTGGCATGGGATCCGCCGTGCCGCGCAGACTGCCCGATATGGTGCCGCCTGCCATACCCAGGCCGAACCCCATGGCGCCGGCGCCCAGCAGATTGCCCAGCGTGACAGGCGCTGCCGCACCGCCACCACCGGCAAAGAAGCCTGCCTCGCCCGGCAATGCGGTACCGGCAAAGAAATTGCTCTGCGTCGCGCCAAAGGCCGTCGGCGTATAGATCGGCGTGGAGAGAAACCCACCCGCACCAGTCAGGCCAAGCGCCTCACCAATACCGCTCATGCCGCCGAATAGGTTGGAGGCACCCATGTTCAAAAACGGCAGAGGGGCAAAACTGAACATACCGGCGCTGCCGCTTGCCGTGGTGGCGGTAGTTGTCCCACCCACAGGCGCAGCGCCACCAAAGGCGCCCATCAGGCTCGGCCGCGACGCGCCGAACACCGCATTGACCAGCGGATTGACGATGGCGAGCTTCGCCAGGTCGGTCACCACACTCGCGACCACCTGCCGCGCGATGGAGCCGAAATCAATCGCGGCCTGCTTGCCCGCGGCAAAGGCATTCACCAGCCCATTGCCAATCCGGTCCAGCGCATTCTCCCCGATCGAGGCCAGTGCATTGCGCGACCGTTCCGCGAATTGCTGGGCTTCCTGCTCGGCCTTGGCTGAAGCCTCACGCGCAGCGCGCGCGGCGGGATCAAGCTGGGTCAGGGTGCGATTGTATTGTTCCTGCGTGATGCGCGCTGCCGCCAGCGCAGCGTCCAGCGCCTTGACCTGCTCGGCGTATTTTTCCTGCTCGGTCGCGGCACCTTCCACCAGCGATGTGCCGCGTTCCACCAGGCGCTGATATGCGCGCTCAGCCTCGGTCAGGCGTTCTGTCGTGGCGCGGGTAGTCTCAGTACGATCCACAAGACGCGCCAGCGCCTCGTCACGGTCCTTATCGGCGGCGGCGCGCAGCCGGGACGCTTCCTCACCCTCAATCGCGCCACGCGCGGCCAGAGCGTCAATTTGCTGCACGCGTTCGGCATGCTCGGCGCGGACGCCGCGTTCTTTGTCGAGCGCCTTATACAATTCTTCAAGCCGCACCTGATCGGCACGGCGTCCGGCAATGATGGCACGTTGGCTGGCGGTATAGGTTTCCGCCTCGCCAGCTTCTTGCGCCTCACGCTCCAATTGGCTGCGGCGGGCGATGAAATTCTGCAATTCGCGCAGCGCGGCCTCGCGCTCGGCGCGCAGGTTTTCCAGATTGCGCCGCATGATGCCGCGGGTGCCACCGGGCATGGCGGTCTCGGCAAGGGCTGCCTCGGCATTGGCGATCTGCTGGTCCAGCACCGCCAGCCGATCCCGGCTGCGGTCATAGCCTGCGCTGGCTTGTTCCATCGGCGTGCCAAGCCCGACCGCCACGCGGCCCTGGTTGACCGCCGCTGCCGCTGCCTGCGCTGCGCGTGCAATGCCCTGAGACAGCCCAAGCGCACGATCCAGATCGCCGGCAAAGCGCGACATGG
>JADCES010000291.1 GCA_020250005.1 Roseomonas sp.
TCGGTCGGGCTTGGGGTGATGGGCTACCATTCCTTCCTGCAAGCGCTGAATGTGCCGTTCGAAAGCGTAGTGGCCAAAGTGTGGAATATGCGGATGTTCAAGCATATCCGCGCCCAGGCCGATACCGCTTCCCGCCTGCTGGCAGAAGAACGCGGCCCCTGCCCGGATGCCGCCGAATACGGCTTCATGGAGCGATTCTCGAACAAGATCGCGATCGCGCCAACCGCTTCCATCAGCATCATTTGCGGTGGCGCGAGCCCAGGCATCGAACCCATCGCGGCCAATGTCTATAATCACAAGACGCTGTCCGGTTCCTTCATTGTGCGCAACCCGTATCTGAAGAAGGTGCTGGCCAAGCATGATCGCGATGATGAAGATACCTGGACCACCATCACGGTGAATAAGGGCAGCGTGCAGCATCTGGATTTCCTGACCGAACAGGAAAAGGCCACCTTCAAGACGGCGTTCGAATTGGATCAGCGCTGGGTCATTGAACACGCCGCCGACCGCACGCCCTTCATCTGCCAGTCGCAATCGGTGAATCTGTTCCTGCCGGCCAATGTGCATAAGCGGGATTTGCACCAGATCCACATGACGGCGTGGAAGAAGGGTGTGAAGTCGCTCTATTATTGCCGCAGCCTGTCCATCCAGCGCGCGGATGCCATCAGCGAAAAGGTGGCACCGCAGGAAGCTCTTGGCTTGGCGGCGCCGGCCAATGACCAGGCGCAATTGCCGCTTGTGGCGGCGGTGCCGGCGACCAACAACAACTACGAAGAATGTTTGGCCTGCCAGTAAAGCTGCGTTAAACTCCTCCCAACCCGCCCCCAGCCTTGGGGGCGGTAAGCCCGAAATGGGCGCGGGAGGAAGTCCGATATGTTCAAGCGTCGCAGCCTGCTGGCCGCCGGGATGGCCAGCACCATCATCACCAAAGCCAAGGCGCAAGCGAGCACTTGGCCGGATCGTCCGGTGCG
The DNA here is from genome assembly GCA_020250005.1 of Roseomonas sp. Lineage (GTDB taxonomy): Bacteria > Pseudomonadota > Alphaproteobacteria > Acetobacterales > Acetobacteraceae > Neoroseomonas. The sequence continues at coordinate 972 of JADCES010000291.1, forward strand.
GATGATCATCGGCTATCCTGCCGGTGGCCCCACGGATTTTCCGGGGCGGCTGTTGCAGGAACCGCTGCAACGGCTTTGGGGTCAGCCCATCGTCATCGAAAATCGCCCGGGCGCGAGCCAGGTGATTGCCTCTGAAATGGTCGCGCGCTCAGCGCCCGATGGCTATACGATTTTCCTCGCGGCCAGCACCCATGCCAGCAATGCGGCGGTCTATGCGCGGCTGCCCTATGATACGATCAATGATTTCACGCCGATTGTGAATATCTATGCCTCGCCCACCGTCTTGTTCACCGGCGCGGGGCAGCCCTTCCGCACGGCGCAGGAATTGGTCGCGGCAGCGCGGCGTGATCCCGGTATGGCTTTCGCTTCTTCCGGCAATGGGGCGTCTGGGCATTTCGCGCTTGAGATGTTCCGCAAGAAAATGAACCTGGACCTGACCCATGTTGCCTATCGCGGCGCGGCGCCGGCCTTGCAGGATGTGGTGGCGGGGCGCGTGCCGGGGACTTTCAGCACGCTATCCGGGGCGATTGGCCTGGCGCGCGAGGGCAAGCTCCGCCCGCTCGCGATTGGCACGCCGCAGCGCGTGCCGGCGCTGCCCGATGTGCCCACCTTGGATGAGCTTGGCATGGGCATTCCCGATACCAGCCCCTGGTATGGCTTTATGGCGCCCCGCGGCCTCCCGCGCGATATCGTGGACCGAATCGCGCGCGATGTTCAGGGCCTGCTGCGCGATCCGATCATTCGCCAGCGGCTGCTGGATCAGGGCGGCGTGATCCTGGGTGAGGGGCCTGAGGTATTCACCGCCCGTATCGCCCGCGAATTGGCGGAAAACATCGTGGTCGCGCGGGAGGCGAATATCCGCGTCGAATAGGACAACCACAATATCTTGCGGTTGGCGATTGCCCGACCCACCAATTGTGGTAAAAGGCGGGGCAACCAATCAAGATGGGATTCGACACAATGGCCGATGGCATGGTGCGGGATGAATTGCCGGTGAAATTCGATCTTCTGACTTCGAACCCTGTCTACAAACCCTTTCGCTACCCCTGGGCCTATGAAGCCTGGCTGCAGCAGCAGCGCATCCATTGGCTGCCGGAAGAAGTGCCGCTCGCGGATGATGTGAAGGATTGGCAGAAGAATCTGACGCAGTCAGAACGCAATCTGCTGACGCAGATTTTCCGCTTCTTCACCCAGGCGGATGTGGAAGTGAACAACTGCTACATGAAGCACTATTCCCAGGTGTTTAAGCCGACGGAAGTGCTGATGATGCTCTCGGCCTTCTCGAACATCGAAACGGTGCATATCGCGGCCTATAGCCATTTGCTCGATACCATCGGCATGCCTGAAATCGAATACACGGCCTTCCTCAAATACAAGGAGATGAAGGACAAGTACGATTACATGCAGGGCTTCAGCGTTGCGAATAAGACCGAAATCGCGAAGACGCTGGCCGCCTTTGGTGCCTTCACCGAAGGTTTGCAGCTTTTCGCTTCCTTCGCGATTCTGATGAATTTCCCGCGCTTCAACAAGATGAAGGGCATGGGCCAGATCGTGAGCTGGTCCGTGCGGGATGAGACGCTGCACTGCCTTTCCGTGATCCGGCTGTTCCGCACCTTCGTGCAGGAAAACCCGGAAATCTGGACCGAGGAGCTGCGCCGCGATCTTTACCTGATCTGCGCCACCATCGTGGATCATGAAGACGCCTTCATTGATCTGGCGTTTGAATTGGGCGGTGTGCAGGGTCTCGATGCCTCGCTCACCAAGCAATATATCCGCTTCATCGCGGATCGTCGCTTGCAGCAGCTTGGCCTGGAGCCGCTCTACAAGATCGAAAAGAACCCGCTGCCTTGGCTCGATGAAATGCTGAATGCCGTGGAGCACGCGAATTTCTTTGAAAACCGCGCAACTGAATATTCCAAGGCGAGCACGGCCGGTTCCTGGGAAGAGGCTTTTGCGGATAGCGCGTTTTCTTCACCGCAGCCGGAAGGTGAGATAGAACTCGCGCGGCATTGACGCTCTGTGTTCACGCTGGGTGAATTGGAAGAGGCAGCGCGGCTGGTCCATGCTGCCTTTCCGCCAACGCCGCAATATGCTTGGCCCCTGCTGGCGGAACGGGTAGGGGCGGAGGTTTGGGTGAAGCATGAAAACCACACGCCGACCGGCGCCTTCAAGGTGCGCGGCGGCCTGGTTTTCATGGAAAGGCTGAAGCGCGAAAACCCCGATGTGCCAGGCGTGGTGAGTGCAACGCGCGGCAATCATGGCCAATCGCTGGCTTATGCCGGGGCGCGGCATGGGATACCGGTGACCATTCTGGTGCCGCGCGGCAATAGCCTGGAAAAGAACAATGCCATGCGCGCACAAGGGGCGCGGTTGATTGAGCATGGCGCGGATTTTGATGAGGCGCGGGAAGAAGCCGCGCGGCTCGCCAAGGCGGAGGGTTTGCTGTTTGCGCCATCCTTCGCGCGCGATCTGGTGCTGGGCGTGGCGACTTACGCGCTGGAATTGCTGCGCGCCGCGCCGCCCTTGGCCGCGCTTTATGTGCCGATCGGGCTTGGGTCCGGCATTTGCGGCTGCATCCTGGCGCGTGACCTTTTGGGCCTTTCCACCGAAATTATTGGTGTGCAAAGCACCGAAGCGCCAGCCTATGCGCTTTCCTTCGCCGCTGGCCATGTGGTGACAACGCCATCGGCCAATACGCGCGCCGATGGCATGGCAACGCGCCTGCCTGATGCCGGCGCGCTTGAGATCATCCGGAAGGGTGCGGCGCGCATCGTGACCGTGACGGATGATGAAGTGGCTGCCGCCATGCGCGCCTATTGGCAGGATACGCATAATCTGGCCGAAGGGGCGGGCGCCGCGCCGCTGGCCGCGCTCATGCAGGAAGGGGCGGCCATGCGCGGCAAGCGTGTGGGCGTGGTCCTCTGCGGTGGCAATATTGACCTGGCGCTATTCCGCGATTGGGTGATGGCGCGCGCCTGATCGGCGGAGGCGAATGCCGGAGCCGTGAATCAGTCGCGCAAACATGCGCCTGATCGGCGGGGCGAATGCCGGAGCCGTGAATCAGTCGCTCAAATAAGCATCTGATCGGCGGAGGCGAATGCCGGAGCCGTGAATCAGTCGCTCAA
>JADCES010000292.1 GCA_020250005.1 Roseomonas sp.
GATACAGCTTGGCGCGCAGGTCCAGACCGCGCAGCGGCGAAGCCGCCACCCTGCGCGCGCCATTGCCAAAGCATTGCTGTCCGCCTAAGCAGCGCGCTTTCTGCCCGCACAACCACAGGGAAAACCGCTTTGCATGATCCGCTTTTCTGGGCGCTGCTAGGTTTCGCCCTGACCACAAGCTGCACGCCCGGGCCGAACAACGCCATGCTGACGGCTTCCGGCGCCAATTTCGGCTTTCGTCGCGCGGTGCCGCATATGCTTGGGATTATTCTGGGCTTTCCGGCCATGGTGCTCGCGATTGGGCTTGGGCTTGGCACGGTTTTCACCGCCCTGCCTTGGCTGCATCTCGCGCTGAAATATGTCGGTGCCGCCTATATGCTCTACCTCGCCTGGCGCATCGCCACGGCCGGGCGCGGCAAGGGTGCCGGCGCCGCGAAGCCTATCGGGTTTTTCGAAGCGGCAGGCTTTCAATGGGTCAATCCCAAGGCCTGGATCATGGGGGTTGGCGCGCTCGCCGCCTATACCCTGCCCGAGGCGCCTGTCTGGTCTGAAGCCGCGCGCGTGGCAGCAGCCTTTCTTTTTTCCGGTGTCATTTCCTGCACGCTTTGGTGCGGTTTTGGTGTGGCGATTGGCAGGCTGCTCACCTCCGATCGTGCTTTTCGGCTTTTCAACTATGCCATGGCCTTGGCATTAGTGGCGTCCCTCATTCCCGTATTCATTCTCTAGCGCGAAAGGCCCAACGCCTTGCCTCAAGCCCTGCCAGCCATGATCGCGGCCCTGCTGTTGCTGGCGGGCGCGCTTGGGCTTGCGCTGCGCCATGGCGGCAATCACGCGCTGCTTTGGGTGCTTGGCGCAGCGCTTGGCTATACGCTTTATCGCGGTGCCTTCAGCTTTGCCGGCGGTTTTCGCCAAGCCTTGGCCGAGGGTCGCGGCGCGGGGCTGCGGGCGCAAATGCTTATGCTCGGCATTCTGGTGATCATCATGCTGCCCACCATTCATGCCGGTACGCTGGCCGGCGCGCCGGTACGCGGTATTGCCTTTCCCGCAGGTGTCGCAGTGATCATCGGCGCCTTCATTTTCGGCATTGGCATGCAATTGGGTGGCGGCTGCGCTTCCGGCACGCTCTACACGGCAGGCGGTGGCAATACGCGCATGCTGCTGACGCTGATGTTCTTCATTATCGGCGCCACCATCGCAGCCTATGATTCGGAAAGATGGGCGGATCTGCCGGCACTTTCGGCAATATCCCTGCCGGAGCTGATTGGGCTATGGCCCGCGCTGTTCGGCAGCCTCGCGATTTTCCTTTGCGTGGCGCTTGTTTTGCGCGTGATCGAACAGCGCTGCCATGGCCGCGTTGAACCCATTTTCGCCGCGCCATCAGCAGAATCGCCACGGCGCTGGTCCTGGGCCATGGCCGCCATCATTCTCGCCGTGCTCAACATCGTCACGCTTTGGGCGGCAGGGCGGCCTTGGGTCATCACGGCATCCTTCCCGCTTTGGGGGTCGCGTATCGTTGCGGAATTTGGCTGGGACGAACCAGCCTTCTGGGCCTTTTGGGAAGACCCGACACGCACGGAAGCCTTTCTTCGCCCGCTGCTCGCGGAACGCAGCAGCGTGATGAATTTCGGCCTGATGCTTGGCGCGTTTTTCGCCGCGGCGATTGCGGCGCGCTTCAAGCCCACATGGCGTCTGTCCTGGCGGCATGGTTGCGCTTCCGTGATCGGGGGGCTTTTGCTTGGCTATGGCGCCGTCATGGCCTCGGGCTGCAATATCAGCGCCTATGTGGCGGGGATCGCTTCCGGCAGCCTGCATGGTTGGCTTTGGATCCTGCCGGGTTTGGCCGGCAATTGGGTGGGGCTACAGTTGCGCCCGCTTTTCCGCCTGGATCGTTGAGAAATATTTTCCAAAATTCAGCCTTCAGGCAGCAAGCCCTTTATCCCGCCTAATCCGCTGATAGTATTAAAATATTTCGCTTGCGCCTGGAAAATTCAGCCGCCATATCAAGATCCAACAGGGCATTGAACCGCCCCTCATTGGAGAATTTCTTGCTGCGTCCCCCTCACGCTACGGCGCGGTATGGAGGTATTGATGATCAATCGCAGAACCTGCCTGGCGCTTTTGGCGCTGCCCTTCGCCGCCGCGGCGCGGGCGGATGATGCGTTGTCTACCGCGATGCGTGAAACCGTTGGCGACAAGCCCGTGACCGATGGCGGCATTCTGCTCCGCGTACCCGCGCTTGCCGAAAATGGCGCGCAGGTGCCGCTTGGCATTGTGGTGGAACGCCCGATGACAGCGCAGGATCACATCACCGCCATTCATGTTTTCGCCTCCCGCAATCCCACGCCCGGTGTTGCGACCTTCCGGCTGACGCCGATGCTCGCGCGCGCTGAGGTGCAAACGCGCATTCGCCTGGCTGAAGATCAACGCCTGATCGTATTGGCGGAAACCAGCACCGGCCGCGTCCTGCGTACCAGCGCGGAGTTGCGCGTTGGCGCTGGGGGGTGCCTGTCATGAGCGCGCTACCATCCCAACCCCGCATTCGCATCCCGCGCAGCGCCCGCGCTGGTGAGGTGATTGAAATCCGCACCCTGATCGAACACCCGATGGAAACGGGGCTACGCCATGAAGCGGGCCGCGCCTTGCCGCGCGATATGTTGACACGGCTGATGGTGCGGCTGAATGGTGAAACCCTTTTCGCGGCCGATTTTCAGAATGGGACGTCGACCAATCCCTATCACGTGTTTTTCGTGCGGATTGAACAGCCCAGCCATTTCGAATTCATCTGGACA
>JADCES010000293.1 GCA_020250005.1 Roseomonas sp.
GGATGGATCAGGGCGGCAGCGGCCAAGGCCGCTTCCGCCATGGCGGCGGCGGGCAGCACGGCTTCGTCGAATAATCGGTGATCGCCGAGCCAGGGCATCGCCTGCGTATCGAACCATTGTGTCCAAAGCCCCGGCGCCGTGCCGTGGCGGAAGCCAAGCAGCGGGTGGTCATTGTCGGGATCGGTCTGGCGCGCGCTTTCCACCGAAGGATGGAACCAGATGGGCCGCCGCGCAAAGGGTGTGGCTGGCAGCTTGGCGCGTTCTGCCCTGCCCTTGAAGGCGGATGCGCTGCGCGGATCGGCCCCCGATGCGATGGTGCGATCAGCGATGGCGGGGAAGGGATCGCCCGCTGCATCATTGCGCTTCAGGCTTGAAAGCACGGCGCCTTCCACCGCCTCAGCCCGCAGCGTCTCACGCAGGTAATTCTGCAAGACAGGGGCCGGGCCGATTTCCAGGAAAAGCCGCGCCCCCTGGCGCGCTGCTTCGGCAATAGCCGCATGAAACCGCACGGGTTCGCGCAAATTGCGCCACCAATAAGCGCCACCTGCTTCAACTCCTGGCAAGGACTTGCCAGTGACTGAAGAAATCATCGGGCAAGCGCCAGGCCTGGTGCTGAGCCCTGCCAAATCCTGCAAGAGTCCCGCGCGCACCGGCTCCATGGCCGCGCTATGGAAGGCATAATCCAGATCAAGCGGGATCGCGACCATGCGCGCCGCCTCAGCCGCCTGGCATAGCCGCGCAATCGCCGCCGCAGGCCCTGCGATGGTGAGCGCGGCTGGCGCATTGATGGCGGCGATTTCAAGCCCAGGGCCACATTCTTCGAGTAAAGGCGCGATGGCTTCTTGTGTGGCGCCAATCGCCGCCATGCGCCCGTGGCCTTTTGTTGCATGCTGATGCCGGCTGCGCGCCACGATCAATGCCGCCGCCTGATCCAAGGAGAGTATCCCCGCCGCTTGCGCCGCTGCCACTTCACCAACCGAATGGCCAATCACCAGATCAGGGCAGATGCCTTCCGCCTTCAGCGCCGCCAGAACACCCATTTGCACCGCGAAAAGCAAAGGTTGGGCAAGATCCGTCCCGGCCAAGGCCGCAGCGCTGACGCCCGCTTTGATCAAGGCGGCCGGCGAAACACCAAGCCTTGGAGCCAGCACCGCATCAGCGGCGAGCACCGCACGCCGGAAGACCGCCGAGGCACGAAACGCCTCCCGCGCCATGCCGGCATGCTGCGCGCCATTGCCGCTGAAGACAAAGGCAATGCCGCCACCGAGTGCGACCCCTTGCACCGCACCGGCCTCACGCTCCCCCGCTGCCCAGGCGGCAAGCTGCTCGGAAAGTGCGGCACCATCCGCCCCGCGCAGCACAAGCCGATGCGCCGCCAGATCACGATGCCTTGCCTGACCACGCGCGAGCGCTGCTGCCTGCACGCCATCCGCCCCCGCCAGAGCATCACGCCACGCCGCCACCGAAAGCCGCAACGCCTGGGCAGAGCGTGCAGAGAGTATCAGCGGCGGGGCGCCCTTTGGCCTGGTGGCACGCTCGACAGGCGCAACGGGCGCGCGGCCCAGAATGGCGGCCGCATTGGTGCCGCCAAAGCCGAAAGCGTTGACGCCCATGACGGCATCATCGGCGACTGGGATGGTTTCGGTCGAACGCGGGACCGTCAGATTCAGTTCGGCGAAATCAATCGCCGGATTGGGGTTCGTGAAATGCAGCGCGCGGGGGACAAAGCCCTGCTCCAGCATGAGCATGGCCTTGAGCAGCCCGGCCATACCTGCGCCTGCTTCCAGATGGCCAATATTCGCCTTGGCGGACCCGATCGGCAGCGGCGCGCTCCGATGCCGCGCAATGGCCTGCCCAATTGCCCATGTCTCAGCCGGGTCACCTGCCTGGGTACCGGTGCCATGCGCCTCAAACGCCATGAAACGATCCGGATCAACGCCACTTTTGTTGAGTAGACCATTCAGCAATACCGCCTGCGCATCGCGATTTGGGAGCGATATGCCAATGGTGCGACCAGCCGTATTGCTCGCGGTGCCAAGCAGCAGCGCGCGTATCGGCTCCCGCGCTGCTTTCGCATCGGCAAGGCGGCGCAGGATGACAACACCCGCGCCTTCCGCGCGCACATAGCCATCCGCCGCCGCATCAAATACTTGGCAGCGCCCGCGGGGCGAGAGCATGCCAGCGCGCGAAAAGCCGATGAAGGCATAGGGCGAAAGCAGCAAATTGACCCCGCCCACGACAGCCGCTTCCAGCGCAGGATCATCGGCCAGGGCCTGCGCTGCCAGATGCAGTGCGACCAGCGATGATGAGCAGGCTGTATCAATGGTCTGCGCCCCGCCGCGCAGGTCGAACACATGGCCGATACGGTTCGACAGGATGGAAAGCGCATTCCCAGTCATGAGGAAGCGATCAGTCGCCGCCGGATCCTGTAGCCTTATCTCAGCGAAATCGGTCGAAGACCCACCGATGAAAACCGCGATATTGCGCCCGGCAAGGCTTTCGGGACGCAGCCCCGCATCCTCAAAAGCGTCGCGCGTGACTTCCAACAATAGTCTTTGCTGCGGGTCGGTTTCAGTCACCTCACGCGGGGAAAGGCCGAAGGCTTCCGCGTCAAAACTCCGGATATCGCCAATCGTGCCGGCGGCAAAACTGTAACTGCGGCCCGCTTCGCCTGGGCGTGGGTGATACCAGCGCGCCTTTTGAAATCTGTCATCGGGAATTTCGGTAACGGCATCCACACCGCGGCGCAGCATATCGGCATAGGCCGCAAGATCAGACGCGCCGGGTAGCCTGGCTGCTGCGCCGATAATGGCGAAGGGGTCGGGGTCTTGTACCCCCGTGCTTTTGGATCGGCCCGGCATGGCTGCCTCAGGGAACTTGTGCCAAGGGGGCGGGCATCCTTGCTTCGGCAACCTCATTGACAGCCTCGGCAGGATTGCGGGGCGCTTTCTTTGCCTGCCCTGCATAGGCTATCTGCCGCAGCCAGGGTTCCACCATGGCGAAATGCTTTTCCCAACTTGGTTGCGCCCAGAAGCCCATGCGTTCCAACTGGGCTTCGCGCATCCCGCTATCGGGTTCCATATAGTTCAGGATCAGGCGCCGCCAGCCAAGCCCATCAAGCGGGTCGAGAAATTCCGGCACATCCCCGCCAACTTCCCGCAGTGCCGGCAAGTCCGAACAAATGGCAGGCACGCCAAGCGCCAATGCTTCGGCAAGCGGCAGGCCATACCCCTCAGTAAAGGAGGGAAAAAGCAGCGCCCGCGCGCCTTGCAGCAAGCTTGCAACCGCCTTGTCGGGTAGGCCGTTGTATTCACGCACAAGGCCTACCAATGCCGGGCAGCGATCCAGCATATCCAGGATATTCTCATTTTCCCATCCGCGCCGACCAATCAGCAAAAGCTTCGGCGCTTCAATGCCAAGGCGCTCTGCGAGGACACGCCAAGTGTTCAAAAGCAGCAGATGATTCTTGCGTGGTTCAATCGTGCCAATGCATACGAAGTAAGCGCCGGTAGGCACAGGGTAATGCGGGTCAGGGATCGGCGTATCAAGCCCAAGCGGGGCGCAAAGACGCGGCAGCTGCTGCGCGCCCCGCAGCAACTGGGGCGCCAAATCATCTGCTGTCGCCTCGGAATTGACAATGATGCCATCCGCCAAACCGGCGAAGGTTTCAATGCGGCGCAAGTGACGCCTGGCCCCGGCCGGAGAGGTGTATTCAGGGTAAGCCAGTGGAATAAGATCATGCACAAGAGGGGTAAATTTCACCCCTTTGCGCTTGATGGCCGCGATCGGGCGAGGCCGATCAGCCAAGGTATGCGACACCAGCAAATAGACGCTTTGCTCCGGCGTCTTCAACGCGCGCGCCAAGTCCAGCGTGCCGCGACCCAGCGCAAGCCTGAGCATCGCTTCACGTGCAAGCCGCGCGGCCGGCTTCGCCGCATCTTCCCAGCCCGGCGCGCCAAGGCGACGCATTTCAAGCGCCAAAACGAATTCGGCCACCAGGGCGTGAGGCACTGCGCAGGCAGTGTCGAACGGGCTTCTCAAAATGAAGGTCACGCGCTCAGGGTCTTGTTTTACCCAATGCCGCGCATAGGCAAGCTCCACCCGATCGATACCAGTTGGCATGGAGCGCCAGGCCCCAATAACCAAGCGCGAGATATCGAGGAAAATCCTCAAACGTGAACCCTTCCCGAGAGATGGCCAGCCAAGCAATAGTACAACCTACTGAAATCGGCGGTAAACTTCAATTCGCGCGCAGCCTAAAGCATGAGGCGCTGCAGAAGAACAAGAATGAGCCGCCCGAGCGACTGCCTGCAGAGCCATTAGGCTTTTCCCAGGATTTGGATAAAGGATGATTAAAACCCTGCTCTTGCTCCTCGGGCGGCAAGATGGTCTCATTTATCGGTGCGCAAGGATCCTGGCATGCCTATTTGGAGACGCCCCGCTACCCCCGAAACCATTGAATCTCGGCTGGCCAATAGCCTGCCAGGCGCCTTTGGCATCAGAATAGTTGAGGTCGGGCCAGATTTCCTGCGCGCAGAAATGCCGGTTGACCGGCGCCATGTGCAGCCTTACGGCATTCTACATGGCGGCGCCTCGGTCGTGCTGGCTGAAACGCTCGGCAGCATCGCCACTACCCTGACCCTGCCCGAGGGCCAAAATGCGGTGGGGCTTGAGGTGAATGCCAACCATGTCTCCGCCGTGCCGGAGGGTGAAACCGTGACGGCCCTATGCCGGCCGCTCCATCTTGGCCGCCGCACCCAGGTCTGGCAGACGGAAATCCATCGACCCAATGGCAAGCTGGCCTGCGTATCGCGACTCACTACCGCGGTGCTGGACCGCAAGACCGATTAGGCGCGGCCCTCCTTCCGCGCGGAACCGGCATGGCCATGGCGCGATGCGGCAAAACAGGTCACGCTATGCTGTCTGCCACGCAATAGGCCGATGAGGTGGGGCGGAGCGGTACCACCTGCCGCACGCGCCAATTTTTGGATTGTTTTTGGAGATGTCATGACTGTGGATCATCTGATTGAACGGCCAGGCGCCGCAGCACCAGGGGTGGCGATATGAAGCCGCGCGTCGCCGTGATTGGCACGGGCGGCACCATTTCCTCCATGGGCACAGGACCGCTTGATATCCTGGATTATCTGGCCAATGGCACAGTCTTGGATGTGAATGGGCTGCTGGCGCGCATCCCCGAGGCAGCGCTGGTCGCGGATGTTGTGCCCGTGCCCTTCCGCGCCATTCCCTCCACGCAATTGGCTTGGCCGGAATGGAAGGAATTGCTCGGCCTTTGCCACAAGCTTGCGGGGGAAGACCCGAAGCTTGCCGGCATTGTCATCACCCATGGCACGGCAAGCCTGGAGGAAACCGCGTATTTCCTTTCGCTCACGCTGAAAATCGCGATCCCGGTGGTACTGGTTGGCGCGCAGCGCCCGGCCTCAGCGCTTTCCGGTGATGGGCCGATGAATATCGTCAATGCCATTCGTGTCGCGGCCGATCCCGCAGCACGCGGGCTTGGCGCCTTGGTGCTGCTGAATGACGAGATTCAGGCGGCCCGCGATGTGACGAAAACCTCGACACTCCGCATGCAAACCTTCCGCACCGCGGATTTCGGCGCACTTGGTCATGCCGATGGCGATATGATTGCATGGTACCGCAAGCCCATTCGCAAGATCGCCCCCGATACGGAATTCGATGTGCGTGGGCTGGATGCGCTGCCGCGTGTTGATATCGCCTATTGCTATGCCGGGGCGGATGGCGCGGCGATTGATGCCTTTGTTGCCGCCGGTGCCAAGGGCATTGTCACGGCAGGCTTCGCACCTGGCTATATCACGCCAGCCATGGTGAAGGCGGGTGAGGCTGCGGTCGCCGCCGGGGTGAAACTGGTGCTTTCCAGCCGCGCCGGATCGGGCCGCACCTTCCGCACGCAGCGCGGCGACAAATCCGGTTTTATCAGTGCCGATAACCTGACCCCGCAAAAGGCGCGCATCCTGCTTTCGCTCGCGCTCACGCAGGGGCTGGATAATGATGGCATCAGGCGCGTCTTCGCGACTTACTGAAGATGGTGTCACGCCAAGCCGCTGCCCCCGAACGCGCCTGGGTGCGTTTACCATCCGGGCGGCGGCTTGATCTGCTTTCCCCCACCCCCTTTGATTGGACGGATGAGGATCTTGCCACCGGGCTTGCGCGCACCTTTCGCTGGGGCGGGCATTCCATCTGGCCGGAGCCTCTTTCTGTCGCGCAACACGCGCTTTTTGTGCTGCAACTCCGCCGTCAGCGCACGCGCCATTGGCTGACACCGCCTGAGGAATTGCGCGAATTGCTGCATGATGCGGATGAGGGTTTGATCAATTTTGATTGCATATCTCCGCTCAAGCCCTTTTTGGGGGAGCGTTTCGCGGCCTTGCAGGCAAGCCTTTCAGCCGCGGTGGCGCTGCGCTACCGGCTGCCGCCCTGGGGCGTGGAAGACAAGCGCGCGCACAAGGCCGCCGATATCGCGGCAGCCGCGGCCGAGGCTGTGCATGTTGCCGGTTGGACAGAGGCAGAGATGCGCGAGACGCTGGGCATCCGCGCCGCCGTTTTGGCACGCGATCCCTTGGCGGCGCGCTATGGTGGGGAGCCCTGGCGCCCCTGGCCACCCGCGCTGGCGGCGCAGCGTTTTTTGGCGGAACTGACGCAGTTACAAGCGAAGATTAGTTGAAACTACTCCCGCGGAATCCCCGCCTTTTCGATCACATCGCGCCACAGCGGCACTTCGCGCGCAATGCGTTGGGCCAGCCCCTCTGGGCCGCGTGCATTCAGCGTGAAACCGGCACCAAGCAACCGATTGCGAGTCTCTGCCTCATTCAACACCGCCATCGCCACTTGCGCGCAGCGATCCAGAATGGCCTGCGGCGTCCCGGCGGGGGCTAGCAAGCCCTGGAAGGTTTCCGAAACAAAACCATCATAGCCAAGCTCCACCATCGTCGGCAGATCGGGCAAATCATGCCAGCGCCGCTCCCCGGTAATGGCCAAGGCGCGCAAGGTGCCAGCCTTGATCAGCGCATGCGCCGGCGGCAGCGCGGCCACACCAATCGGCGTCGTGCCCGCAAGCACCGCTTGCACCGCCTGCGCCGCGCTCTGATGCGTCACCTGCACCAATTCAATGCCGGTGCGCAGCCGCAGCAATTCCGCCGTCAGATGCGGCGTGGAACCCAAGCCCGGATTGGCGATATTGAGCCCGCCTGGTGTCGCCTTCGCGCGCGCCACAAGATCAGCGACTGAGGTGACGCCGCTATCGGGCCTTGTCAGGATGGTATTGGGCGAAGCGCCCAATTCGGTGATCGGCGCGAAATCCCGGGCGATGTCATAGCCCGGATTGCGAAACAGTGTCGGGTTCACGACGAAACCGGTGGACGTCACCAGCAGCGTATAGCCATCGGGCGCGCTGCGCGCCGCATGGGCAATGCCGACATTGCCGCTGGCACCGGGGCGGTTTTCCACCACCACCGGCCTTCCAAGCGCCGAGGATAAGCCAGGTGCAATCACCCGCGCCATGACATCGGTGGGGCCACCAGGCCCGAAGGGTACCACCAGGCGAATGCTGCGCGATGGCCAGACATCGGTGCTTTGCGCGCGGGCCAAGGCAGGTGCGGCAAGAAGCCCCAAAGCGGCGCGGCGGGTCAGACGCAAATCGGCCATGGCGGTAATCTCCCCTTCTTGCCACGTTTGTTTTCGTGGCTGTCGGGAAAGGCTGAAACCGGATCAGGCGAAGGTCAAGCGAGACGGGCTCACCCCGCCAAATGCCGCCGTCGGATCACGCGCTGCGCCAGCCCATCCACTGGGCCGAACAGCACGGATATTGCCCAAGCCGCGCCCGCCATCAGCACAATCGCGGGGCCACTCGGCAAATCCGCGTGATAGGACAGCAGCAGGCCAATCACGCTGGCCACCACGGCAATGGCGGATGCCGCATAGACCATGCCGCTGATTTCCGCCGCCCAATGCCGCGCGGCAATGGCGGGCAGCATCATCAGGCCGACGGCCATCAGCGTGCCCAAAGCCAAAAACGCCGAGAGCATGTTCAGGACCACGAGGCCCATGAACACCAAATGCCAAAACCCGCCACGCGCGCCGGTCGCCGCGGCAAAGGCCGGGTCGAAACATTCCAGCACCAAGGGCCGCCATCCAATCGCGAGCATCACCAGCGTCAGCGTCGCCACACCCGCCATCAGCAGCAGCGCCGCATCATCCACGCCGAGCACGCTGCCAAACAGGATATGCTTCAAATCCCCAGCACCGCCGCCCATTGAAATCAGCGCGACACCAAGCCCCAGCGCCAGCAGGTAAAGTGCTGCCAAGGTCGCATCTTCCCGCCCACCGGTAATGCGCGCCAAGGCGCCGGCACCGACCGCGACCAATAGCCCCGCCACCAAGCCCCCGAACCAAAGCGCCGGCACGGAAAGCCCCGCGATCAGGAAGGCCACCGCCACGCCCGGCAAGGCCCCGTGGGAAAGCACATCAGCGGTCAGGCTCATGCGCCGCAGCATCAGGAAAACGCCGAGCGGCGGTGCTGCAATGGCAAGCGCCAGCGACCCCACCAAGGCGCGGCGCATGAAACCGAATTCTACGAAGGGGGCGAACAGCGCCTCAATCATGGTGGAGAGTTGCGCCGCTGATTATGCAGCGCGCTCACAAGCCTCAGCCTCTTCCGCCCAGCCCTCGGCCATTTGCCGCGCCTTAAGGCGATTGGCGGGCGAGAGCGCCTGTTCCGTCGGCCCCCAGGCGATCAGATCGCGTGCGAGCAAAAGCGTTTCCGGGAATTCCCGCGCCACCAGATCAAGATCATGCAAAACGGCAATCACGGTGCGGCCTTCGCCATGCCATTGGCGGATCAGCCGCAACAGATCAGCGGCGGTTTTCGCATCCACGGCATTGAAGGGCTCATCCAGCAGCAGGATATCGGCATCCTGCACCAGCAAGCGCGCGAACAGCAGGCGCTGCAACTGGCCGGAAGAAAGGCTGCCCACCGGGCGCCGCGCCAAGCCTGCCAGCCCAACGGCAGCGAGTGCCTGATCAACGCGGGTATGCTCATCGGCAGGCACGGCGCGGAAGGCGCCAATGCGCGGCCAAAGCCCCTGCATCACCACATCGCGGCAGGCAATTGGAAAGGCGCGGTCCAGGGCCGCGAGTTGCGGCAGCAGCGCAATCCGCGCCACCCCTTCCTGCGCAATGCGCCCTGATTCCGGCTTTTGCAGCCCGGCCAGCGCACGCAGCAGCGTGGATTTCCCCGCCCCATTCGGCCCGACAATCGCCGTCAGGCTACCCGGCGCAAACCGACCCGAAACATGATGCACCGCCGGGCGGCGGCCATAGCAGACCGTGAGGTCCGCCAGGGTCAAAGCCGCTTGCGTCATGTCGCAAGCGCCCAGGCAACGCCGACCCAGAGCAGCACAGCGAGCAAGGCGGAAAGGCCAAGCCGCGCGGCGATGCCGGAAGAAAGTGCCAAGGGGTTCGGGAAAGCCATAGGCGTTGATATAACATAACACTCAGCCCTGCCAAGCCATGCCCCGTGCCATGGCTGGATGCCACACACTCATCGCCAAAGCGTCATTGCCGCGCCGTAAGCGGCTAAAATAGCCGAGCCTCAAACCCTCCATGCGGGGTGACGCCTGGGGAATGATCCTTTGGTAGCGCATTATGGCGGGGAACCCTGGCGCCCCTGGCCGCCCGCGCTGGCCGCAGAACGGTTTCTCGCGGAATTCGCCGCGCTGTGCGGGCTCCTTTGTGCCATCAGTCGGGAAAGTCTGGCGCTAGCCTCATCGGATTTGGAACACCAGCGGGATTTACAACCCAAGATGGAGCAAGCGAAAACCCCTCACACCACCTCCGGCTCTATCGCCCCGGCCAGGTCATCACCTTGAAAGCCCAGCGCCTCTGCCTGACGCACGCCAGGCAGCAGCGCAACATCGTAGAGCTCATCAATCGTGTGTTCAAAACGGAGCCAATGCAGCGTGCGCCCGGTTTCGATATCCACCACCACCAGCCCGCAGCGCGGCGCAGCATCGCGCGTCTTGAGCGCTTCTTCCAATGCCAGACCTTCAAAGGTTTGATTATGACGCGGGCGGGAAAGCCCCACCACCGCATAGCGCCCGAAAAAGGCAAGCCCTCGTGCATAGCCGGGCAAAAACGCCACTGGCTCAAACCGGCCATCGGCGGGATTAACCACGCCCAATTCTCCGGTGCCGGAATTCAATACCCAAAGCCGGCCCTGATGCAGCCGCGGCGAATGCGGCATGGAAAGCCCGCGCGCGACAATCTCTCCGCTTGGCACATGCACCACCACGCCGCCATCCTGTCGCCGATCGCGCCAGCCATCCTGCACATCGGAAGCCGATACCGCCGTGACATAGGCCGGCGCGCCATTATCCATCGCAAGCCCGTTCAAATGGCAACGATCCTCCGGCACCAGCGCAGTAACAAAGGGCGGGCGCCAAAGCGGGCGAAACGCCGCGCGATCACTGATGGTGGCGAGGCAATTATACTGCGTCGCCACAAAAATCGGCCCCGGCCGCGCCATATCACCAAACATACCATGGCCGATATCGTGAATATCCAGCGCGCCCGTCACGCGCCCTTCCCGCGGGATGAACAGCCGATCAGCGCCGCGCTGCGTCATCATCCCCGCCGGCACGGCATTGGCGAAGCGCCAGAGCATCGTCTTGCCGCTGACCCAGATTTCCGAGCCATCGGTCCATAGCCCCTGGCATTGCTCGATCAGCCTTTCATGCGCGCGGAGCGTGCCATCTGGGCGCAGCCCCAGCAGGATGATGCGCCCCGCCTGATAGGTGGTGAGCGCGACGCTGATCCGCGCTTCGGCGAGCCAGGCAGTGAAGCCCGGTGCTGCAAGCAGGATGGGGCCCTTCGATTCGGTTGGGGCGGACGATTCTTCGCCCGCGCCTGCGCTATTCATGGGAAAGCCTTTTTGGATCGCATCCAAGGGAAGGACCCGCAACTCATGGTTGTTGAAACGCGAGTAGTATGGAGAGATTTTTATTTTATAACAAGGCACAATGGTTAAAAACTGTTTACTATTAGCGCGCGCTATAATAGTGTGAAAGATGCTTTAAAGGATGGTACGAGTTTGGGAACAATCCCCGCGAAGGGAGGCTATCTGAGGCTGGCAGGCGCGTGGCTTTGTTCCAAAAACCTCACACAGCCCAGCCAAGGCAATGCTGACCATGGTCCATTTAACCGCCCCGTTCACCGGCATGGCGGCGTTGGCTTCAGGTCTCCTCCAGCACCAGGACCAAAGCTGAGTGCCAGGTGCCCATACGGTGGCTGCCAAGCCTCAGCCCCAACCGCGACAAGCCCTGACCGGCAACGCCACCATGCCTGCATTACCCATTCCGGCCCGTAAGGACATCTGATGCCCAGCAATCTCACCGGCTTCGCCCCAAGCGTGACCCTTGCCGAGAATACGGTGAACGCCACGCCGCAATTGCTGGATAGCGATGTTGTATTCACCACCAGCGGCAGCCTGGCAGGGGGACGGCTGGTGGTTCGCGGCCTGTTGGCCGAAGACCGGGTCTCGATCCTTTCGGAAGGCAATGGCTCTGGGCAGATTGGCGTATCCGGCACCACCATCAGCTATGAGGGTGTGACTATTGGCACCGCTTCGGGAGGTGTGGGTAGCGCTTTCACCGTGACCTTCAACAGCGCCGTGACTGGCGCGGCGGTGGATGCACTGATCCAGCGGCTGGCCTATGCCAATCTCAGCGATGCGCCAAGCGCGACGCGCACTCTCACGCTGAGTGTGGCGGATTCCGCGGGCGGAAATTTAGCGACGCCACAATTCACCCAATTGACCGGCCCCGCCAATCCATTTGATGGCTTCGAGATAGTGCCCGTAGAAAAAGGTTTCTACTTCGGCGATTTCAGCGCACCCAGCTTCGTTGATCTGGACGGCGACGGGCGGCTCGACCTCGTCTCGGGGGAATACTTCGGCGAGCTCCGGGCCTGGCGCAACACTGTCAGTGGCTTCACGGAGCTGACCGGCGCCGCCAACCCTTTCAATACCTTCGATGTCGGCCAATTCAACAAGCCCAGCTTCGTGGATCTGGACGGCGACGGGCGGCTCGACCTCGTCTCGGGAAGCGGTTTCGGGGCGCTGCAGGCCTGGCGCAACACTGTCAGTGGCTTCACGGCGCTGAACGGCGCGGCGGGATCGATCAACGCCAACCCCTTCGAAGACCTCAACGTCGGCCCCAATAGCACGCCCAGCTTTGTGGATCTGGACGGCGACGGGCGGCTCGACCTCGTCTCGGGAAACATCGGCGGGGGTTTTCGGGTTTGGCGCAACACCGGCAGCGGCTTCATGCTGCAGGCCGATTCCGCCAACCCTTTCGACGGCGTCGTTGTCCCCGGCTTGAATAATTTTGGCCAGAGCGCTCCCAGCTTCGTGGATCTGGACGGCGATGGTGATTTCGACCTCGTCTCTGGCGGAGATCCTGGCGGGCTGTACGCATGGCGCAACAACGGCAGCGGTCAGCGCTTCACGGCGCTGACCGGCGCCGATAACCCGTTTGATGGCATCGATGTCGGCTACTCTAGTACGCCAACCTTCGTGGATCTGGACGGTGATGGGCGGCTCGACCTCGTCTCGGGAGAAGCCCTAGGCAAGCTGCTGGCCTGGCGCAACACTACGCCGCTACCTTCAATCACGGTCACTGTCACGGCGGAGAATGATGCGCCGGTGATCACCTCGGCTGCGACAGCGCTTTCGGCCGAGAACCGCCCCGCTGGCAACATCATCTACCAGGGCACCGCGACCGACCCGGATGGCAGCCCAAGCAACTTCACATGGTTGCTTTCCGGTACCGATGCGGCGTTGTTCAACATCAGCAGCAGCGGCGCGGTTACCTTCAAGACATCACCCAATTTCGAAGCGCCCGCCGATACGGGCGGCAATAATGTCTATGACATCACCGTCACAGCATCAGATGGCACGCTGAGCAGCGCGGTCCAGGCTGTCGCCATCACGGTGACGGATGTGCAGGAGAGCGCCACGCTTACCGGCTTCGCATCAAGCGCTACCTTTGCCAAGAATACGGTGAACGTGACGCCGCAGCTGATGGATAGCGATGTGGTCTTCACTGCGGGCAGCAGCATGGCGGGCGGCAGGCTGGTGGTTGGCGGCCTGCTGGCGGAAGACCGGGTCTCTATCCTCACGGAAGGCAGCGGTGCTGGGCAGATTGGTGTATCAGGCAGTACCATCAGCTATGGCGGTGTGACTATTGGCACCGCTTCGGGCGGTGCGGGCAGCGCTTTCACCGTGACCTTCAATAATGATGTTACGGGCGCGGCGGTGGATGCGCTGATCCAGCGGCTGGCCTATGGCAATGTCAGCAATACGCCGACCGCGACGCGCACACTGACCCTGGACGTAGTGGATGCCACGGGCAGGCATTTGGCAGCGACGCCAATGCCGCAATTCGCGCCGCTGCCGCTGCCCGGTAATCTCAACCCGTTCAACGGCATCGATGTCGGCCGCTATAGTGCGCCCAGCTTTGTGGATCTGGACGGCGACGGGCGGCTCGATCTCGTTTCGGGAGCATCCGATGGCACGCTGCTGGCCTGGCGCAACACTGTCAGTGGCTTCACGGCGCTGACCGGCACCGACAACCCGTTCGACGGCTTTGATGTCGGCTTCATTAGCACGCCC
>JADCES010000294.1 GCA_020250005.1 Roseomonas sp.
CTTCAGGAACAGCTCCGCAACCCAGACCCATCGCGAAAGGAAACCACAGCCCACCTGACAGGATCAAAAAACCCCGCATCCCCAAAACCCGGGTCAAATCTGCGTGGCAAACCCGGGTCAGCTCTCGGCGGCATTCAACAATTGATGCTCAATGACAGCTTTTCAGCAGCATGTTAGTCGCATACGGACACGCTCTACCCCCCCGCCGCCTCCGCCTTCCCTCTAAACAAGTCCAAGAACCCCGTCACCACATCCGCAATACTCCGCCCGCGCCCGGTATCAATCGAAACCGTCGCGGTCACACCGGCGCGCAAGGGGGGCTCGCCCGCATGGGGTTCAAGGCGGATGCGCACCGGCAGGCGCTGCACCACCTTCACCCAATTGCCTGAGGCATTTTGCGGCGGCAGAATCGCAAACTCCGCCCCCGTGGCCGGGCTGATGCTTTCCACCACGCCCTTCCAGGTCACATTCGGGTAGATATCCAGCACCACATCCACGCGCTGGCCTACGGCCACATGCGTCAGCGTGGTTTCCTTCAAATTCGCATCCACCCAGGGGCGGCTATCCGACACCAGCGCAAAAATTGGAATCGCGGCGCGCAATTGCTCGCCCACTTGCAGGCGCAAATTAACCACCGTGCCGCCGGTTGGTGCCTTGATTTCGGTGCGCGCCAAATCGAGCGCGGCGCGGTCGCGTTCGGCGATTTTCTCCCGCACATGCGGGTGGTCATCCACCGGCAATTCGGGGTCGCCCTTCAGCGTGGTCAGCAGCCGCACAAGCCGCTGGCGCAGCACATTCATCCTGTCCTGCGCCACTTGGGCATCATGCTGGGTTTCTTCCATGCGCGCGGTGGGGGCGATGCCGCGGCTGGCCAATTCTTCCTGCCGGCGGGCCTGGCGCAAAAGGAAAGCGACGCGCTTTTCCAGCTCCGCCATTTCGCCCTGGGTTTCCTGGAAGGTCGCGCGGGAAAGTTCCACCTGCGTGCGCGCCGCGTCCAATTCTGCCTCGGCCTTTTCCAGCGCGAGGCGGAAGGGCGTGGGGTCCAGCCGCAGCAGCACGGCGCCGGCAGCGACGCGCGCATGGTCGCGCACCAGCACTTCGGTCACGCGGCCGGCAACTTCCGGGGCAATCTGCACGATATCGGCGCGGACATAGGCGTTTTCGGTGGTGATGTAGCGTCCGCCGGTCAGCCAGAAGGCGCCCGCCACAAGCAGCGCCAACGCCGGCACCACAACCAACAGGACAAAGCGCAAAAGCCGGCCCTGCATGGTCAAAGGCGCTTTCGTGGGGCAAGGGGGCGCTGGAAAGGCTCGCCACCCGCGTCAAGACTTGGCAGTATCCGTCCCCTCATTTGGTTCAGTCTGGCAGGAAAATGCCATGTCCGCCATAGGTTTGCGGGATATTTATTGGCGAAATCGGGTCTGCGCCGGGCGGCTGGCGCGGGGCGCTGATGTCTGAGACCAACCCGATATTGGAATTGTCGGTCACGCGCCGCTGCCTGATCCTGGCGGCGGTGGTGATGGGGGCAACCCTTTACGCCACCACCTTGCTAGTGGCTTCCACCCTGCTGCCGCAGATGCAGGGCAGCCTGGCCGCGACGGCGGATGAAATCGCCTGGACCACCACCTTCAATATCCTCGCCACCGCGATTGTGACGCCGATGACCGGCTGGCTGGTGGCGCGCAGCGGGCGGCGGCGGGTGATGCTGTTCTGTGTGGTGGGTTTCACCATCTCGACCTATCTGGTGGGGCAGGCGGAATCGCTGGAGACCGTGGTGCTGTGGCGCATTGTGCAGGGCGGCATTGGCGCGCCGGTCATTCCTTTGGCGAATGCGATTGTGCTGGATAGTTTCCCGCGCAAGCAGGCGGGGTTGGTGAGCTCCATCTTCGGCATGACAGTGGTGCTGGGCCCGGTGATCGGGCCGGTCTTTGGCGGGCAATTGGCTGAAGCTTATGGCTGGCGCTGGGCTTTTTACATGATTGTGCCGGCGGGCGTGCTGGCAAGCTTCGCGCTTTGGGCGACGCTGCCGGAAGATGAACCGGGCAAGCCCGTGCCGCTGGATTGGACCGGCTTTCTGGCGCTGACGGTGGCGATTTCTTGCGTGCAATTGATCCTATCCCGCGGGCAGCGGCTGGATTGGTATGAATCGAATGAGATCATCCTTGAAACCATCATCGCGGCCTTGGCGTTTTACATTTTCGTCGCGCATAGCCTGACAGCGAAGCAGCCCTTCTTGAATCTGAGACTGTTGCTGGACCGCAACTACGCCATCGGGCTTTTGCTGGTGTTCATTTATGGCATGGTGAATTTCACGCCGATTGTGCTGCTGCCATCGCTATTGCAGCAATATGCCGGCTATCCCGATAGCGTGATCGGGGAGATTGTGGGCTTTCGCGGTATTGGCGGCACCATCGGCTTTGCGCTGACTTTCCTGATCGGCCGTTGGGACCCGCGCATTGGCATGGCCATTGGCTTCGCGGCCATGGTGGCGGCGGGGCTTTGGCTGATGCACTTCGATTTGAATGTCAGCGAAGAAGCGCTTTTGTGGAACGCCGTGCTGCAAGGCATCTCCGTTGGCATCATCTGGGTGCCGCTGACGGTACTGACCTTCAAGACACTGGATCGGGAGCATTTGCCCGAAGCCATGGCGATGTTCCATTTGCTGCGCAATATCGGATCAAGCCTGTTCATTTCGCTGAGTGTCGCTGAGATCATCCGCTCTGGTGCCATGAATTACAGCCGCATGACGGAAATGATCTCGCCCTTCAATCGCACACTGCAATTGCCGGGGTCCATGGGTGGGTTTGGGATGGAAACCGTGCCGGAATTGGCCAAGCTGAGCAATGAGGTTGCGCGCCAGGCAGCGATGATTGGTTATGTGAATGGCTTTGGCTTGTTCACCGCGGCATCCTTCGTGGCGATTGTGCTGGTGGCCTTCTCAGGTGGGCGCGGGAAGGGCGCGCAATAGTCTGCCGTTCAGTTAGAGAAGCCCCGCCACCGTCTCCCCCAACAACGCCAAATCCGCCTCTCGCGACAGGCGATGATCACCATCCTTGATCAGCGTCACGCGCACATCGCCACCCGTCACCGCTTCCGTAATGCGCAGCGCATGACGCCAGGGCACATCCGGGTCCTGTTGGCCCTGCAGAATGCGCAAGGGGCAATCAAGCGCGATTGGCGCGCGCAGCAAAAGCTGTTTGCGACCATCTTCAATCAAGGCACGCGTGATGGGATAAGGCGCGCCATACTCACTTGGCCGATGCCATACACCATCGCGCATAATGGCTTCACGTACTGCGGGCGGAAATTCTGCCCACATCAAATCCTCGGTGAAATCAAGCGCCGGCGCTATGCCGATCAACGCGCGCACTGCCACCTTGCGGCGCGCGGCCAGCAGCAGTGCAATCCAGCCGCCCATGGATGACCCGATCAGGATTTGCTGGCCTTCCGTCAGCGCCGCAATCACGCATGCCGCATCTTCGGCCCAACGCCCAATGGTGCCATCGGCGAACCGGCCTTCAGATGTGCCGTGGCCGGAATAATCAAAGCGCAAAAACGCCTGCCCACGCGCGGCACACCAGCCCGCGAGGAACTCGGCCTTGCTCCCGGTCATGTCGCTATTGAAGCCGCCCAGGAACACCACGCCAGGGTTCCGCCCGGCAATGCGTCGCCAGGCCAGATGCACGCCATCGCCGCGATCAAGCCGGCCGGTTTCTTCCTTCATGCGCGCGGCAATCCACGCGCGGCGAGGGAAGCGAACAACGCCCCAATGCCATAGCACCAGGGCGGGCATTCATCGGTGCGATCCACCTCATTTACCAATACGCCAAGCCGCGGGGAAGAAATCCGCACCACATCCCCTTTGCGATGCGTAAAGCCCATGCCGGGCGCGCCACGATCCTTGGCCGGCGAAAATGGCGTGCCGAGATAAAGCACCGCGCCATCCGGATATTGATGATGCGCGCCGATCATTTGCGAAACCACATCCGCCGGGTCGCGGCTGATCGCGCCGACCGGCCCGCTTTCCGCCAATTCAAAACCATCGCGCCCGGTAATCGTCAGGCTCAGTTCCGCGCGCCGCACATCTTCCAAGGTAAAGCCCGCATCAAACAGCCGGATCATTGGCCCCAGCGCGGCTGAGGCGTTATTGTCCTTCGCACGCCCCAGCAAAAGCGCGCTGCGCCCTTCGACATCCCGCAAATTGACATCATTGCCGAGTGTCGCACCCTGAATCCGCCCCTTGCCATTCACCACCATCACCGCTTCCGGTTCAGGGTTTGACCAGGCAGAGACAGGATGCACGCCAATCTTGCTGCCTGTGCCAACAGACGCCATGGCGGGGCATTTGGTGAAAATCTCCGCATCCGGGCCGATGCCGACTTCAAGGTATTGGCTCCACCAGCCCTTTTGCAGCAAGGCAGCTTTCAGGCGCATGGCTTCTGCGCTGCCGGGAATGATCGCGGCCAGATCATCGCCAATAATGCTGCGAAACTCAGCGCGCACCGCTTCTGCCTGGCCGGCATCGCCGCGGCAGCGTTCTTCCACCACGCGTTCCAGCATGCTGCGCACATAGGTCACGCCGGCGGCCTTCACCGTTTGCAGATCAATCGGCGAAAGCAGGAAGGGCTTGGCAGGATCGCGCGCATCCCAGGCGGAATTGGCCAATAGCGCCGCAAGATCAAGCGTGATGGGCTCACCGCGCCGGATGATGGCGGCAATCGCGTCGTCCTCTTCAAGGAAGCGCGATGCCGTGCCGAAGGCGGGCGTCAGGTCATAGGCCGCGCCGCGCGCAAAGCCGATCACGCAAGGCCCTTCGGGCAGCATGATGCGGGCGCAGAAATGCCCTTCCGCGAAATCCACCGGCAAATGGCTGGAAGTGATCTGCATGGCGCCCCCCGTTTCTTGCCGGGGCATTTTGCGTGAAGTGGCGCCTTATCGCCAGGGTGCTTGCGCTGCATCAAGAAGCGGCGCGGCGAATTCGGTTTGTCTGACACCATGCAGGAAATGATCGCCGCGCCCGCCTATGGCACCGGGCACCCCTTCCTTTCCGCCGCCGGGGCTGCGGCTGCGCGCGCCCTGATGGCCGCGGCCAGGCCCATCACGGTGCCGCGCCGCGATGTGATTTTCGCGCCCGAGGCCGAGCCGGAGGCGCTTTACCTTTTGCTGGAGGGTTCCGTCGGGCTTTCCATGCGGGGCAAGGATGGCGCGCCCGGCCTGCTGGAGATCATCAGCCCGGGTGAATGCTTCCTGATGCCGGCGGTGATCCTGGGCGGCGCTTGGCCCTTCGGCGCCGAGGCCTTGGCCCAAAGCCGCCTGCTCCGCATCCCGCTTGAAGATTTTCACGCCATTATGGCTGAGGAGCCGCAACTCGCTGAGGCGAGCCTCGCGCAAATGGCGCGGCAATGGCGGGTTCTGGCGGATCAGTTGCGTGACATGAAGCTTACCAAGGCAAGCGAACGCGTGGCGCATTTCCTGACCGGGCGGCTGATGCCTGGCGGGCGTGTTGCCATGCCCGAACCCCGCGCGGCCATTGCAGCGAGGCTAGGCATGACGCCGGAAAGCCTCTCACGCGTCATGCATGGGCTGGAAGCGGCGGGGCTGGTGCGGCTGCAAGGAAGACGCGTGGAAGTGCCGGATGCCGAAGCCCTGAACCAGGCGACCCGGGCTTCCGGCGTTTAATTTAAGCAGTTAGGCTTCCTCAAAATGGAGGATTGCCCATGGCCCGCGTACCCGATTTGACAGTGGATGATCTGGCGGAAGCCGATCGGGACCTGCTGAAGCGCCCGATTGCCTTGCATAAGGCGCTGGTCAATAGCCCTAAGGCTGCGCGCGCCTTTTCCGGCCTAGGGCAATTCATCCGCTACGGGTCGCGACTCGACCCGCGCCTTCGGGAATTGGCCATTCTCCAAGTGGGCTGGCAGGCGCGTTCGCCCTATGAATGGTCGCATCACGTGAAAATCGGCAAGGATTTTGGCGTGAGCGATGCCGATATCTGTGGCCTGATCGCGGAAAGCGCTGGGCAGGATTCGGCGCTTGAACCCCTCGCCAAGCTGGTGCTGCTGGCCGCGCGGGAAGCTGCGGCGGGGCCGGGGGTGAGTGAGGCGACCTATAAGGCGCTGGCGGCGCATTTCGACCATGAACTGATGGTGGATCTGGTGCTGACCATTTCCTTTTATTGTGCAGTGGTCCGCGCGCTTTCATCCTTGGCGATTGAGGTGGAGCCCGAATACCAGCCTTATCTGGACCAATATCCGCTGCCGGCATGACAGGTATTTTTAGTAAAACACTGATTCAAAGCAGTTAAATTTAACGGTTGGAGTTAGCAAATACCCCGGCCGGCACGGCTTTTCGGCGAAGGGGCGCCCTGATCCTACATCCTAGGGTTGCAAAAAATTTTCGATTTAGGGGGTCCTTCAGTCCGCGCGTTAACCTTTTGGTTAATGCTCCTGATGAAGAATGCGTCAACCGAGGGAGAGCGGGGGACGATGGAACTGAGGATGGTCAAGGCCGGGGTACTGGATATGGCGGTGGAAATGCACGGCCCCGAAACCGGGCCCGCTGCGATCCTGCTGCATGGCTTCCCCGATGATGCCCGCGCCTGGGATGGTGTGGCGCCTGGGCTTGCCGCCCAGGGCTTCCGCGTGCTGGTGCCCTATTTGCGTGGCTATGGCCCGACCCGGTTTCTGGATGCGGCAACGCCGCGTTCCGGCGAACAGGCAGCCCTAGGGGTGGATTTGCTGGCGCTGATGGATGCGCTGGCGATCCCGAAGGCGATCCTGGCCGGGTATGATTGGGGCGGGCGGGCCGCTTGCGTGGTCTCGGCCCTTTGGCCGGAGCGGGTGATCGGCCTGGTTTCCGCAAATGGCTATAATATTCAAGACATTGCGGGGAGTATCCGCCCCGCCGCACCAGCGCAGGAAGCGCGCCATTGGTATCAATGGTACCTACAAACAGACAGGGGTGCGGCGGGCTTGGCGGAGAATCGGCACAGCCTTTGTGAATTGCTGTGGCGCATGTGGTCGCCCAATATGGGCTTCTCTGCCGAAAGCTACGCCAAAACGGCGGCGAGCTTCGACAATCCTGATTTCGTAGCGGTTGCCGTGCATTCCTATCGCCATCGGCATCGGGCGGTGGCGGGCGATCCGGCCTATGCGGCGATTGAAGCCCGCCTTGCCAGCCGACCGATCATCACCGTGCCGAGCCTGGTTTTGCACGGGGCAGAGGATGGTGTGGACCCGCCGGACAATAGCGCTGGCTGCGCCCGGCATTTCACGCGACTTCTAGCACGAAAAGTTGTTCCGGTATCCGGACACTTCCTGCCACGCGAGTCTCCGGCTGAATTTTTAGCCGCGATTCATCTTTTGGTAAGCACTCATTAGAGGAGAAATGACCAATGGTCGTAAAAATCTGTCGAAAAACTCATTTTAAGTATATTTCTTTATCAAGAAATTTACTTTTTTGGACGATTATCCGTTCAGGGATGAGGGGGGAAGAAATTTCCTGTTTCAATTCCCTTCAAAACTCGGTAAAAACCTTCTTGTCGGTCAAAAGGAGCGATCAATGCGTGTTCTGCTAGTCGAGGATGATCCTACAACGGCGCGCGGCATTTCGTTAATGCTTCGTCACGCCTCCATGATTGTGGAAACAGCGGATACGGGGGAAGAAGCCCTCGAACTCGCAAAACTCTATGATTATGACATCATCGTATTGGATCTGATGCTGCCGGATTTGGATGGCGGTGAGGTCGTGCGTCGTCTGCGCGCTGGTCGCGTTGAAACGCCGGTGCTGATCCTGTCGGGCGTCAGCCGCCCGCAAACCAAGGTGAAGGTCTTCGGCATGGGCGCCGATGATTTCATCACCAAGCCTTTCGACCAGCAAGAACTGGTCGCGCGCATTCAGGCCATTGTCCGCCGCGCGAAGGGTTTCAGCCAGCCGACCCTGCAGGTTGGTCCGCTGCAACTCAATATCGGCTCACGCGAAGTGGCGGTTGGTGGCAATCCTGTCCATCTGACCGGCAAGGAATACGCCATCCTGGAATTGCTCGCGCTCCGCAAGGGTGTTGTGCTGACCAAGGAAGTTTTCCTGAACCATCTTTATGGCGGCATTGATGAGCCTGAAGTGAAGATTATTGACGTCTTCATCTGCAAGCTCCGCAAGAAGCTTGCAACCGCTGGCGGCGCGGATCTGATCGGTACCGTCTGGGGCCGTGGCTATGTTCTGCGTGAGCAGCAGGAACGTGCGGAGTATTGGGCGAATAGCGCCAAGCCCGCGATCGCTTCCGCCGACGTTCAGGCGGCCTAGAACAGATCACGTTCAGATGGAATCATCTGAACGTGTGAAGATGCTCGAAAAACAACGACGTAGAGCGTGTTGCGTGAACCCACGTGAACGCAACATGCTCTAAGCAGCTTTCCTGATAGGTTGCAGCGTGATCCACCATCGGTGGATCACGTCATCTTTTGCGCGCATCTGTCATATGGGGCGCGCGGCAATCAGGCCGCCATTGGCTCTTGCCTGATGTCACGCCGGCGTTACCCGCTTCTATGGCGGGCGCCAGCTTTCCCCATTTTACGAAGTCATCATCCGGTGCTTATGCCGTATCGCCCTTTTGGACGACACGGCACTATGGCTTTACGCCAGGGGCAATAATCTCAGCTCCGCTGCCGGCGCAGGAATGCAGGAATCTCCAGGCTCATTTCATCCTGTTGCGTCGGGCGTCCTGCATCGAGGCGCGGCGCCGGCGCGGGCTTCGGTTCCAGGCGCGGCGCTTGCGGCGGTTCCTGCACATAGGCTTGCGGTTCGGCCTGCGGCGGCAGGTTGCGCTTCATCATGCCGCCCATGCCGGTGACCTTGCCGAAAAGTCCGCGCAACCCGGAAGGCCGAGGCTCGGCTGACGCCGGCTCCGGTTCCACCGCTTCTGTCACCGGCACGCGAAGCTGCGGTGCTTCCGGCTGATAAGCCGGTGCTGGCGCAAGCATCACCGGCGCTTCCGCAACCGGTGCCGGGATTGGCGCCATTTCGGGTTCGGGTGCGGGCGCCGTATCCACAATGGCCGGGCGCAGCGCCGGCGCGGCCTGCGCGGCACGACGCATGAAGGGCAGCCCGGGGCCGGTAGGTGCTGCACCAATCGCTTGGTTTGCGACAGCATTGACCGGCTGCGCCGCACCGCCACCCACCGCCACCAGCTTCGGCTTTTCCGCTTCCCTGAACTGGGCCGCATCAATACCGGTCGCCACAACGGAAACCCGCACGCGGCCATTCATGGCTTCGTCAACCGATGTGCCGAAGATGATATTCGCATCCTCATCCACTTCTTCGCGGATGCGATTGGCTGCGCCATCAACCTCAAACAGCGTCATGTCATAGCCGCCGGTGATATTGATCAGCACACCCCTGGCACCACGCATGGAAATATCCTCAAGCAGCGGATTGCTGATAGCGGATTCGGCAGCGCGGCGGGCGCGGTCTTCACCCTCGGCCTCGCCCGTGCCCATCATGGCCTTGCCCATCTCGGCCATCACGGTGCGGATATCGGCGAAGTCCAGATTGACCATGCCGGGATTGACCATCAAATCCGTGACACCCCGCACGCCCATGTACAGCACGTTATCCGCCATCTTGAAGGCTTCCTGGAAGGTGGTGCGTTCATTGGCCAGGCGGAAGAGATTCTGATTCGGGATGATGATCAGCGTATCGACGAATTGCTGCAATTCCTCGATGCCCTGTTCGGCGGATTTGCGCCGCTTCGGCCCTTCGAAATCGAAAGGCTTGGTCACCACACCAACCGTGAGGATGCCGCGTTCGCGCGCCATGCGCGCAATCACCGGCGCTGCCCCCGTGCCGGTGCCGCCCCCCATGCCGGCAGTGATGAAAATCATATGCACGCCTTCGATATGGCGGGCCAATTCTTCGGTCGCTTCTTCTGCAGCTGCGCGGCCGATTTCGGGCTTCGCCCCAGCGCCAAGACCCTGCGTGAGATGCGGGCCAAGCTGCACACGGCGATCAGCGCGGGAATGGATCAGCGATTGCGCATCTGTATTCGCCACCAGGAACTCAACGCCATCCAGACCCATGGAAATCATGTTGTTGACGGCATTGGTGCCACCGCCACCAACACCCACCACCGTAATCCGCGGCGTGAAATCCGTGTGTTGATTTTGCGGAATCGTCAGGTTCAGGGTCATTGCTTTTCCTCCTCACGCAGTGATGGGCAGCTTGGGTTGGCAGGGGTGGCGGAAGTTGCGCGCATCACACGCGATCCTTCAGCCAATGAATCAAACGACGAAAGGCGCCGCCAGCTTTTATCGGGCCGGGCGCGATATCCAGAACGGGGCGGCCTTCACCGGCGCCCCACATCAAAAGCCCAACCGCGCCCGCAAAGGCGGGGCCGGATGCGGCTTCGGCAAGACCGCGCAGGGGCTGCGGACGGCCAAGGCGCACCTGGCGGTCCAGGATGCGCGCGGCCATTTCACGCACGCCAACAAGCTGCGATGCGCCGCCGGTCAGCACCACGCGGGCACCACCTTCCTTGCCAAGCCCGCTTTGATCCAGCTTGTCCTTGAGAAGCTCGAAGGTTTCTTCCAGACGCGGCTTGATGATGCCAACCACCATGGCGCGCGGGATACGCGCGATATGGTGTTCATCTTCGCCCAAAAGCGGCACGGGCAGATATTCGCGTTCATCATCCGCACCACCATGCACGGCACCATGCAGCGTCTTCATACGTTCCGCATGCGCAACCGGCGTGGATAGGATTGTGGCCAGATCATTCGTCACCTGCCCGCCACCCACGGGGATTTGCGCGGTATGCACCAGATGACCTTCACTGAAGACCGCAAGGCTTGTGGTGCCGCCACCCATATCAATGACGGTGGCGCCAAGCTGCTTTTCATCTTCCACCAAAGTCGCAAGGCCCGAGGCAAACGGCGCCGAGACTAATTCTTCCACTTCCAAATCACAGCGCATCAGGCAGGCACCAAGATTGCGCAGCGATGCCTCAGCCGCCGAGACCATATGCAGCCGCGCGCCGAGCACATCGCAAATCATGCCGCGCGGATCATCAACGCCAGGCGTCGCATCCACGGTGAAGCCAAGCGGAATGGCGTGCACCGTTTCCCGACCTTCTTCGGCGGTGCGCCGGCGCCCATCATGCAAAATGGCGCGCAGATCGGCTTCGGTCACGGCGCGGCCGGAAATGTCCCATTGCAGATGCAAGGGCCGGCTATCCGGCTGCCCGCAGGAAAGATTGACGATGGCACCAGAAAGTCTTGTGTCGGCCATTTCCTCGGCCTGACCCACCGCGGCGCGAATGGCGCGTTCCGCTTCTTCCAAATCAACAATGGAACCGCCCTTCACGCCGCGACCGCGCTGCCAACCAAAGCCAAGCACGCGCGGGCTGCCATCGCTTTCAATGCGCGCGATCAGGCAGACCACTTTGGTGGAACCGATATCCAGCACACCAAACACACCGCTGCGCGCCTGCCGGCGACGGCGCGGCGGTGCGGCGGCAGGTTCGAAAGCGCCGGGCAGGCGGGTGAGCTGGTTCATCCGCGTTCCCTTCGCGCGACCGGGCGCGCCGGCTGAGTTTCAGGTGTTTCACGATTGGTGCGCACCACCAGCCGATCCGGCAGGCGCAGATCAATCGCAGCCAGCGGGCGATCCAAAAGCTTCGCTTCCTGCTGCAATTCCGCAAGGCGCTTAATGGCGGCGGCTTCAGCCGCTTCAGGCAGCAGCACATCCGTGCCGCTATGCAGGCGCAGATTCCAGCGCCTTTCGCCAATCCGCACCATGGCCTGCACGCGTTCCGCGACTGCCGCCTCTGCGGCCAACAAATCATAAAGCTGCGCGGCCGCGCGATCTGCACCGGGACCCACGATCAATGGAAGCGGACCAAATTGATCAAGCCCATCTGTCGCCACCGTCTTGCCTTCACGGTCCACAATCACGAAGCGGCCCTGGTTTTGCCAAATGGCAAAAGGCCGGCGTTCTTCCAGGCGCAGCACGATGGTGCCGGGCAAATGGCGTTCAACATGGGCGCGCGCTACCCAGGGGATCGATTCCAACCTTTGCCTTGCAGCCTCTGGCGAGAATTCCAGCATGGAATCACCGCGTGAGACACCCAGCGCTTCGCGAATGAGTGGCAGCGGCGTGTTCTGGCGACCATCCACGATCACCGCCTGCACGGTCATGCTGCGATCGGGCCCAATCATGGTGACCTGATCCAGCATGCGCCGCGCTTGGCCCGCCGGGTCCACCATTGCGATGCCATAGGCAATTGCACCAAAGCCGCAAAGGATCAGCACGCCATATAACGCAGGCCGCGCGAAACGACGCGAACGGCGCAGCGCAATGCGCAGCGCAGAAGGCCGCCCCTGTTCCTTCTTCTTCCGCACAGAGGTGGTGACCAAGCGTTCACGCGCCATGGCGGGCTTGCTCCACCATCCAGGCGCAAAGCGCGGGGAAGGACATGCCGCAATGCGCGGCCTGTTCCGGCAACAGCGATGTTGGCGTCAGGCCTGGCTGCGTATTGACTTCGAGCAGGATCAGCCGGCCCGGTTCACCTTGCGTGTCGTCATAGCGAAGGTCAGTACGCGATGCGCCGCGGCAGCCGAGTGCATGATGCGCGCGCAAGGCGATATCCATCGCTTCCGCATAAGCACCCGGCGCCATGCGTGCGGGCAGGATATGGCGCGAACCACCAGCGGCATATTTGCTTTCGTAATCATAGAATTGCCCGGCATCCGCCAGGATATCGGTCACCGCCAGCGCACGATCGCCCATGACGCCAACGGTCAACTCGCGGCCAGGGATGAAGCGTTCGACCATGATGGTATCGCCATGTGTCCAACCCCGCGCGATAGCGGCACGGCGATTATCACCTTCCTGCAAAATGGTGACACCAACGGAAGAACCTTCATTCACCGGCTTCACGACAAAGGGGCGCGGCAGCGGGTCCGCCGCTTCCAATTCAGCGCGCGTGACCACACGATCATCGGCTACCGGCAGCCCGGCAGCACGAAACACAGCTTTTGCCGCGGCCTTGTCCATTGCAAGCGCTGATGCTCGCAGACCCGAATGCGTATAGCGCAGGCCGAGCCAATCCAGCATGCCCTGGATGCAGCCATCCTCACCAAAGCGGCCATGCAGCGCGTTGAACACAACATCGGGCCGCGGATCGCTCAGCGCATGGATCACGGCGGCAAGGTCATCGCCAACATCTATCGGCGTCACGGCGAAGCCCGCTTCTTGCAGCGCGGCAATCACCTGGCGGCCAGAAGAAAGTGATACCTCGCGTTCCGCGGAACGCCCACCATAAAGAACGGCGACGCGCTTCTTCATGGCAGCGCCCTTCCGATGCGGCGGATTTCCCATTCCAGCGCGATGCCGGAATGCGCCAGCACGCGCGCGCGCACTTCCTCACCCAGCGCTTCGATATCGGCGGCGGTAGCGCCCCCAAGATTGAGCAGGAAATTGCAGTGCTTTTCGCTGACCTGCGCCGCGCCCTGCGTCAGGCCACGGCAGCCGGCGGCATCAATCAATTCCCAGGCCTTGCGCCCACCAGGTGGATTCTTGAAGGTGGATCCGCCAGTACGCGCGCGTACGGGTTGCGTTGCTTCACGCGCGGCACGGATTTCAGCAAGTCGTGCGGTAATCGTTGTCTTATCACCTGGCATCGCCCGCAGCCTCGCGCGCAACACAACACCGCGCGGTGGCAGTTGCGCATGGCGATAGGCGAAGTGCAGCGCAGCCGCATCGAACCGCAGCAATCCTTCAGGCGTAGCGATTTCCGCCCAATCGAGAACATCCTTGATCTCAGTGCCGTAAGCGCCGGCATTCATCGCCACCGCGCCACCGATACTGCCTGGAATACCTACCAGAAACTCAAGCCCGCCGAGCCCCGCAGCGGCTGCGGTTTCCGCAACCGTCACATCCAAGGCAGCGGCACCGGCGATGATGCCATCGGCTTCCACGACAACATCACCAAAACCGCGCGTAAGCCGCAGCACCACACCTGTAATACCACCATCACGAATGATCAGGTTTGAAGCGGCACCCAATACGGTCAGCGGCATATCAGCCGGCATGTCGCGCAGCAGCAGCAACAGATCATCCGGATCCGCCGGCCGCACCAGCGCATCCGCTCGTCCACCCACGCGAAACCACGTCGCAGGCCCAAGCGGCGCATCGCGTTCCACACGACCACGCAGCGGGGGCAGCACAGCTTGGCTGATGGGCTTAGGCATCATTTCATCGCCCCCGCCAGGCGCCCACGCGCACGCGCCTGCAATTCCGTTAGTTGCGCCGGCAGCGCATGCGCCCAATTGGTGATGCTGCCGGCGCCAAGGCAGACAACATAATCGCCAGGCCGCGCGATGGCGTGAATCATCTCGGCCAGGCTGTCAGGCCCGGGCAGCGGCACCACAGAACGATGCCCACGTGCGCGCAAGCCTTCTACCAGGGCATCCTTGTCCACCCCTTCCATCGGCGCTTCGCCGGCAGCATAGACATCGGCCACAATCACCGTGCCCGCATCATTCATGCAGGCGCAGAATTCTTCGAACAGGGATGCGAGCCGCGTGTAGCGATGCGGCTGCACCACGGCAATCACGTCACGCGCGCCAGCCTGGCGCGCGGCCTTCAGTACGGCAGCGATTTCCACCGGATGATGGCCGTAATCATCAATTACCGTAATGCCGCCTGCTTCACCGGTGCGCGTAAAGCGACGCTTCACACCCTTGAAGCCTGCAAGCGCGGTGCGGATGGTCACCTCATCCACACCCATCTCGGCCGCGATGGCAACAGCGGCCAGCGCATTCTGCACATTATGCTGACCCAGCATCGGCAGGCGGAAGGGCTTCATATTGCGCACACGCCCGCTCAGCCGATCCGTCACCGTCACTTCAAAGGTCGCACCCATGCGATCCGTAATCACGCGATCCGCGCGCACATCGGCTTGCGGCGAAAAGCCGTAAGTGACGATGCGCCGATCCGAAAGGCGCGGGATCATCGCCTGCACTTCGGGATGATCAATGCACAGCACTGCAAAGCCGTAGAAGGGAATATTGCCGACGAATTGGGCATAACCTTCCTTCATCGCTTCTTCAGTACCCCAATGGTCCAAATGTTCCGGGTCCATATTCGTGACCACGGCGACAACGGCGGGCAGGTTCAGGAAGGACCCATCGCGTTCATCGGCTTCCACCACCATCCATTCGCCGCTGCCCATGCGCGTATTGGTGCCATAGGCATTGATGATGCCGCCATTGATCACGGTGGGATCAAGCCGCGCCGCTTCCAGCACAGCAGCAACCAGGCTTGTGGTGGTGGTCTTGCCATGCGTACCACCAATGGCGATGGACCATTTCAGGCGCATGAGCTCAGCCAGCATTTCCGCGCGGCGCACAATGGGGATCAAACGCTGACGCGCGGCGGCGACTTCCGGATTGTCGCGCTTCACGGCGGTGGACACCACCAGCACCTGCGCATTGCCCAGATTGGCGGCGTCATGCCCGATCATGACCGGAATGCCGGCGGCGCGCAGCCGCACGACATTGGCGCCTTCCGCAACATCACTGCCCTGAACCTGATAGCCGAGTGTGTGCAGCACCTCGGCAATGCCGGACATGCCAATACCGCCAATGCCGACAAAGTGAATGGCGCCGATGGTGATGGGGAGCGCGCGCATCAGGCAACCTCGGCCAGATTGCGCCGCGCCAGCGCCATGACACGATCCGCGAGCTCTCGCGCCGCATGCGGGCGCGCCAAGGCAGCGGCAGC
>JADCES010000295.1 GCA_020250005.1 Roseomonas sp.
AGCCGTCGCGCGCGCGCAGGGGCTCAGCGCCGATACGGTGCGCGCGATCAAGGCCAGCATCCTGGGGGTGGCGGAATTAACCGCGACATGGGCATTCAGGTGACATCTGAAGGTGCGCTGGTCCGCCTGCTGGTGGTGGCGGGTGATCCACCCGAACCTGCCGCGACGGTTTTTCTGACGCCCATCCAGGCGCGCGAATTGGCGCGGATGGTGCGCAACGCCGCTGACTTCACCGCAGCCATGGAACCAGCACAAGGCAGCGTGTGATGGCCGCGCGGAACTCGAAGCACTCGACTATACTCGACAAGCCTTCGAGTACGCCCGACATCGAAGGCGTGCTGCTGCCATATCAGCGCGACCTGGTGCGCGCGGTGTCGCAGCATTCCGTCACGGTCTATGAAAAATCCCGCCGCATCGGCGCCACCTGGGGCGTGGGCGCGCAAGCCGTGCTGACCGCCGGCGCCAAGCGCGAAGATCGCGGGATGGATGTGCTCTACATCGGCTATAATTTGGACATGGCGCGCGAATTTGTGGATGTCTGCGCCATGTGGGCACGCAGCCTTGGCATGGCGGCTGGCGAGATCGGTGAATTTCTGTTCCAGGACCAGGAAGAAAAAGGGGTGGAACGGCACATCGCTGCCTTCCGGATCAAGTTTGCCTCGGGCTTTGAAATCCTGGCCCTGGCATCACGGCCCCGGTCTTTGCGTGGTCGGCAGGGTTTTGTCATCATTGACGAAGCCGCCTTCCATGATGATCTGCCAGAGCTTCTAAAGGCTGCTTTGGCGCTGCTGATTTGGGGTGGTCGCATTCTGGTGGTATCCACGCATGATGGCGCGGAAAACCCCTTCGCTGAATTGGTGAATGATGTCCGCGCCGGGCGAAAAAAACGGTACCACCTGCTGCGCACCACCTTCGATGAAGCCTGCGACCAGGGGCTTTACCACCGCGTGGCCTTGAAGCTGGGTGTGCCATGGACCGCCGCAGGCGAAGCCGAGTGGAAGACGGAAATCCGCGACTTCTATGGCGACAGCGCGACCGAGGAATTGGATGTGGTGCCGCGCGCCGGTTCTGGCCGCTATCTGCCGCTGCATTTGATTGAAGCGCGCGCCAGCCGCGATATCCCCGTGCTGCACTACACCTGCGCCGATGAATTCGTGCATCTGCCCGACCATATCCGCACCGCCGAGACGCTGCGCTGGTGTGAAGACAATATCCGCCCGCTGCTGGATCGGCTGGACCCGCTGCTGCGCAGCCTGACCGGGATGGACTTTGGCCGCGTGGCCGATCTTTCCGTGATCTGGCCCATCCAGATCATGCCGAACCTGATGCGCGCCACGCCCTTCACCATGGAGCTGCGCAACGTGCCTTTTGAACAGCAGCGCGAAATCCTGTTCTACCTTGGGGATCGGCTGCCGCGGCTTTCCGGCATGGCGCTGGACCGCACCGGCAATGGCGCCTGGTTAGCCGAGGTCACCATGCAGCGCTACGGCGCGCATCGCGTGGAAGGAATTCATCTGACCGAAGGCTGGTACCGCGACCACATGCCGAAATTGAAGGCCGCCTTCCAGGATGCCAGCTTTGACATCCCCGCCAATGCTCAGGTGGTGGAAGATTTCCGCGCCATTGAATTGGTGAATGGCGTGGCGCGCGTGATGGTGCGCCGGAACACCGCGAAAGGCGAAGACCGCGATCCGAATGCTGGCCAGCGCCATGGTGACGCGGCGATTGCCGCCGCGCTGGTGATCTACGCCGCCAGCCGTGACTGGGGCAGCCTGACCAATTTCCCAATCCCGCGCAGCGACATCATGGCCCTGCCTGATGATGGCAGCATTCTGGGCATGTCGCCGCATGGCGCTGTCGCAACCTATCTTGGCTGAGGAAATCACATGAGCGGCACCCGCCTTCCGCAAGACTTGGCGCAGGAAGTCGCCACCTTTGAACGCGACATCACCGCCAATTACTACGCATTCACGATGCAGACGCGCGACGACATCATCCTTTCGCGCGGTGGCAGCAAGGGCCTTGGCATCTATCAAGACCTGGCGCGGGATGGCCATGCGGGCGCGGTGCTGCGCAAGCGCCGGAATGCCGTGGTGGCGCGCGAATATCAGGTGGAACCAGGTGGCGAAGCGCCGGCTGATGTGCTGGCGGCGGAACTGGTGAAGGCCGCCCTGAAGCGGATCCGGTTTGACCGTGCCTGCCGTGGCCTGCTGACGGCGGTGCTGACCGGGATATCGGTGGCGGAAATCATGTGGGAAGCGGCAGAGATTGAGGTGGATGGCACGCGCCGCACCTGGATTGTGCCTGCCGATATCCGCGTGCGGAACCCGCGCCGCTTTGCCTTTCACCGTGATGGGAGCTTGCGGCTGCTGACGCGCGAAAACCGCACCCAGGGCATTCCGGTGCCGGATCGCAAATTCATCCTGGTCCGGTATTGGGCGGAGGAGAATGAAGACGCCTATGGGCGCGGGTTGGGCTATGATTTGTTCTGGCCCGTGTTTTTTAAGCGGAACGGCGTGGCGCTTTGGAATGCGCTGATCGAAAAGCACGGCCAGCCCTTCGTCTATGCCGAATACCCGCAAGGCACATCGGATGGCGATGTGGACCGCCTGGTCAGCATGATCCAGGGCATCGCGCGCGGCGCCGGCGTTGCCGTGCCATCCGGCACGCTGATCAAGATGCTGGAGGTGTCCAAAACCGGCACGGCGGACCTTCATGACCGCCTGGTGCAGGTGATGAATGCCGAAATCAGCAAGATCGTTCTCGGCGAAACGCTGACGACCGAGATGGGCCAGAATGGCGCGCGCGCTGCATCCGAAACCCATAATGATGTCCGCACCGAATTGGCCGATGCGGATGCGGATACGCTTTCAGAAGAACTGAAT
The DNA here is from genome assembly GCA_020250005.1 of Roseomonas sp. GTDB lineage: Bacteria > Pseudomonadota > Alphaproteobacteria > Acetobacterales > Acetobacteraceae > Neoroseomonas. The sequence goes on from JADCES010000295.1 coordinate 2,886, forward strand.
GAGAGCCTGCTCAGGTGGATTGTGGAACTCAATCTGCCCGGCGCGGCGCAGCCGATGGTGTGGCGGAAGGCCCCGGAAGAACCGGATTTGATCGCCGCCGCGACGCTGGATGAAAAACTGTTCAAGGTGGGCTATGTGCCGAGCGAAGACCTCGTGCGCGAACGCTATGGCGAAGGCTATCAGCGCATTGCTGACGGCAGGCCGAGCGCCGCGCCGCCGCCTGCCTTCGCCGAAGCGGTGGACCCCGCGACCATTCCGGAAGCGCTGGCCGAACAGCTTGCGCGCCGCGGCGTGCCTGCCCAGGCCGCGATGCTGGCCGCCATCCGGGCCGAGGTTTCGGCGGCGGTGGATTTCGCCGATCTTGAGACGCGCCTGCTGCGCTTATCCGCCGCCATGCCGGTGGGCCGCCTGGTGGATGAACTCACCCCCGCCTTGATCGTGGGCCACCTGGCCGGACGCAGCGATGCGCAGGATGAAGCCACGCCGGCATGAGCGGCAGTGTTGATGCGCTGAACCTGCCGCCGGAAGAAGCCATCCGCTTCTTCCGCGCCAAGGTGAATACGCCAACCCGCGCCTGGGATGATCTGCGCCATGGCGCGCATGCTCGCGCCTGGTCCGTCGCCGGTGTGCAGGCGGATGACATGCTGGCCGATATTCGCCGCGCCATGGATAAGGCCATCGCGCAGGGCACGACGCTGGATGAATTCCGCCGCGATATCGCGCCGCTGTTGGGTGAGCTCGGCTGGGCGGATCGCGGGCCTGGCTATGTGGGCTGGCGCACGCGCGTGATTTACGAGACCAACATGCGCACCGCCTATGCCGCCGGGCGGTATGCGCAGATGACGGACCCTGACGTGCTGGCGGCGCGGCCCTTCTGGCGCTACCGCCATTCCGGCAAGCGCGATGCGCGGAAGCAGCACAAGGCCTGGGATGGCCTGGTGCTGCGCGCGGATGATCCTTTCTGGCAAACACACTACCCTCCGAATGGATGGGGCTGTGGCTGTTTCATCCAATCCCTCGGCCCGCGCGATTTGGCGCGCGCTGGCAAGACAGGCCCAGATGAAGCGCCGCCTGCCGGGACTAGGCCGTATCGAGACCCGACCACCGGGGAGATTTCCGCGCTGCCTGCAGGCATTGATCCGGGGTGGGATTACAACGTGGGGCAAAGCTGGTTGCAGGGCGTGGTGCCGCGTGAGGCCGCCCAACCGCTGCGCCCACTGGCCTCCGCCGCAGAGCGGCAGATCGCGCCAGGGCCAATGCCTGCGCCACGCCCAGCCGTAGCTACGACGCCCCTGCCCGAAGGCCTAACCGATGCTGAATATGTTGAGCGCTTCCTGGCTGAATTCGGCGCCACGGCAGACCGCCCCGCAGTATTCCGCGATGCATCCGGAACGCGGATCACAATCGGCACCGAATTGTTCGAGCAGCTGGATGGCGCGTTAAAGGTGAATAAGCGCGGTCGCGCGCGCTTCCTGCTGCTGATGGCCCAGGCGCTGAAGGATCCTGACGAAATCTGGATTGATTGGGTTGTGCTTCAAAGCGGGGCGGTGGCGCTTCGCCGACGCTATCTGCGCCGCGCCGGGCAGCCGGGCGGCTCGGCAGGCTTCACTGTCTTTGAATGGACCAGGGCGGCCTGGTACGGCGTCACCACCTTTTCCCCGAGCGATCGCTATGTCGAAGGGCAGCGAAACGGTGCGCTGATTTACCGGAGGCCGGAAGAATGATCGGGGGCAGCCAACCTACCCCCGATCTATCCTGCCGAGCGGCGAGGCCGGTTGGCGGCTCGTCGGATCAGGACGGGAAGTGCAATAGCCATATCCGTAGCGCTTGGCAAGGAAATCCATCATGAAACTGCTCCGCACCCTACTCCGCCGCTACGGCTACGCGCTGATCCCGGTCAACGCCGTGGATTACGTGGATATCCGCATCGCGGTCTGGGCCGCGCAATACAGCTACGCCGCCGATCGGATGGGCCTGAAGAACCCGGAAGCCGTCGCGAATGATGCTGCCATTCGCGCGCTGGACCCCGTGCAGGCGGAAAGCGACAAGCGCGCCTTCGCGGCATTGCTTGCGGCGGTAGAGGAGCATCTCTGACCATGACCGGCGTGCGCATCACCATCAACACCGCCGAATTCCGCGATGCCATCCAGGGCCTGGGCGCGCTGATGCGCCGCCCGCAGGCCGCGATGGCCGAAATTGGCGAAGCGCTGATCCTATCCACCCAGGAACGCGCGGCCGCTGAGCAATCGCCGGATGGCGTGGCTTGGCCAAAGCTGAACCCCGGCTATGCGGCGGCCAAGCGTGGCGGTTCGATGTTGCGGGAGACCGGGCGGCTGCTGGGCAGCCTGACGCGGCGCGCGGATGGCCACCGCGTGGTGGTCGGCACGAATGTGATCTATGCCGCGATCCATCAATTCGGCGGCACCGTCCGCCCGAAGTCTGGTGGGCGGCTGGCCTTCCGGCTTGGGCGCACCCGCGTATTCGCGCGCAGCGTCAGCATCCCGGCGCGGCCCTGGCTTGGTGTTTCGGATGCGGACCGGGCGGAGATCATGGCGATCTTTCAGGACCACGCGCGGCGTGCGATGCGTGGCGCGTGACGAACCGCGTGCGGGCGCGCTACAGGCGGGGATGCGGCCACGGCGCAGCATCCCGGGCGTCACGGTCTTTTGAAGGCGCCTAACCCCGCTCTTAAGGCTCTTATTCGCTCTTAATCCGCACGGGTCTCAGGCGCGGGTCGCGCGCGCGCGGGGATGCGTGCCGTGCGGACGACTGTCCGCATCAAACTTGCGGGCCAGCACTGCCAATAAGGCGGTGATGAAGCAGCTCCATATCTTCCGCTCCGGCGTCCACCAGCCCATGCAGGGCGGTGCGCTGGAATTTCGAGAGGCCGATCTGGCCGCGACTGCCGCTGCCTATGATCCGGCGCTTGGCGAGGCGCCGCTTGTGGTGGGTCATCCGAAAACCGATGCCCCGGCCTATGGCTGGGTGCGCGCTTTGCGTGCCGAAGGCGGCGACCTGGTCGCGGAACCGCATCAGGTGGAACCCGCATTCGCGGAGATGGTGCAGGCGGGCCGCTTCAAGAAAATCAGCGCGTCCTTCTATACGCCTTCGCATCCATCCAATCCGAAACCCGGCGCTTTTTATCTGAAGCATGTGGGCTTCCTGGGTGCTGCCGCGCCAGCCGTGAAGGGCCTGCGTGATGTCGCCTTCGCCGCCGATGATGCGGATGTGGTGACGCTGGAATTCGCCGCCGATGGCGCGGTGAGCGGTTGGCGCCTTTCCTGGCTGCTTGCTGATGTTGGCGGGCTGTTCCGTGGCATCCGCGATTGGATCGTATCGAAGGAAGGTTTGGAGACTGCGGAGAAAATGCTGCCGGCGCAGACCGTCCAGCGCATGACGGATGAAGCCGCGCGCATGCAGGGCGAGGCTGACGCCGCCCGCGCCGCCGCCGTTCCGCCCCCCGTCTTTGCCGAAGACAAGCAACAGGAGACTGAGACAGTGCCGACTGAAAAAACGGAGGATGTGGATCGCATCGCCGCGCTGGAAGCGCGCGAACGCGATTTGCAAGCGCGCGAAGCCGCCTTTGCGGAAGCTGAGGCAGCGCGGCGCAATGCTGAGATGGCCGCCTTCACTGAAAAACTGGTGGCGGAAGCGCGCATCCCGCAAGGCGTGGTGCCGCGCATTCTGGCCTTTGCCGCAAGCCTGCCGGTTGCCGGTGAGGTTTCCTTCGCCGAAGGCGATGCCACCGTGAAAGAAGCGCCGCTGGATGCCTTTCGTGCGGTTCTGTCCGCGCTGCCCGCGCGTGTGGAATTCCGCGAAGTGGCGCCTGCTGGCCAGGTTGAATTCGCCGCTGATGATCCCGTGGCCATCGCCGCCGCCGCTCAGGCCTATCAGGCCGAACGCGCGGCTGTGGGCCAAAGCGTTTCAATGGCTGCCGCCGTTGACCATGTCACGAAAAGGAGTGCTGCGTGAGCAACCCGCTTTTGATGAAGGGCTTCACCGCTGGTGGCGCCATCAACCCTTACCGCATCGTGCGGTTTTCTGCCGCCGATACGGTGATCCAGGCCGCTGCCGCGACCGAGAGCATGTTCGGGGTCAATACCGACCTGACCATCGTGTCCGGTGAGCGTGTGGAAGTCATGACGCAGGGCATCGCCTGGGTTGAAGCCGGCGCCGCCATTAACATTGGCGCGCTGGTTACCGCTGACAGCGTTGGCCGTGGCGTTACCGCCGCGCCTGCCGCGGGCGTGAATAACCGCCATGTCGGTATCGCGCTGGATGCGGCTGTGGCCGCCGGCGATCAAATCCGCGTTCTGCTGAGCCCTGGCTCGGTCCAAGGTTAAAGAAGGAACATCCAGATGGCCACGACCGCCTTTCCCGTAAATCCAAATCTGACCGCCATCGCGATTGGCTATAAGAACCGCGATGTTGATCTGATCGCCGATCTGGTGCTGCCCCGCACGGGGGGGGGGGGGGAGCAATTTCGCTACACGCGCTATTCTGCGGTGGACCCCTACACCCTGGTGTCCACCCGCGTGGCGCGGCGTGCTGAGCCCACCGTGCTCGATTTCGGCGGCACCTTTGTCAATGA
>JADCES010000296.1 GCA_020250005.1 Roseomonas sp.
AGGCGCGGTTTGATTATAAGATCAATGAGACCATCGAAGCAGGGCTTGCGCTGGTAGGGCCTGAGGTGAAGTCCCTCCGCGCCGGGCGCGCCACGCTGACCGAAGCCTGGGCCGGCGAACGCGATGGGGAGATGTGGCTGTTCAACGCCCATATCCCGGAATGGCAGGCGGGTTCCTTCATGGCACGGTTCGAACCTCGGCGCCCGCGCAAATTATTGCTGCACCGGAAGCAGGCACGCGAATTGATCGGCGCCATCACGCGCGAAGGTGCGACGCTTGTGCCGCTGGATATTCATTTCAATGAACGCGGGCGGGCGAAGGTGTTGCTGGGCTTGGCTGAGGGCAAGAAGAAGCATGACAAGCGGGCCGCGATTGCGGCGCGGGATTGGCAGCGGGATAAGGCACGGTTGATGCGGGATAGGGGGTAGGGGCAACTTAGACACCACATGGGTCTTGCCTTAATTAAGGTCTCTTTTCATTTGAAAATTTGGCTCTCTTTTTAATCTTCGGGTTAAGGAACATTCCGTTTAGGCAATCAATAATCCAAAATTCTGACCAATTTTCATAAACATAAATCAACTATTTGTTCTTTGCCAACTCGAAAATTTCTAGAGACTCCGACAAGATTTCACTTTGTTTCGCAAGGTCTGTAACAAGAGATTGGAATGCGTCATTATCTTTGTCTCTTAGTTCAACAATTCCCATTATGGCACCATGGTGAGGATTCCCTTCCACAGGATCACGCGCGACTAAGAGTCCGTGATTTGCACACGAACCTACCGTTAATCGTACGGCATAAAAATTTTCGTGATCTACGCCCCAGTCAGATGGCAGATTCGCGGCCAATAGTGAACTTTCGATATTTACCGATAAGGAGCGGTCTTTCTGGGGACGAGGCAAAAAGACGGCAGCTGGTGGGCGCCAACGTTCTGTCTTTTGGTCGAATACAAAAGCAGTGTTTTTGGGTTTATTTTTCCATCGACCTCGACGTATCAAGGTCTCCGTTGGATCGTTTAGTATGGCTGATTTGGGGACGTCGAACACTGGAGAAAAGATAAACTTATATTGATCGGCGGGCTAAAGTGATGAGAGCCTCAATAACGCGGGCAAGCATAGGGTCACGGCCACGATATTCAGGAATTTGAGTACGAGCATCTTCAATCACTGCATAGGTAGAGCGAGATGCGCGAAACCTAACCTCAATATTCAAACCTTGCTCATGCCATTCCGCGCTAACTCCTCCATCATCCATAGGCATAATCAACGGTAAACGGAGGCTTACAAAAAGAGGATTACCGAAAAATATGGCTAGAAAACGATGAGCAAGTCGCCAGCAATCCATGTCTGGCACTTCAATTTCATCATGCGCTGCCATCATGGTAGCTTCACTGAAAGCGTCCGCAAACGCCGCGTCAAGGCTATTTGCACGCTGATCAAGGAGATCAGGAAACACTGACGCCGGGGCACTACGTAATTCCGACTCAAGGCGTGAGACATTCGGCGAAGTAGTCGTAACCGAATAATCATGAACAGAAACTCTAGCACTTTTGCGAGATTGTCCGCTCAAGAGATCAATAGCCTTTTCCAGCAATGAAGGCCCTTGCGCAGCAGGAAAATGGAACGGGGTAATGGACGAGGTCAACGCCGACATTAACGTCGCCCCCACGCCGCGTGAGCTTCGTCCGTCGTAATGCCCGTGAAGCATTTTAATATCTGTCCATGCGCGAAGTCTAGAAACTTCGCTATACCCTGATGGTCCGACACTTCAGGAACTCCGCGAGCAGTAAGTTCGAGTTGAAGTAGCTGACGCCCACCTTTTTCAAATGGCGTAAGTACAGCATACAATCGACCAATTGGCTCATTCGCTTCGCCCCTAATAAGAAATTTTGCTTCAAGCTTCAGAGCCTCCATTGGCTGTGACCATTCGGGACCATGTAAGCGCGAGAATACTCTAAAATACTTTGCAGGATCAGGAACGAGATCGCCCGTCTGATCAGTAGCGATATGACTTATGTAGGTAATTTCCACCTGGGTGGGAACAATTCTCCCCAGCTTTTTACGCTGCGCGAATTTTTCCAGCCGTAAATACAAATCGTCAAATTCTCTCCGCATCCCTTGATAATGCGGGTAGTCGGCACCGCCCTGTACCAAGCGCCAATTCAACAGCAATCGATCCCTCTGAATCTGCGCAATGTAGGCGTTATCGAGCGAAACAAACCACGCCCGTGGAATTTCAGCCGGTGGCGCAACCTCAAATCTGAAGCCGGGTTGGCCGATAGCGGCCGAGCCAAATAGTTCCAAAACAGGCATTAGTGGAGGATGAGATTCCGCTCGTGGATATCGATCGGCAATTTCCTCGTAGAATTGGCCCGGGTGAACAATGGAAAGTCCAAGCGGTTCAAATTGAATGCCGTGAACAACCTCGATCAGCGGCGGATCATCAAAGTCAGACAGTTTTGGTTTACCGCTCACGGGTGGACTCCAAATAAATACGAGGGAAACACGGACTCATGATTCGCCTTGATTCATCCATTAACATAGGGATCGTCCGATGAAAAATAACAGCCTCCCCAGATATCGTTTGGCAATTTCGTCCAACACATCTTCGTTTCATAATTTTGCCTCCGCGCATCTTGAGGATTTTTCCTATTTCGTCAAAATTTTTTAAGAAATTCAATCTTAATCCTTGCTAAGGAAAAATTTTTCTACCCCTTCACCTGCGCCGCCGAACTAATCGCCCCCGCCTCCCGCAGCGCCGCACGCTCTTCCGCCGAAAACCCAAAAATCCCACCCAGCACTTCTTCCTCATGCTGGTTCAGGAACGGGCTCGGCTTCAGCGCCGGCGCCGGCGCATCGGTGAAGCGCAGTGGTGAGGATGGCAGGCACACGCGCCCAACCTCAGGATGGTCCATCCAATGCAGCATGCCGCGTTCATGCATGCCGGCATCATTGATCACCTCATCCAAATCGCGCACGGGTGCTGCCGGCACGCCGAATTTGCGCGTGGCGGCGACCGCTTCCTCACGGGTCATGCCGGCAAGCCAGGCAGTCACCATGGCATCAACCTCCGCCATGTTTTGCACCCGCGCGGGGTTGGTCGCAAAGCGCGGATCGCCCATCAAATCCTCGCGCCCCATAGCGCGCAGCAAGCGGTTCCAATGATCTTCCTTGACCACAATAATCGCCAGATACCCATCACTGGTCGGATAGACATTGTATGGCGCCATCGCGAGCCCCGCATGGGAATTGCCCGTGCGCGGCGGGATCTTGCCGCGCAGCCCGCCGAAATGCATGCCAAGCGCGGAAGCCAGGCACGGATAAACCGTATCCTGCATGGCGATTTCCACAAAGCGCCCGCGCCCGGTGCGTTCACGGTCAAACAGCGCCGTGATGGCAGCCGCGTAAAGATGCGTACCCCCAAGAAAATCCACCACCGCCGGGCCGGATTTCACGGGCGGACCATCCGGAAAACCCGTGGTATGCATAATGCCGGACGCCGCCTGCACGGTCAGGTCCATCGCCAGCTTGTCGCGATCCGGCCCGGAACGGCCATAGCCTGATGCCGCCGCATAGATCAGGCGCGGGTTGCGGGCCAGCAGCACTTCCTGCCCCAGGCCAAGCTTATCCATCGCCCCCGGCGCGAAATTCTCAATCAGGATATCGGCGCGATCCACCATGGAAAGAAACAGCTCGCGCCCTGCTTCATTCTTGAAGTCAATCGAAATGCCAAGCTTGTTGGAATTCAACATGGCCTGCGGCACGGACCCGCCGGAAACCATGGTGCGGCGACGAAGCGATTCCCCGCCCGGCGGTTCAATCTTGATGACGGTGGCACCCGCCATCGCCATCAGGAAAGAACAATAAGGCGCCTGGTAAATCTGCCCGAGATCGAGAACGAGAATCCCATCCAGCGGGCGATGCGGTTCCGCCATCCGGGATCAGACCTTGGAACCCAGGATGCGCCGGCCAATGGCGCTGCGATGCACCTCAGACGGGCCTTCATAAACGCGCATCAGGCGCACCTGCTGGTGCATCAACTGCAGGGGCAATTCCTTGGTGACGCCCATGGCGCCGAAGGTCTGCATGGCCTGGTCCAGGATATCCTGCGCCATTTCCGTGCCTTCCACCTTCAGCATGGAAGCTTCCATGCGCACATCAGCCCCCGCATCAAGCTTGGCGGCAAGGTCGGCCACCATCAGCTTGCAGGCATGCATGCGTGTGGCGGCTTCCGCGACCCACCATTGAATGGCTTGGCGGTCCGCGAGCCGCACGCCGAAGGTCACGCGGTTGCGCGCCTGATCAGCCATCATATCCAGTGCGCGGCGCGTCATGCCAACGCAGCGCGCACCCATTTGCAGGCGGCGCACATTCAACCGCAATTGCATCGGCGCATAGCCGCGGCCCAATTCGCCGAGAACTTGGCTTTCCGGCACGCGGCAATCTTCAAACACCAATTCATAGGTCTTGCGCCCGCCAATCATGGAAATTTCGCGTTCAATGATGAAGCCGGGCGTGCCCTTTTCCACGATGAAGGCGGTGACACCTTCCTGGCGCTTGCCATCGCCCGTGCGCGCCATGAGGATGATGAAATCCGCGCGCGGCACATTGCTGACCCAAATCTTGCGGCCATTGATGACCCAATCATTGCCATCCTTCACCGCGCGCGTGGTCATGCCGGCGGGATCACCGCCCGCGCCGGGTTCGGAAATCGCCATGGCAGAACGCGCCTTGCCTTCCGCATAGGGCGCAAGATAACGCTCCCGCTGCATGGAATTGGCGACCGAGAGCATCATGTGCAGATTGGGGCTATCGGGCGGGATGACGAAGGGCACGCAGGCGCGGCCCAATTCTTCCTCGGCTGCCGCAAGCGCGCTCAGTGACAGATTGGCGCCGCCGAATTCCTCCGGCACATCAAGGCCCCAAAGGCCCAATTCCTGGCAGCGCGCCAAAAGCCGCGTTTCCTCTTCCTCGGAAAGCTTATAGCCCTTGCCTTCGGCTTCGCGCTTCAAAATCGTGGGTTCAAGTGGCATCAGATCCTTGTCCACGAAGCGCGCGACAAGGTCCTGCAACATGCGCGTTTCTTCGGTGGGGGCGAATGGCAAGGGATTATGGTCCATGGTGACTGATCCTTCCTTATGCGCCCAAAGCATCACCCATGGGGCGATGCGTCAAGGCAGGAGGTTCAGAATATCGCGCTGAAGGGCAATACCGCCACGTGATCGCCAGGGGCCACCGCCGTGATGTCTTCCGGCAATTCCGCAAAGGCATCGGATTGCGTCAGCGACGTCAGCAATCCCGCGCCTTCGCGCGAGAATTTGTGCGCGCGCGGCAGGCCGCCGGTGGCCTGCAAGCTCACGCGCACATATTCGCGCCGCCCGGCCTTTTTGCGGTAGGTGAAGTCAGCCTCTGCCACAAAGCGCGGCAGGGCTTCGGGCAAAGCCCCCGAAAGGCGCAGCACCAAGGGCCGCGCCAGATGCAGAAACGTCACCACCGCTGCCACAGGATTGCCCGGCAGGCCCAGCACCGGCGTGCCGCGCACCAGCCCCATCGCCGCCGGGCGGCCAGGCTTTACGGCCAGGCGCCAGAACACCAGCCGCCCACCGGCTTCGATGGCAGCGCGCACATGGTCTTCCTCACCTGTGGAAACCCCGCCGCTGGTCAGCAGCAGATCATGGCTGGCGGCGGCGTCATGCAGCGCAGCCTCGGTCGCGGCGCGGTCATCGGGCAGGATGCCAAGGTCATGCGCTTCCACCGGCAGCGCCGCCAGCAGCGCCAGCAACGTAAATCGGTTGCTGTCATAGCTCTGCGCGGGGCCAAGAGCGTCACCGGGGCTTGCCAATTCATCGCCGGTGGAAAACACGCCGACCTTGAGGCGCGGGCGCACCACAAGCTGCGCCTGACCCAAGGCGGCTGCCAGCCCAATCTCCGCGGGGCCAAGAATTTTGCCCTCAGGCAAGGCAAGCGCGCCGGCGGCGATATCCTCACCGGCCGGCCGCGCATTGGCGCCAAGTTTCAGACCTGGGGGGATGAAAATCGCCGCACCGTCACGGCGGACATCTTCCTGCATCACGGCGGTATCGGCGCCTTGCGGCATGGGGGCGCCGGTGAAGACGCGCATCGCCTCACCAGTCGCAACACCGCGCGACGGGGCTTGTCCCGCGGCGATACGGCCAACCTCCTGCAAGGCGGTCTCGGCGCCAGGCGTCAAATCCGCATGGCGAAAGGCCCAGCCATCCACGGCAGCGTTGAAGAAGGGTGGCAAGGGCAAAGGCGCCAGCAGCGGTGCGGCCAGCACGCGCCCGCGCGCAGCGGCTAGCGCCACCATCTCAGTGCCGGTGGCGGGCGGGATGCGCTCCAGGATCAGCGCCTGGGCTTCTTCCACCGCCATCAGCGCGCCGCCAAAGGCGAAGCAATCATCCGAAAGCTGCGCCATTACCCCTCCGTCCAGGGAATGTCCTTGATCTCTCGTGCATGCGCCAGCACCAGATCGGCGATGGCCTCTACCTCATCCAAACCAGCGCAGGGCAGATCATAAGGGGGCGGCGTGTCGGATGCCACTGCGACAATGCCGGGCATATCCGGGTGCATCCAGGGCTTGGCATTGGCGGCGCGATGCACTTCCAGCTTGGGATGAGCGTCCCGCTTGAAGCCCTCCACAATCACCAGATCAACCGCATCCATGCGCGCGATCAATTCCGGCAGGCGCGGTTCCGCAGCGCTGCGCAATTCCGTCATCAGCGCCCAACGCGCGCCGGATGCCACCATCACCTGCTGCGCGCCGGCCTGGCGGTGCTGCCAGGAATCCTTGCCCGGCACATCCACATCAAAGCGATGATGCGCATGTTTAAGCGTAGAAACGCCAATCCCCCGCCCAATCAGGCAGGGGATCAGTTTCACCATCAAGGTGGTTTTGCCGGCCCCGCTCCAGCCGGCGAGGCCGATCACGCGCATCGGGCGATCAGAGCAGATCACGTTCAGATGGAATCATCTGAACGTGTGAAGATGCTCGAAAAACAACGAGGTAGAGCGGGTGGCGTGAACACATGTGAACGCAACACGCTCTAATCTGCGCCGGAAGGCTTGGCGCCGGGCGGCGCTTCCGCCGCGCGGCCCTTGGCCATTTCCTCCTGCACCCAAAGCGGGTGGTGCTGCTTGGCCCAGTTCAAATCCACCTGGCCCGAGCCCATCGCATCAAAGGCGCCATCCATGCCGACAGAGCCGATATAGATATGCGCGAGCAAGGCAGCGATCATCAGCACCGATAGCAGGCTATGGATGATGTGGCTGAGCTGCATCCCGGCGATATCGGTGAAGACGAAGGGGAAAACCAGCAGATAGCCTGAGATCGCCACCACCGCGCCACCCAGCACCGTGATCCAAAACACCATCTTCTGCCCGCCATTGAAGCGGCCGGCTTCCGGATGCTTACTGCCGATCAACCCGCCACCCGCCTTGAACCAGGCGATGTCGCGCGCATTCGGGATATTGTCCTTCACCCAAATCAGCAGCATCACCACCAGGCCCAGCGTGAAGGGGAAGGCCAGGAAGTTATGGGCGTATTTGCCCCATTGGCTGATGGCGGTGAAAGCCTCAGGCCCCACGATCGGCAGCAGGATATGCCGCCCGAAGGTCAGGTTCAGGCCAGACAGCGCCAGGATGATGAAGGTGGAAGCCACCATCCAGTGATTGGCGCGTTCCAGCGTATTGAAGCGCAGAATGGTGCGCCCTGAACGGCCGCCTTCAATCGGGATGCGCCCCTTGGTCAGGCGGAAGGCAACCAGGATCGCCAGCATGCCAAGCACGGCAATGCCACCCACCCAGGCGAGCGTATAGTTATGGAAATCACGCCATTCGCGCCCAACAGGCTGAATAAGCGTCGCGGCCCGATCATCCGGAATGGTGATGCGGCCCTGAATCTGGCTGCCGCGCAGCAGCGCCTGCACTTCCATTTCTTCCGCCATGGAAGGCGCGCGCGGCGCGGTTTGCGCCAATACGGGTGCCGCCGCGCCCATTAGCAGCGCGGCAAGCAGGGCAAGGATGCGGAGCTTCATGGTTCAGCCCGCCCTTCAGATCGCAACGGTTTCGCGATAGGCAGTGCGCCAGCCCCAGGCGCCCGTACCATAGCCGCGGCGCTGCACACGCTCCCGATAGATAGACGCAATGATCTGACCATCACCGGCCAGCAGCGCCTTGGTCGAACACATTTCGGCGCAAAGCGGCAGCTTGCCTTCCGCCAGACGGTTCGACCCGTACTGGATGTATTCCGCCTGGGTATTGTCGGCCTGCGGGCCGCCGGCGCAGAAGGTGCACTTATCCATCTTCCCACGTGAGCCGAAATTGCCAAGGCGCGGAAATTGCGGCGCGCCGAAGGGGCATGCGTAGAAGCAATAGCCGCAGCCGATGCAAAGGTCCTTGTCATGCAGCACCACCTGATCGGCGGTGGTGTAAAAACAGGAAACCGGGCAGACGGCGGCGCAGGGCGCATCCGTGCATTGCATGCAAGCCATGGAGATTGAACGCTCACCTGGCTTGCCGTCATTGATGGTGACGACGCGCCGGCGATTGATGCCCCAGGGCACTTCATGTTCGTTTTTGCAGGCAGTGACGCAGGCATTGCATTCGATGCAGCGTTCCGCGTCCAACAGGAATTTCATACGAGCCATTGTTCTTGCCCCCCTTTATGCCGCGCGGATTTGACAAAGCGTGACCTTGGTTTCCTGCATGAAGGTCACCGGGTCATAGCCATAGGTGGTTACTGCATTGACGCTTTCGCCAAGCACGATCGGGTCCGTGCCGGTTGGGTATTTGCGCCTTTGGTCTTCCTGCATGAACCAGCCGGCGAAGTGGAAGGGCATCCAGGCAACACCTGGCCCGACGCGTTCCGTCACCAAAGCCTTCATGCGGGTTGCCTTGCCGGCCGGCATTTCCGGGCCAGAGACCAGCACCCAGGCACCATCCTGGATATTGCGTGCGGCGGCATCGCGCGGATTGATTTCCACGAACATATCCTGCTGCAATTCCGCAAGCCACTTGTTCGACCGCGTTTCTTCCCCGCCGCCTTCATATTCAACCAAGCGACCGGAAGACAGGATGATCGGGAAATTCGGCGCCACCTGATGCGAACGGTTCTGCACCGTTTGCCCCAGATGCGGCAGGCGGAAGCCGCGCCGATCAGGCAGCGTCGGATATTGCGCAATCAGATCGGTGCGCGGCGTGTAGATCGGTTCGCGATGCACCGGCACCGGATCAGGCAGGTTCCAGGCCACCGCGCGCGCCTTTGCGTTGCCGTAAGCCACGACGCCATGTTCCATGGTGATGCGAATGATCCCCATGGAAAGATCCGTCGCCCAGGAAGCGGTGCCACCCTGGCGCGCCAAGGAAGCGCGTTCGGCTTCGGTGAATTCCTTATCCCAACCCAGGCGCTGCATCACCGCGGTGGTGAATTCCGGATAGCCATCGGTGATTTCCGAACCCTTGGAATAGGACCCTTCCGCCAATAGCGTCACACCATTGCGTTCCACGCCGAAGCGCGCACGGAAGGTGCCGCCGCCTTCCTTCACATGAAGGTTGGTGTTGTAGAGGATATGCGTGCCCGGATGGCGCATTTCCGGCGTGCCCCAGCAGGGCCAGGGCAGGCCGTAGAAATCGCCCTTGATTTCGGCTGGTGCATCCGCCTTGGCGCGCAAAGTCACCAGATCGAACTTGTCCTGGTGTGCCATATGCGCCTTCAAGCGTTCCGGCGATTGGCCCGTATAGCCCGTGCTGATAGCGCCGCGATTGATCTCCCGCAGCACGCTTTCGGGCACTGGTTCCTGGCCGCGCACCTCAATGCCCTTGAACATATCGGCCTGGAAGCGGATCGGCATATTGCGCCGCTCCGCCGCGCGGTCCAGCGCGCCAGCCAGACGATACATCACCTCATAGTCATTCTTGCTCTCGAAGATCGGCTTCACCACCTGATCGCCCCATTGGACGGAACGGTTGGACGCCGTGCGGCTGCCCGCGCATTCAAACTGCGTGCAGATGGGCAGCAGATAAGTGTTTTCCCTGCGGTTCGCGAGGACCGCGAAGGTGGTCGGATGCGGGTCCGCCACCACCAACAGATCAAGCGCTTCAAGCCCCTTCACCGCTTCCGGCATGCGCGTGACGGTATTGCCGCCATGGCCGAACACCAGCATGGCCTTGAAATTGTCGCGCTGCTGCACCTGATCCTTGGGCAGCGTTACGGCATCGAAATACCGCGTGGTCGGGATGCCGGGCGTGCCCATCAGGGCCGGGCTGTCAAACCGCGCGACCATGGATTCATAGGGCACATTCCAAACGCGCGACCAATGCCGCCAGGCGTTTTCGTCCAAACCATAATAGGCCGGCAGTGTCGTGACATCGAGGCCGAAATCAGTCGCCCCCTGCACATTGCAATGGCCGCGGAAAATATTCGCGCCCGTGCCTTCCGACCCGACATTGCCGGTCGCGAGCAGCAGGATGGAAAAGGCGCGCACATTGGCCGTACCGACGGTCTTTTGGGTGGCCCCCATGCACCAGATCAGCGTCGCGGGCTTTTGCGTCGCGAACATTTCCGCAACCTTGCGGAGCTGCGCGCCCGGCACGCCGGAAACACGCTCAACTTCGGCCGGCGTCCATTTCGCGACCTCGGCGCGGATTTCATCCATGCCATGCACGCGCTGGCGGATGAATTCCTTGTCTTCCCAGCCATTGGCGAAGATGTGGTGCAGCATGCCCCACATCACCGGAATATCGGTGCCCGGGCGGATGCGCACATATTCGCTGGCATGGGCGGCCGTGCGGGTGAAGCGCGGATCAATCACGATCAGATTGGCGCGGTTCTGTTCCTTGCCGGCAAGAACATGCTGCAAGCTGACCGGGTGCGCTTCCGCCGGATTGCCGCCCATGATGATCATGGTCTTGGAATTGCGGATATCGTTATAGGAATTGGTCTGCGCGCCATAGCCCCAGGTATTGGCCACACCGGCGACCGTGGTCGAATGGCAGATGCGCGCCTGGTGGTCCACGTTATTCGTGCCCCAGAAGGCCGCAAATTTGCGATACAGATAAGCACCTTCATTGGAGAATTTCGCGCTGCCCAGCCAGAAGGTGGCATCCGGCCCGCTTTTCTGACGGGTTTCCATCAGCTTGTCGGCAATTTCGGTCATCGCATTGTCCCAGGACATGCGCTGCCATTGGCCGTTCACCAGCTTCATCGGATATTTGATGCGCCGGTCGCCATGGACCAATTCGCGCACCGAAGCGCCCTTGGCGCAATGCGTGCCGCGATTGATCGGCGATTCCCAAGCGGGTTCCTGCCCGACCCAAACGCCATTCTGCACTTCGGCAATCACGGTGCAGCCGACCGAACAATGCGTGCAGATATTCTTCACGCGCTGCACGGGCTTTGAACGATCCATCGGCCCCGCTTCGGCAGGACGCATGGTGGAAAGCGGAATGGCGCCAAGTGCCGCCAGCCCCGCCCCGCCAAGCCCGGCCTGACGCAGGAAGGCGCGGCGATCAAGCCCGCCGGCAGAAAGCCCCTGATAGGCGGAAGCAAGGCGCTGCTTGGCGGCCTTGCCATCAGTGCGTTTGATCAACATGGGTGCTTCCCTTCTTACTTTTCGTTGGAACGATTGGTGCGATAGAAGGCCTGCACATGCGGGCTATTGGCCTGGTAGCGCGCGCGCTGGCGATCCGCCTGGTTTTCCTTGCGCGCGGTGCCGGCCGGCACGGCATCGGCGCGGAGCGGCGCTGAGGCCTCAGCCGCTGTCGCTGCCACTGCGCCACCGGCAGCAAGGCCCAGGGTTTTCAAAAAGCCGCGGCGTTGCGCCACTTGTTGGTCATCAGCACTCATGTTCAACCCTCCCAGCAAAAAACATCAGACGGGCAGTTCCTGCGCCGCCAATTCAACCTCAATGGCCATGCGGCCAAGCGCGCCGACGGCGCGGTAAAAGCTTGCGGCTTCCGCCGCTTCCAGATCCGCAAAGAAGCGCCCCGCCCAGGGGCGGAGATGACGGGCGAAAAACGCCTCGGCCGCCGCGGCACCACCTGGAAACACGCCTGAAAGTAGCCCGGCAAAGCTTTCGCATTCGGATGCAATGTGATCCTCGGGCTCGGCAACACCTTCGGCGCGTTCAATGCCAAGCCGCGCAAGGTCCCCGCGCAAATCCGCCAGCGGGCGTTCATGCAAAAAGCCCGTGATGTAATAGGAAGCGAAGGGCAGCAATTCGCCGCGACCAAGGCCGATAAACAGATCATGAAATTCACGCTGAACACGCTGCGTATCGGTCGCGGCAGCTGCTTCGGCCAGTGCGCGGTAACATTTCCCGAGTGGCGAGGAATCACCGGGCAGCGCGGCCAGGGCAGCGAGCAAATGGGCGTCCGGGGCGGCGACCAGCAAACGACCGAGCAGCGCGAAAAGCCGCGCCCTTTCGGTAGCCATGGCATCTTGTGCCTGATCTTGCTGCGTCATGGGCCGCATTCCGGCCGTTGCCCCCTCGTGTCTAAATTATAGTCCGGCGTCACCCTGATCCTCGTCAAGCGAAATGACAGAATGGTAACATTCCGATATCATTTCAGTTATACAAAGGAAAAAAGCCATTCCGAATCTCCGTTGCTTCTACTCAAATTGCGTATCAAAATGCAATAGGCGAGTTACCCGCTCTGACATTGACAGTATTTCTGTCTAGAAAAATTTACACTGGCAGGGCGCTGCCATGGCGGCGGGGGCGCGGCGCCAGGGGCTCCGGCGCTGCCTCTGGCTCAGGCATGGCCTCGGCAATGGCGGGCCCAGGGGGTTCGGGCACTGCCTCAACTGGCGGGGCCTCAGCCAAGGCAGCGGGCTCCGCCGGGGTTGCCTCAGGCTCGGCCGAATCGGGCTTAGGGGTCGGGGCATCGAGGCCCAGCGCATGCGACAGCAGCTTCATCGCATCCCCGCCCAATTCCAGCGCAAAGCCCGGCACGCCATCCGGCGCATTGTAATCCCAGGCGTAATCCGCCGGGCCGATGAAATCCCGGATGGAGGGGTCAAGGCTCCAGGCACGGCGAAGCGCCGCGGAGCGCAGTTCCAAGGGCACCTTGCGGTGCAAAAAGGCCTTGAAGTCGCTCTCCAGGGTCAGGCTTTCGATTGGCGGCAGGCTGGCCGGGTCAAAATCATCCTCGGGCTCGGCGGGCGGCAGCGCCTCGGGCGTCGCCTCAAGCGGGGCGGGCGGCGCAGCTTCCTCGGGCGCGCGGCCTTCCAGCACGGCGCGCTTGCGGCGCGACCAGCGGGAGAGGAAGCCCTCATTCTCCTCGCTCATGGGCCATCCACCCGGCTGCGCCGGCCAAGCCCATCAAGTTCCGCCTTGTCGCGCTTGCGCTTATGAAAGCCGCGGTCGCGGTGATGTTCCGCCACAAAGGCTTCCAGCGCGGCGCGAATGCCGGGGGGCAGTGGCACGGCCTCCATCAGATCGGAACCCGAGTCGGCGTAAAGATGCGCCTCACCGGCATCCACCGTCACGCGTTG